>CACZRZ010000033.1 GCA_902783655.1 uncultured Bacteroidales bacterium
ACGAAGATAGCGATGCCGTGAGGGCCGTATCCTTCGTAGGTCACGCTCTTGTAGTCGCTCTGGTCCTTGCCCATAGCGTTCTTGATGGCACGCTCGATGTTGTCCTTCGGCATGTTCTCGCGCTTGCAGACGGCAATGACGCTGCGCAGCGAGGGATTGTTCTCAGGTTCTGGGCCGCCGGCCTTCACGGCAATGGCAATCTGTTTGCCCAGACGGGTGAATGTCTTGGCCATGTGGCCCCAACGCTTCAGCTTCGTAGCTTTACGGTATTCAAATGCTCTTCCCATAATGTGATTTACTATTTGACAATTTACAATTTACGATTTATTTTACAATTTTGATTATTTACAATTTATATCCGATTGCGTGCCATTGTACATTTTTAAATTGTACATATACTGTACATTGTACATGGCTAAATTGTAAATCAACGGAGCTCAGCATGGAGCTGGCCGGTGAGGTTCTGAATCAGTTTTTGCATGATGGCATCAATCTGCTTGTCGCCCATGGTGCGGGACTCGTCCTGCAGGATGAAGTTGACGGCATACGACTTCTTGCCCTCGGGCAGGTTCTTGCCCTCGTAAACGTCGAACAGACGGACTTCCTTCAGCAGTTTCTTCTCGGTCTGATAGGCGATGCGTTCGATTTCGCCGAACTCCACGCTCTTGTCGAGCAAGAGGGCCAGGTCGCGACTGACTGCAGGATACTTGGGCAGGTCGGTAGCCGTCACCTTCTGGTTGCGGACAGCCTTCATGAGCTGCTGCCAGTTGAGGTCGGCATAGAAGACGGGCTGTTCGATGTCGAACTGCTTCAGCAACTTCAGGGCTACGACACCCAGCTGCACAAGCACCTTGCCGCCACGGTTGCGAATCTCCAGACTCTTGTCGAAGAGGTCGCTCTCGCCCTTGGCAAATACCAATGCGCCGAAGGGCACGCCCAGGCGGCTCAGGATGTTCACGACATGGGCTTTCAGTTCATAGATGGAAGTGTCCTCGTCGGCATGTGCCCAGTTGCCGCTCACGCGCTTGCCCGTCTGCCAGAGGCCGAGGTGGTAGTCCTCGGAGTAGGCATCCAGGACGTGCTTGATGACCTCGGGGTCGCGACTGCTGCTGACGCCGGGGATGATGTCGGCACAGCGGCGCTCCTGGCGGAAGTAATAGCAGTTGCCATATTCAAAGAAACTGAGGTCGGAGGAACGATGCGATATGTTGCGTGCAATGCTTTCCAAACCGCCGAAGAGCAAGGTCTGGCGCAGCACGTTCAGGTCCTGGCTCAGGGGATTGAGCAGGCGCACGCAGTTCTCGGCCTTCAGGCTCTCCAGTCCGTCGTAGTAAGCACCGCGCTGCAGCGAATTGTTCAGAATCTCGCGGAAGCCGGCACCCACCAGTTGCTCGCCGATGATGTTCTGCAGCTTGTAACTCTTGTCCACCTCGCCCTTCACGGCAGCACAGGTGTTTACGGATGCGGGCATTTCCACATTGTTGTAACCGTAGATGCGCAGGATGTCCTCAACAACGTCGCAAGGACGCAGCACATCGACACGATAGGCAGGAATCTGCAGCCTCAGTCCCTCTTTTGTTTCCTCCAGCACCTTCATCTCCAAGCTCTTGACGATGCTCTTCACCGTTTCCTGGGGGATATGCTTGCCGATGAGGTTGTCCACATAGTCGTATTTCAGGTCAACAACGGCATCCTCGAACACACTTGACTTCTCGCTTCTCACATCTACAATGTCCATGCTCACCTCTGCCCCAGCCAGTTCCTTGGCCATGAGGGCGGCCTGCTTCAGGGCATAGATGGTGCCGTTGGGGTCGATGCCACGTTCGAAACGGAACGAGGCGTCGGTTGACAGGCCATGACGACGGGCCGACTTGCGGATCCATGTGGGATTGAAGTATGCGCTCTCCAAGACGACGTTCTTCGTGGTCTCGTACGTGCCGCTGCCCTTTCCGCCGAACACGCCGGCGATGCACATGGGTTCCTCCACGTTGCAGATGGCCAGGTCGCGGTCGCTCAACTTGTGTTCCTCGCCGTCCAGCGTCACGAAGGGTGTTCCTTCGGGCATGGTCTTCACCACGATTTCCTGTCCCTTCACCATATCGGCATCGAAGCAGTGGAGGGGCTGACCGTAGGCCATCATCACATAGTTGGTGATGTCCACAATGTTATTAATGGGACGCAGGCCGATGGTCGTGAGGCGTGTCTTCAGCCATTCGGGGCTCTCCTTCACCTCACAGTTCTTCAGCGACACGGCAGCATAGCGGGGGCATGCCTCCTCGTTCACGACAGTCACCTTAATAGGCAGGTCGTGGTTGTCGACCTTGAAATCGTCCACCGAAGGACGATGCAAGGTTGTCTGATATCCGTTCTGCACCAACCAGGCATAGAGGTCGCGGGCCACGCCATAGTGGCTGCAGGCATCGGCACGGTTGGGTGTGATGTCCACTTCGATGAGGAAGTCGCTCTCCAGATGGTAGTATTCGGCAGCGGGAGTTCCGGGCACAGCGTCCTGAGGCAGCACGATGATGCCGTCGTGACTGGTGCCAATGCCAATTTCGTCCTCGGCACAAATCATGCCGTTCGACTCAATGCCACGCAGTTTGCTCTTCTTGATGGTGAACTCCTGGTCGCCGTCGTAGAGTTTGGTGCCCAGTGTGGCAACAACCACCTTCTGTCCGGCTGCCACGTTGGGTGCGCCGCAAACGATTTGTTCGGGTTCGGCCTGTCCGAGGTTGACGGTGCAGACGTGCATGTGGTCGCTGTTGGGATGAGGTTCGCAGGTCAGCACTTCGCCGATGACGATGCCTGCCAAACCACCCTTGATACTCTGTACTTCCTCCACGCCGCCGACTTCCAGACCTATGCTGGTGAGAGCCTTTGCCACCTCATCGGCGGAAAGGTCGAAATCGACGTATTCGCGGAGCCATTTATATGAAACATTCATAATTAATATATATTTTCTTAAATTCGGGCGCAAAGATAGTGTAAATCGAGCGAAAACGCAAATTTTAGGCGCAGTTTTCTATGATGCAGCCTATCTTCGACCTTTATCAAAGGGCAGAGACACAAAATACTATGTCACATTTTGTAATCCACCTTGATGACCAACACGCGCAGACGCTGGCTCTCGGCATTCGTCTTCACCTTTGCCACATGCCAGTCGCAGGGGAACATGATGTTGAAGGTGCCTGGGATGGAGGTGAACTGCTGCAGGCGGTTGTACTCGAAGGCGTACTCCAAGCGGTCGGGCTTATAGTCTGCAAGAGGCTTTGAGGTCTCATGGTCGAGACGGCAGAAGCCCTCGGTGCCACTGACCACATACATGAAATCTATCTTCTGATAGTGACTTTCGCTACCTTTTCCCTTCCGCAGGTCGTCCTGCGAGCACCAGTTGTCGCCGTCCTCCACACTCACCGTGAGTGTCGTGCCCGGAATCGGCATCCGGCCAGCCGGGATGGACATCAGGTCCGTTTCCTGCAGCCACTTGAACAAGGCCTGCCACTGCGTCGGGTTGCGATGGTACTGGATATAGAACTCCACCTGATTCACCGTCGGTGCAGGTGCAGCCTTCGTAAACCCATTGCGCCATGTCCCTTTCTTCACCCATTTCTGGGCCAGTCGTGCCAATTCTGCCGGATACTGGTTGGTGTAAGTTTGCGAGTGAGCCATCATCGAGACAAGGATGGCAATCAGCGTGAAAAATTTTCTCATTGCTTAAAATGTTTATTTGTCATGTTCAATGTCCATTGTTGATACAGAAAACCGTAAGAGCAAGGCAGGCCGAAAGAGAATGATACTATAAGTAATCAGAACGGAGGATCGTTGTCCACGGGGTCGCTGGGGCCGAAGGGAGAGTCGCCGGGAGCCGATTCGGGCAGGTTCAGGGCCATGTTGCCCAGGCTGGCCATTTCCTCGTCGGAGAGGCTCGAGCTCTTGGTGGCGCCTGTGCCGTACTGGTCGCTGGGCAGCGGTGCGGGAGCCGTGTCCTCGAAGTCCTCGAAACGGGCATACTGGTGTTTGAAACGGAGTTTGATGATGCCCGTCGCACCGTTACGATGCTTGGCAATGATGAACTCGGCCTTACCTGTCATGTCCTCGCCATCGACCTCCATAATCTTGTAATACTCAGGACGGTGGATGAAGCATACCATATCGGCATCCTGTTCGATGGCACCCGACTCACGCAGGTCCGAGAGCTGCGGACGCTTGCCTTCGTTGCCCTCGCGGCTCTCCAATCCACGGTTCAACTGCGACAGGGCGATAATGGGTATGTTCAGTTCCTTGGCCAGTCCCTTCAGGTTGCGGCTGATGGTCGATACCTCCTCCTGTCGGCTGCCAAACTGCATGCCCGAGGCGTTCATCAGCTGCAGGTAGTCGATGAGTATCATCTTCACCCCATGGTCGCGCACCAGTCGGCGGGCCTTCGTTCGCAGTTCGAATATCGACAGGGCGGCAGTGTCGTCGACATAGATGGGGGCATCGATGAGTTGATTGATGCGTGCGTCCAGTTGGTTCACCTCCACGGGGCTCAGCCGGCCGCTTTTCAGCGTCTCGCCAGGGATTTCGCATACGTTCGATATCAGGCGGTTCACCAACTGCACATTGGCCATTTCCAGCGAGAACATCGCCACAGGTATGCGCATGTCCACAGCCATGCGTTTGATCATCGAAAGGATGAACGCCGTCTTACCCATGGCCGGGCGGGCGGCGATGATGACGAGGTCGCTGTTCTGCCATCCGTTGGTGGCCTTGTCCAGTTTGGCGTAGCCCGTCGAGATACCCGACAGTCCGTCGGTGCGGGCCATCGTCTCCTTCAACCGTTCCATTGCCTCGTCGATGACGGGATTAATCTGGGTGTAGCTGGTGCGTTGCGTCTGCTGCGCTATGGTGTAGAGTTCGGCCTCGGTCTCCTGCATCAGGTCGGCCACGTCCTTCGTGGGGTCGAAGGCATCGCCCAGGACACGGCTGGCAAAGGTTATCAGCTTGCGTGCCTGATACTTCTGGTGGATAATCTTGGCCTGATAGTCGATATGGGCCGACGTGATGACGTTCTGCGTCAGCTGTGCGATGTACACAATGCCGCCGGCTTCCTCCAGTTCGCCCTGCGACTCCAGGTACTGGGGCACGGTGATGACGTCCACCGGCCGTTGGTTGACCTGCAGGGCCTGGATGGCCTTGAAGATAATCTGATGACGATGGTCGTAGAACGACTCTGGCGTGAGTATATTCTGAACCTGTTCGTACGACTCCTGCTCGATGAGCAAAGCACCCAGGACGGCAGCCTCGAAGTCGAGCTGCTGGGGCTGTTTGTGGCCGTAGGCATCCATCTGTGGAACCTCCACCACCTGGCGTTTCTGAGGTCGCTTTCCGCGACTATTTGTTTGGTTTGTTGTTGGCATAAATTAGACGAAATGGGATGCAAAGATAAAAAAAACTTGGCACACGAACAAAATTTTTTGCACACCTCACGACAAAAAATTTGCATAGTTCAGAAACATTCCTTACATTTGCACGTCGAAAAGTTCCGCCACCGCCGATGAACGGACAGCCATCGACGATGGATGTACGGACACCGACGACGGACGTGCGGACGCCGCCGATGGCGGAACTTTCCCACGGAAGGGTGTCAAGAATGTCACGTCCGGAAGAGAAAAATACATCGTAAGACCGTAAAAAACACATCATAACAAAGAAAGGAAATGGCAAAATACATCTATCAGGAGATTGGTGGAATCACCAACAAGGGTGAACGCATCGTCAAGCCCCGCTTCGTGGGGGGCCGACAAGTGTCGAACGAGGAATTCATGGGCGAAGTGGCCCACCGCTGTGCCGTCAGCAAGGGCACGCTGCAGGCCGTGATGTCGAACATTGCCGACCTGCTGCCCGAGTATCTGGCCCAGGGCAACTCGGTGCGGATAGACGGACTGGGACTGTTGACACCCTCGCTCACGATGCGCGACGACATGCCCGTGGTGGAAGACAACCTGGAGGGCAACGAGGTGCAGCACAATGCCCAAAACGTGGTGTTCGGCACCGTACACATCACCCCCGACAAGGAACTGGTGCGCAACGCACGACAGAAGTGCCGCCTCACCCACGACCGCTACGAGGGCAACCGCCGCGCGATGGACACCCCCTACACAGCCGAGCAGCGGCTGGAACTGGCCCGCAAGCATCTCGACCAAAGCCCCATACTCACCGTAAGCGACTACATGGAGCTGACCGGCCTGCGCCACACGATGGCCGCACGGGAACTGCGCGACTGGGCCAACGACCCCGAAAGCGGCATACGCAAGGCCGGACGAGGCTCGCACCGCTACTACACAAAGTAGGGCGAAGCCGAACACGAGTGCACCAAAGGGTGAAGAAGGGTTAAATTCGTGCCGCCTATATATTAAATAATGTATAAAGGCTTGGCCGTTTGACAAAAACTCATTACCTTTGCCCATAGAAGTTACTTAACTAACCAACCCAACAAGACTATGAAAACAAGAAAACTGATTGCGCTCGCCCTCATGTGCCTGGCACTGGCAATAGGCAACGTGGGCAACGCCTGGGCAGGAAAGAATGCGGACATGCGCGTGGCCTACGTGCTGAAGAACCTGGGCATAAACCGCGACACACAGAACAAGCTGCGTCCGCTGCTCGTGAGCTACCTGGCCGACAAGAAAGTGGCAAACAAACCCTACGACAGCCTGAAGGATAAGCTGAAGCCCAGCATCGAGGCCGGCACCATCACGGAAAAGCAGGCCCAGGAACTGCTGACCAAGAAATGGGTTGCCGCCGAGAAGGAACTGGCCGTGAAGCGCCAATACGAAACAAAGTTCAAAACCGTCCTGTCGGCCAAGAAGACGTATCTCTGCTTCGACCTGCTCAACGACAAGAAGAGCAAGGTGAGGGGTGAGAAAGACAACGAAGACGACGATGATTAAGACGAACAGCCCGAAGGCCTGGTTCCTGGCTGCACGTCCGAAGACGTTGACGGGGGCATTGGCTCCCGTCTGTGTCGGTTTGTCGGCAGCCTGGGTGGCACTGGGCAGCCTGCAATGGATGCCTGCCGCATTGTGCGTTGTCTTTGCCCTGCTGATGCAAATTGATGCCAACCTGGTGAACGACTTCCTCGACTTTCGCGGAGGCATAGACCGCGAGGACCGACTGGGGCCGGAACGGGCCTGCGCACAGGGATGGATAACGCCGGAGGCCATGCAGCGAGGCATAGCAGCGGTCACCACCGTGGCCTGCCTCACGGGACTGCCGCTCGTGTGGTGGGGCGGCTGGGGGATGGTGATTATCGGAGCCACATGCGTCATAGCCTGTGTCCTCTACTCCACCCTCGCCCGTCTGGCACTGGGCGATGTGCTGGTGGTGGTGTTCTTCGGGCTCGTACCCGTCTGCGCCACCTATTACCTGCAGGCAGGCACCGTGGACCACGATGTCTTCTTGGCGGCTATGGCTATGGGACTCGTCACCGACTGCCTGCTTCTGGTCAACAACTTCCGCGACCGCGACACAGACCGCCGTGTGGGCAAACACACCATTCCGAACCTCATCGGCGAGCGACGCACCTACATACTCTATGCCCTCGTGGGGGCAGCGGCCTGCGCCCTCGTCTATTCCCAGACGCGCCTGCCTGTCTTTTACCTGGCTGTCAACTTCTACCTCGTCAGCCGTATGCAGCGCATCCGTCGCGGTCGGGCACTGAACAAGATACTGGGCCAGACGGCGGCCAGCATTCTCCTCTTCGCCCTGCTCTACAGCGTGGGCATCATCATGGGGTGGTAGGCAACGGATTTATTCAAAATTCAAAATTCAAAATTCAAATTCAAATCCCAACCATATTACATGGCACAACAACAGGACGACAAGAAGATTATCTTCTCGATGGTGGGCGTGAGCAAGACCATCCAACAGAATCAGAAACAAGTACTCAAGAACATCTATCTCTCCTTCTTCTACGGGGCCAAGATTGGCATCATCGGTCTGAACGGCGCAGGTAAATCGACGCTGATGAAAATCATCGCCGGACTGGACCAGCAGTATCAAGGCCAGGTGGTGTTCGCACCAGGCTACTCGGTGGGCTACCTGCCCCAGGACCCTCAACTGGACGACCAAAAGACGGTCATCGACGTGGTGAAGGAGGGCGTGCAGGCCACAGTGGATGCACTGAAGGAATACGAAGAGATAAACCAAAAGTTCGGACTGCCCGAATACTATGAGGACGAGGACAAGATGAACCAACTCTTTGCCCGGCAAGGCGAACTGCAGGACATCATCGATGCCACCGACGCATGGAACCTGGACAGCCGACTGGAACGCGCGATGGATGCCCTCAGGTGTCCGCCTGCCGACCAACTGTGTGGCGTGCTCTCAGGCGGCGA
>CACZRZ010000034.1 GCA_902783655.1 uncultured Bacteroidales bacterium
CCACGATTTCATGCTCCTCTCGCTCAAGAACCACCGCTATCTGGGCAAGAGTCCCACCACGGGCAGCCCCTATTCGATAGACTTCGCTGGGCCCGATCCTGCCCGTCGCAACGGTTCTGTCCTGCGGTGGGAAGAGTAGGGTCTCAAGATGCCCCTGATAGGCCGAGGTTCCATCGACGTGTCGTTGGGGCTTAATCGACGTGTCGTTGGAGGCTGATCGACGTGTCGTTGAAGCTCAATCGACGTGTCGATAAAAGCACACTCATAGCATACATGCATAAAAAGGTATGGGAAAATTTGGTAAAACCGAAAAAAGTTAGTACCTTTGCACCCGCTTTTCGGAGCAATCGGGGTGTAGCGCAGTTGGTAGCGTTCCTGGTTTGGGACCAGGCGGTCGCCCGTTCGAGTCGGGTCGCCCCGACAATTTAAATGAAAAATGAAGAATGAAGAATGAAGAATCCCAGTCCTCTTCTAAAAGGGCGGTAGCAAATTCTTCATTCTTCATTCTTCATTCTTCATTTCTTAATTCCCCGATACTTCGTCTGGCCTTGCCAAGTGTGGTGACGAACATCACGGTGCCCTTGCTCGGACTGGTGGACACCACTGTTGTGGGACACATGGGGCGTGCGGAGTACATCGCCGCTGTGGCCATCGGCACCACCATCTTCAACATGACCTATTGGCTGTTCGGTTTCCTGCGGATGGGAACGACGGGTATCGTCAGTCAGGCCCATGGGGCAGGGGACGAAGCGGGCATCCGTGCGGGTCTCACGCACAGCCTCAGGTTCGGATTGCTGATTAGTCTTTGCCTGTTGCTTCTGCAAACGCCCCTCTTGCGCTTTGCCCTGTGGCTGATGCAGCCCTCGGCAGAAGTGGCACATTTCGTTGCGCAATACTTTCGTGTCTGCATCTGGGGCGCTCCGGCCATGTTGGCCAGCTATGCGCTGACGGGTTGGTTCATCGGCATGCAGGACACGCGCACGCCGATGTGGATGGCCATCCTGCAGAACCTCGTGAACATCCTCTGCACCCTCCTGTTCGTCTTCGTCTTCGACATGGGTGTTCGGGGTGTGGCACTGGGAACGGTGGTGGGGGTGTATGCGGGAGTCATATATGCGTCCTTCAATGAAAAATTAAAAATTAAAAATGAAAAACTAATGGACGTCGCCTCTCTTCTCCCCACCTTGGGAGGGGTAGGTGTAGGTCTTTTCCTGCGCACGCTTTGTCTGGTGGCTGTCACCGTCTATTTCACTACGGCAGGCAGTCGCATGGGTACGCTCACGCTGGATGCCAACGCCCTGCTGATGCAGTTCTTCATCATCTATTCCTACTTCACCGACGGGCTGGCCAATGCTGCAGAGGCCTTGAGCGGCGAATACGTCGGGCGGCAGGATAGGGTAGGGTTGCTGCAGGTCGTCCGTCAGCTGTTTCGATGGGGCATCGGCCTCGCCCTCTTCTTCACGGCGCTCTATGCTTTGGCAGGTCCGTGGTTTCTCTCGCTGCTCACCAATCAACAGGAAGTCATCGACTTTGCCCTATCGTATCTGCCTTGGCTCATTGCCGTTCCCCTCGTGGGCCTTGCTGCCTTCATCTGGGACGGTGTATATATAGGAATGACGCTGACCAGCCGGATGTTTCTGTCCATGCTCGTCAGCGCCATTGTCTTCTTTGTGCTGTGGTTTGGCTTGGGCTCGTGCTATGGCAATCATGCCCTGTGGCTCGCCTTCGTGGCTTACTTGGCCACTCGCAGCCTCATGCAAACCTTACTTTTTATTTACGGAAGAATTTCTTTCCGTTCATGATGTAGATTGAGGATTGAGAATTGGCTACGCGCCTGCCACTCAAGTCATACATAGCATCAGCTATATTCTTCATTCTTAATTCTTCATTCTTAATTTCCTTGATGCCCGTCGGGGATACTGCGCTCCAGCAGTAGTATGTCGTCATCGTACCCTGTTCGTCGGAGTTCTGAACCTGTGAAACGAGGCATCCGTTGGCATCATACTCGTTGGTGTAGGTGGTGGTTGTGGTCATATTCATACCCATCATCGAGACATTTGTAGTGGACTGCGTCGTGTTGTGATGGCTGTCGTAGGCCCATGTCATCTCCATGCTTCCCGTAACTTCACCTTCGAAGAGAATCTCAGCGATTGCCCTGACCTTATTGTCCCATTCGTCGAACTCGTAATGGTTGGTCATCGTCAGCACCCATTCACCGTTCTGGTACTCGTAGACATCCTCGTCCTCGTCGCAGAAGTTGTGGAACTTGTGTACAATGATTTTCGTGGTCGGTTGCATTTCTTCCGACGGGTTTTCCTTGTCCTGCTCATAACTGATGCTGACACAGGGCTGTCCGTTTTCTTCATTGTAGTCGGTGTATTCCATGCGTGATGACATTACCCACTTGCCGTCTTCGTAGTCATAACTCTCGGAGCGGGTGGGCTTGCCCTTTTCGTTGTAGAAATAGAGATTCTTTCCGACGGGTACCGGTGTACTGACGAATTGCCCGTCCACCATGTAGCTATACGAATATTCGGCAGTCACCAGTCCTAACTCGTTGTATTCATACTCAACTTTCATTGTTCGTACATCGTTCACTACGCTGTACATGCTGTCCACCTGATAGCCAGCCACTCCGGCTTGTGCCATAGCATTGGTTGCAAGTATTGCTCCGAAGAGCATCATTAAAAGCTTTTTCATTTTACAATTTTACAATTTCACAATTTTACAATTTTCACTTCTTCATGATGAACTCCACACGGCGGTTCTGGGCGCGGCCTTCCTCGGTCTTGTTGTCAGCGATGGGTTCGTGGCTGCCTTTGCCCACGGCGCGCAGGTTCCAGTCATCGACACCCAGTCCGACGAGGGCCTTCACGATGGCCTCGGCACGTTTCTGCGAAAGCGGGTCGTTGATGGCATCCGAGCCTTGGTTGTCGGTGTGTCCCTGCACCTCGAAGCGGACGTTGGGGTTCTTCTTCATGTACTCGGCCACTTTGGCAATCTCGGCCATCGATTCGGGTTTCAGGTCGGCCTTACTAGTCTCGAAGAGGATGTTATTCGTGACGAACTTTCCTGTTTCTTGCATGGCTTTCTCAACGGCGGTCATCGTCTGGGCATTGCGATCATAGAGGGCAACGGCACCCTTTGCCAGACGCACGTTGGTAATGTAGTCGATGTGGTCCTCCCAAAATTCGGTGGCGATTGTGAACCAATCCATTGCCTTGGCATTGGGGATGTTGATGACGCGACGATTGTTGATATAGACCTTCAGGGCACGTTTGTTGAACGAGATGGCGAAGTGGTTCCAGTCGTTCAGCTTGTTGATGCCCTCCAATGTTGCATTGCCTTCAATGCTTTCGTCGCCGGTGGGTCGCTGTACGGACCATGTAATGTTGTCCTTGCCAAAGAATATCCAGCTCTCATAGCCGTCCCCCTCTGGCCTCAGTAGCAGACGGTAGGCCGAAGTATGGTCTTCCTCACCCGTCACGAAGAAGTCGAACTCTAAGGTATATACCTCGGGCAGGTACTTCCGATTGCCGTCCTCCAACAGGGGCGTAATCTCGGTGTTAGAGCCATGCTCGAACTTGATGGCCATCTGCCCGTTCATCCTGGCCACTTCGGCATTGTTCTCCAGCAGGTCCCACTTCGAAGGGAACTCTCCCATCTGTTCGCCCTTCAGGTCATCCTCGAAGATGACCACCGTTCCGGGCACGAAGTCGCTCTTCACGGCCTCACCCTGTGCCTGCTTCTTGGCCTTGGTCTGTTGGGAAGCAGAACCCTCCGTGTCCTCTGTCTCCTCTGTGCGCTCTGTGTTTCGTTTCTTCCCGTCCAGCACACGGTCGGCAGCGTCGTCCACGGTGCGGTCCACCTTGTTCTCTACCTTTTCCTTCCCCTTGTCTATTACTCGCTGTCCGAGTCCCTTCAGGAAACCCTGTGCATCGGCTCCTATGCTCATGCAGAAGAGCAGGACAGCGATTAGCATCAATTTCTTTGAGTTCATAGTTAAATGTAATTTTGATTTGTTTAGTACAAAGTTAGTCATTTCCGTACGGCTCTCTTCCACCCAAATAGGTGGAATTATGATGATGGGCGCGAATTTCCACCCAAATGGGTGGCGATTGTGGGAGAAAATGAGTAACTTTGGGGGACGTTAGAAACAAAGAAGATGAACCTCAGAAGATTTTTCACCTGTCTGTTCGTTGCTGCCTGCTGCCTGTCAGCCTGGGCCTATAATGACTATCGCAATGCCAAAGTGGACTCCCTGGAAGCGGCCCTGAAGGGCAAGAACCCGCCGAAGGGGACAGATTTGTTGCGAGCCTACGACGAACTGATGCGAGGCTGGCTGCCCTTCGACAGTCAGAAGGCCAGCGAATACGGACACAAGGCACTGGCACTGAGCTACGAACTGAACGGATTGAACGTAAGGCAGAATATACTGCGCTTCTTTGCTCAGATGCACTATGCCCGAGAGGAGCACGACGAGGCCATCCGCCTGTTTCTGTGGGCACTGGCCGTCGTGGACACGATGGAGCAGTCGGGACGTTATACCCAAAGGGACATCGACGATGCCCGCTCGTGCACCTACGGTGCCATCGGCAACGACTATAACATTCAGGACAAGCACCACCTGGCTATCCACTACTACCACCTGGCGCTACCCATTTTCGAAAAATACAACTGGACGGAGAGCCAGACCATCCTCTATCACAATATCGGTGAACTCTACTTAACGATGGGAAATATGCAGGAGGCAGAGCGCAACTACCTGAAGGCTGTGGAAAAGGGAACGGCCTCCGGCGACTCGCTGATGATGGCACTGGCACGAAAGGGACTCATCAAAATATACACGAGACAAGGCAATTACGAACGGGCCAGACAGGTGGCAGAGAAGTGCTATGCCTACTATCATGCCCACCGGACAGAGGAACCGGAGGACTATCCTGTGGTGCTGGCCTCGATGGTTCGCCTGAACATGATGGAGGGGCACGAGAACCTGGCGGCAGCGAAGACCTATGCGGAGGAAGCCGTCGGTTTGGTAGACAGTCTGCTCTTCGAGGACAAGAGCGACGTCTATGCTGCTGCCTGCGAACTGGCGATGGCCGAACGTCAGTGGCAACTGGCCCTCAGCTACGGCCTGCGTACCATCCGGCCTGACTCACTGGCAACAACTGCCGATGCCAGCTGCTTTCGTATGCTGGCAGAAATCTACACACAACTGGGACAGAAGGACAAGGCCTGCGAATATATTAATAAGGTATATGAGGTGATGACACGCTATGTCACAGATCACTATCAGTTGGGACTCTCGCAGATGGAGGTGCTCTACGAGACCGAGAAGAAAGAGGCGCAGATAGCGGCCCTCGACAAGGAACGGCGGCTCGACTGTTGGTTAATGACTGCTGCCGCCATTGCCATTGCCGCCCTGATGGCAGGCTGCGTGCTGTTGGTCGTCGTACACAGACGCAAGAAGGCTCTGTTGGTAGCAAAGGTGGCCCTCGAAACAGAAACCAGCGAACGGCGCATCCTGGCCCGCGACTTGCACGACGGACTGGGTGGCATGTTGTCGCTCCTGCGTCTGAAGATTGAAAAGCAAGAGGAGGCATTGCCGCTTTTGGATAGTACCGTCGAAGAACTGCGGCGCGTGTCGCACCACATGATGCCCGAGGAACTGCTGCGAAGTGGCCTCGTGTCGGCACTTCGTGACTTCGCCGTCAGCGTGCCAGGTGCCCATTTCCAGACTGTTGGCAACGTGCGACTCAAGACGGAGGTGGAACTTGTGCTTTACCGTTGTGCCTACGAACTGGTGAACAATGCCATGAAACATGCAAAGGCCGAGCATATCGAAATCCAGTTGATGCAGGAAACCCGACAGGTGACGCTGACGGTATGCGACGACGGGACGGGTATGGGCGAGACCGCTCAGGGCATGGGACTGCAGAACATACGCGAGCGCATAGCCCCCTACCAGGGCAGACTCGACATCGTTTCTGCCGACAGTCGTGGAACAGACATAAACATCACATTGCCACTATGAAAAGATACTTGATTGACGTATATATAGCCGACGACCACCAACTGGTCGTGGAGGGACTCTCCGAACTCATCAACCAGAGCGGGCAGGCTCATGTGAGCCGTTCCTTCAACACACTGGAGGCATGTCGGCAGACGTTGCAGGAGCGCCGTCCCGACGTGCTCCTGCTGGACATCTCCATGCCCGACGGCGACGGGGCTGCCTTCTGCCACGAGGTGGTGGTCGAATATCCGAAAGTCAAGGTCGTGGCCGTCACCATCCACGACGAATACTCCATGATTCTGCGCCTGATGGAGTGCGGTGCCCACGGCTATGTGCTGAAGAGTTCGCCCGGCAAGGACTTGATAGAGGCCATCACCACCGTCTGGCAGGGCGGTCGCTATGTCTCGCCCTTGGTGGAAGCCATACTGCGCGAAGGGCGTGCCAGCCATGTAGTGCTCACCGAGGTGGAGAACAACATCCTGCATCATCTGTGCCAGGGGCTGACCAATCCCCAGATTGCCGCGCAGGTACACCTCAGCCTCGAGACCGTCAACTGGTACCGCAAACGCCTCCTGATAAAATATGGGGTGAGGAACACCGTCAGCCTCGTGCGACTGGCGTTGGAGCGGAAGCTCGTGTTATAAACGAGTTGACAAGTTGACGAGTTTACTTCTCGTACTCGTTCTTCCTCTTAGGGTTCATGGGGAACCAGCCTTTCCTTACCCTGTGGTGCTGCTGATGCACTTCGAGTATGCCCCAGAACGAGGAGAAGGCCACGACGCCGAGGATGATGCTCACGTATTCGTTCGGGACGAAGAGTGAGGCCACAAGGGCCGCGATGCCTGCCACGAGGAACAGGGGCCAGCAACGGCGGCCCAGATGGTACTCGGCCTTGATGACTATCGGGTGAAACACACCGATGCAGAGGAATGTGGCAAGGCCGATGATAATGCCAATGTAATTCATCAGACTCCCTCCCCGCTCCCCCTTGTAGGGGGAGAGTAGAATGTTTTGTGGGGAACTCTATTCTACTTGTTTTATTATTAATTAAAGTAACCACTCCCTCCTCCTCGGGGAGGGTGAGGGGTGGGGGTCAGAACTTAAAACTTTCCGACTTCACATAGATGCGATAGTCCTTGATGCTCTCTGGTGCGCCTTCCTCCATGCGGGGCAGATACTGGAAGCCGGACATCGTCTTGTCCTGACCCATGTCGATGACGACGGTGTGGGGGAACTGCACG
>CACZRZ010000035.1 GCA_902783655.1 uncultured Bacteroidales bacterium
CTCTCCAACGGGCGAGGGGAGTTCTCACCCGTATGTTGATGATGTGATTGGAGAGCAAGATGCAGAGAAATTGCGCGAGGATCTGGAGCTGGTGGATGGTGTGTATCCTGAATTTGACGTGGAGACTTACCGTTCGGCTGAGGTGGCACCAGTATTCTTCGGCTCTGCATTGAACAACTTCGGTGTACAGGAGCTGCTGAACTGCTTCGTGGAGATAGCTCCTTCGCCCCGTCCCACACAGGCCGAGGAACGCATGGTGGAGCCGGACGAACCCAAGTTCACGGGCTTCATCTTCAAGATAACGGCAAACATCGACCCCAACCATCGTTCGTGCATCGCATTCTGTAAGGTTTGCTCTGGCAAGTTCATCCGCAATGCGCCCTATCTGCATGTGCGGCAGGGCAAGATACTGCGCTTCTCGAGTCCCACTCAGTTCATGGCACAGCGCAAGTCCACCATCGACGAGGCATGGCCTGGCGACATCATAGGTCTGCCGGACAATGGTACATTCAAGATTGGCGATACGCTGACCGAGGGCGAGGTGATGCACTTCCGCGGGCTGCCTTCGTTCTCGCCTGAGATGTTCAAGTATATCGAGAATGCCGACCCCATGAAGACCAAGCAGTTGCAGAAGGGCATAGAGCAGCTGATGGACGAGGGTGTGGCTCAGTTGTTTGTGAACCAGTTTAACAACCGCCGGATTATCGGCACCGTGGGACAACTGCAGTTCGAGGTCATACAGTATCGTCTGGAAAACGAGTATGGAGCCAAGTGCCGCTGGGAACCCTTGTCGTTGTTCAAGGCCTGCTGGATAGAAAGCGACGATGCGCAGCAGCTGGAGGCTTTCAAGAAACGCAAGTACCAATATATGGCAAAGGACCGCGAGGGACGCGATGTCTTCCTTGCCGACTCGGGCTATGTGCTGCAAATGGCGCAGCAGGACTTTGAACACATCAAGTTTCACTTTACCAGCGAGTTCTGATTTTTTGTAAGTCATTAAACAGTAGATGAGAAGGTGAATTGCGAAATAGACATAAAGAATGCCGTCGAGGTACTGCGGAAGGGTGGGGTGATACTCTATCCCACCGATACCATTTGGGGCATAGGCTGCGATGCTCAGAACGAGGAAGCAGTGAGAAGAGTGTATGAAATCAAGCATCGCGAGGATTCTAAGGCACTTATCTGCCTGGTGGACTCTGCCAACCGTATGCAGCGATATTTCCGTCAGGTGCCCGATGTGGCATGGGACCTCATAGAGTATGCCGATCGTCCGCTGACGCTGATTTTGGACGGTGCCGCCAATGTGGCTCCCAACTTGGTGGCAGAAGACGGTTCGCTGGGTATCAGGGTCACCAAGGAACAGTTCTCACAGCAGTTGTGCTACCGTTTCCAGAAGGCCATAGTCAGCACTTCCGCCAACATCAGCGGCGAACCTTCGCCAAAGAGTTTCTACGATATCCCCGATGAAATAAAGTCGAAGGTTGACTACATCGTGCAGTTTGCACGTGGGCGCAAGTCCGACGGAAGACCTTCGAGCATTATAAAACTGAAGGAGGATGGGTCAGTAACCGTGATACGAAAATGAAAGATGGACGATTCTATAGCCGCCTGATCGTATGGAGCAAACGGGGCATCAAGGAAAGCCGTTTCATGTTGCTCCTCGCCCTGATTGTGGGTGTGCTGACGGCCTTTGCCGGTTTGCTGCTGAAGTGGCTCATCTCGCAAATCCAGTTCCTGCTGACCCATCAGTTCAGCATCACGTCGTCCAACGTGCTGTACCTGATATATCCTGTTGTGGGCATATTCCTTACGTCGGTCTTCATCCGTCGCATCGTCCGCGACGACATTGGACACGGTGTGACGAAAATCCTGTTCGCCATCGCCCGCAAGCAGAGCAACATCAAGTCCCACAACTGCTGGAGCAGCCTCATAGCCTCGGCCATAACCATCGGATTTGGTGGATCTGTTGGTGCTGAGGCCCCTATCGTCCTGACGGGTTCTGCCATCGGCAGCAATCTGGGACGTATGTTCCGCCTCAATTCCAAACAGCTGATGCTGCTCGTGGGCTGTGGAGCCGCTGGTGCAGTGGCAGGCATCTTCAAGGCCCCCATCGCTGGTCTGGCCTTTGTACTGGAGGTGCTGATGATTGACATGACGATGGGCTCGCTGCTACCCCTGCTGGTGTCGAGTGTGACGGCAGCCATTGTCACCTTTGCCATCACGGGAACCGATCCGATGTTTGGCTTCCACCACGACTACGTCTTCAGTGTGGCCCGTCAGCCTGCCAACATCTTGCTGGGCATAGGCTGTGGATTGGTCTCGCTCTATTTCACCCGCACGATGAATGCGCTGGAAGGTGTGTTCCGCAAGCTACGCGGACCGTATTCACGCCTGGTGGTGGGGGGAGCCATGCTTTCCATACTCATATATCTCTTCCCCTCGCTCTACGGTGAAGGCTACGACCTCATCGAACTCCTGTTGGCAGGTCACGGTGAGGAAGACTGGCTGGCAGCCATGAACCATTCGCTCTTCTATGGACACAGCAATATGCTGGTTCTCTACCTGTCGCTGGTGATCGTCTTCAAGGTCTTTGCCTCTACGGCAACCAATGGCGGCGGCGGATGTGGTGGAGTCTTTGCTCCCACGCTGTTCCTGGGCTGTATCTTCGGCTTTGTCTTTTCTCAGGTATGGAACATGCATGGCGTGCTGGGTGTGGACCTTCCGGAGAACAATTACGCCCTGTTGGGCATGTGCGGACTCATGTCGGGAGTGATGCATGCTCCGCTGACGGGCATCTTCCTCATAGCCGAACTGACGGGTGGATACCAGCTCTTCATGCCGCTGATGGTGGTGTCGGTGTGCTCCTACCTCACCATTCACATCTTCGAGCCTCACAGCATCTATGCCATGCGTCTGGCACGTCGAGGCGAACTGATTACCCACAACAAGGACCGTGCCATACTGACGCTGATGTCTATGGATTCGGTGATGGACCGCTACAGCAAGTTCCTGACTCCCGAGATGACACTGGCTGAGGTGGTGAAGCAGATATCGCTGTCCAAGCACAGTGTCTTCCCCGTCCTGAATGCCCAGCGCCAGTTGGTTGCCGTCTTGTATATCGACGACATCCGTCACATCATGTTCCGCACCGAACTCTACCAGCGTTATCGAGTCAGCCAGCTGATGGTTGCTCCTGCGGCACGTTTGTCGACTCAGGACGAGATGGAGGACGTGGTGAAGGTGTTCGAGCGTACAGGAGCCTGGACGCTGCCCGTTGTCGATTCGGCTGGCTGCTTCGTCGGCTTCATCCGCAAGTCGCGTGTTTTCACGATGTATCGCCAGATGCTGGCCGACATCAGTAACGACTAATTAGAATTAAAAATTAAAAATTGGGCTGACGCGATGCTGTCGCAGCCTCTCTCCAATATAAGACAATGAAAACTCGAATCATATATATGGGTACGCCGGACTTTGCCGTCGAACCCCTGCGGCGCCTCGTGGAAGGCGGTTATAATGTGGTGGCAGTGGTGACAATGCCCGATAAGCCTGTCGGACGCCATCACGACGTCTTGCAGGCAAGCCCTGTCAAGCAGTTTGCCGTTGCTCACAACATTCCGGTCTTGCAACCCGAACGCCTGAAGGACGAAGACTTCCTGCAGGAGCTTCGTTCCTATGAACCGGACCTGGGTGTCGTGGTAGCCTTCCGCATGCTGCCCGAGGTGGTGTGGGCAATGCCCC
Source organism: uncultured Bacteroidales bacterium (assembly GCA_902783655.1). GTDB lineage: Bacteria > Bacteroidota > Bacteroidia > Bacteroidales > Bacteroidaceae > Physcousia. The sequence goes on from CACZRZ010000035.1 coordinate 3,739, forward strand.
GTCTGGGCACCTTCAACCTCCATGCGGCACTCTTGCCTCAGTATCGTGGTGCTGCCCCCATCAATTGGGCCATCATCAACGGCGACCATGAGACGGGTATCACAACTTTCTTCCTCGACCACGACATCGACACCGGGCAGGTCATCTATCGTCAGTCCGTACCCATCCACGAGGACGACGATGTGGAGGCCGTACACGATCGCCTGATGCTGCTGGGAGCCGATTTGGTGCTGAAGACTGTGGACGATGTGGAACGTGGTGTCGTGACCCCCATACCGCAGAGCCAACTGACGGTGGACGGTCCCCTGCGCCCTGCTCCCAAGATATTCAAGGAGACGTGCCAGATACGTTGGGCAGAACTCACGGCACGCGAGGTGTACAACTTTGTTCGCGGCCTTTCGCCCTATCCCGCTGCATGGACCACCCTCGGCGGCACGATGCTGAAGATATATCAGTGCCAGGTGTCGGATGCAAAGTGCGAAGTGATGCCAGGCACCCTCCAGACAGACGGAAAAACCTACCTGCGAATCGCTTGCCGTGAGGGTTGGATTGACGTTCTCTCGCTGCAACTGGCCGGAAAGCGCCGAATGGGCGTAGAAGACTTTCTCCGTGGTGCACACATCTCGGAAGAGTGTGTAAAATAGCCCCTGTTTCATAGGCACGACACACAAATTTCGACCAGAAATGAAAAATAATTGTGAATTGTGATTTGCGAATTGTGAATTATTTATTAAATTTGCAGCCGTTAACCAATAAAAACTATCGCCTATCGAAACAACATTACCCCAGTAAACTATAAAATAGAAAGGTAATGAACAATTACGTAAAGCAGACCGATGAACAACTGGTCCGCATGTACGGAGAAGGCGACTTCCAAGCATTCGATGTTCTCTTAGAGCGTCACCAAGACAAAGTCTTTGGTTACATTCGTGCACTGATTCCCGACACGGAGATGGCAAACGATGTGTTCCAGGACACGTTCGTAAAGGTTATCATGGCCATCCGCAATGGTCACTACAGCGAATCGGGCCAGTTTGGTTCGTGGGTGATGCGAGTAGCCCGCAATCTGGTCCTCGACCGTTTTCGCAGCATGCGTACCACGGGGCGCAATGTTGTCAACCACGAACTTGTGGACGGCGAGGGCGATTTGATATGCGACCTGTTCAACGACCCTGCGCTCTGCGAGCCCAATGTGGAGTCGCGGATGCTGGTGGAGCAGTCGCACGACGATGTCCGCATGATGATAGACCGCCTGCCCGAGTCGCAGCGCGAGGTCGTACGCATGCGCTACTACGACGACATGTCGTTTAAGGAGATTGCCGAGGCCACAGGCGTCAGCATCAACACCTCCCTTGGACGCATGCGCTATGCTCTCATCAACCTGCGCCGTATGGCCAGCCACCGCGATCTCTATCTCTCTGCGTAGGAGGATTGAAGATTGAAGATTGAAGATTGAAGATTGAAGATTGAAGATTGAGGATTGAAAATAAATCGCCTGTCGCACACAATAAGCGGCAGGCTTTTTTCGTTATAGCAATATAAAGAACGCTGCGCAATGCCAGCTAAACCGTAAACCAACCCCAACCCCAACGCCTATGACCCAATCTTTACCTCAAGAAACATTTCGTCCCAATCCAGCAGTCCTGCAGTACCTTCGCAATTTTGCGAGAACCTATAAACCACAGTCGGCATCATGTTGATAGCTCCGTCGTTGCTTGCTGCAGATTTCGGCAATTTGGAACGTGAGATGCAATGGTTCAACCAGAGCCATGCCGATTATTTGCATCTCGATGTCATGGACGGTGTCTTCGTCCCCAACATCTCCTTCGGATTCCCAGTCCTGAAACATGTGGCCCGGCTGTGCCGGAAGCCTTTGGATGTCCACCTCATGATTGTCGAGCCTCAGAAGTTCATTCGCGAGGTGGCCGACCTGGGTGCCTATTACATGAACATCCACTTCGAGGCCGTCGTCCACCACCATCGTGTCATCCAGCAGATACGCGAGGCTGGGATGCATCCGGCTGTCACGCTGTGTCCCTCCACACCTGTAGCCCTCCTCAGCGACATCATTCGCGATGTGGACATGGTGCTGCTGATGTCGGTGAATCCGGGATTCGGCGGACAGAAGTTCATCCCGCAGACCCTGCGCAAGGTGCGTGAACTGCGCCAGCTCATCCGGGAGACCGAAAGCCATGCCCTGATAGAAATCGACGGCGGCGTGAACCTGCAGACGGGCCAGCAGTTGGCAGAGGCTGGTGCCGACGTACTGGTTGCCGGTTCCTTCGTCTTTGGCTCGCAGCAACCTGCCGAGACCATCGATGCCCTGAAGGCTCTCTCGTGAGTCAGGACAGATACCTCTACCCCGCGATGGCCCTTTCCCTGGCCATCGGCATTCTTGTGGGGACTCTTGTAGCCGTGCCTCGTGGTGCGGCTCTTTCCGTCCTTTGCGTCTGCGTGTTGTCCCTGATAGCCTTTGCTCTCTCGCGTCGTGGCGCGTGGGGCCTTGCCTCGCTGTGCCTCTTCATGTGTCTCGTGGGGCTCCTGCGTCCGTTCCTGCCACCGCTGTCCCTGATTCCAGAGGCACTCCGGCTCGACGGTGCCGTCCTCGCGCAAGACCTCGTCAGCGGGCTCCATGCAGCAGGCCTTTCGCCCACGGCCGACTCGCTGGTCACAGCCATGCTTCTCGGAAACCGTGAGGGCCTGCCGTCCGACGTCGTCCAGCTCTATCGTCAGACCGGAGCCTCGCACATCCTCGCCCTCTCCGGTTTGCATCTGGGCATCCTGTTCGGTGTCCTCAACTATTGGCTGCTGCGTGTCCTTCCCTCGCGCCTGCGCTACGTGTTCGGTGGTCTCGCCATCGTCCTCATCTGGACCTATGCCCTGCTGGTGGGGCTCCCCGTTTCGCTGTGCCGTGCATCTGCCATGATGTCGCTGCTGCTCATCGGCGAGACCACATTCTCCGGCCATTCGTCGTGGAACCTGTTCGGCATTGCCGGCATGCTCCTGCTGCTCATAAATCCCGCCACCCTGTTCGATGTCGGTTTCCAGCTCTCCTTTGGAGCCATAGCCGGCATCTTCTTGTTCTATGTCCCCGTGCGCAATCTCTTCCAACCTTCTCGTCGGTTCGCCTCCTGGCTGTGGCAAGCCTGGGCCGTATCGCTCTCGGCACAACTTTTCACCCTGCCCCTCCTGTTCCACTACTTTGGCTATTTCAGCCTGTCCGGC
>CACZRZ010000036.1 GCA_902783655.1 uncultured Bacteroidales bacterium
CTGATTCGGGGAGCCGAGTGGTTCGACAGCCGCGAGTTCATCAAGACCCACCGCCAGAACGGAAAAAACATACTCTCAACGGAACTGACCAACGAACTGGTAAGACAGCAATTCATAATTCAGAATCCAAATTTCAGGACGGTTGTCTGTGGCGGATTTATCTCGACGGACAAGGACAGTGGCGAGGTGACGAACCTGGGACGTGGTGGAAGCGACTACACGGCGAGCATCATAGCCGCAGCACTGGATGCCAGCGTGCTGGAGATATGGACTGATGTGGACGGCTTCATGACTGCCGACCCCAAGGTCATTCAGACGGCTTATCCCATTCCTGAACTGACCTATGTGGAGGCAATGGAGTTGTGCAACTTCGGTGCCAAGGTGGTCTATCCGCCTACCATCTATCCCGTCTGTGTCAAGAACATACCCATACTCATCAAGAACACTTTCAATCCTGCTGCCAAAGGCACCATCATCCAGAAGGAGGTGGAGGACGACGTGCGCAGCATCAAGGGCATCTCGAGCATCAAGGGCACCAGCCTGATAACCGTCTCCGGTCTGTCCATGGTTGGTGTCATCGGTGTCAACCGTCGCATTTTCTCCTGTCTCGCAGACAACGGCATATCGGTGTTCATGGTCAGTCAGGCATCGTCGGAAAACAGTACCAGTATCGGCGTGCGCGACGTGGAGGTGGAAGAGGCCTGCCGTGTGTTGAACGAAGAGTTCGAGCGCGAGATAGAGGACGGCAAGATGTTCCCCATGCAGGCCGAAAGCGGACTTGCTACGGTGGCCATTGTGGGCGAGAACATGAAGCATACGCCGGGCATTGCCGGTAAGTTGTTCGGAACGCTGGGCCGCAGTGGTATCTCTGTCATCGCCTGCGCTCAGGGTGCCTCTGAGACCAACATCTCGTTTGTCATCAGTGATAAATTCCTGCGCAAGGCCTTGAACTCTATCCACGACTCCTTCTTCCTCTCAGAATATCAGGAGGTGAACCTCTTCATCTGCGGCGTGGGCACCGTAGGCGGCAGTCTCTTGGAACAGATACGTCAGCAGCAGGAGAAGTTGATGCGCGAACTGCGTGTCAAACTCAATGTTGTGGGCATCGCCAGCGGGCACAATGCCATGTTCAGCCGCGAGGGCCTGAAACTCGACAACTGGCACGAACAGCTCCGCCAGTCGCCGGCAAGCAACATCAAGCGTCTGCGCGACGAGGTAATCGGCATGAACATCTTTAACAGTGTCTTTGTCGATTGTACGGCTTCGCCCGATGTGGCAGGCCTGTATAGGGACTTCCTCGATCATAACATCAACGTCGTGGCAGCCAACAAGATAGCAGCCAGCAGCGATTTTGCCAACTATCGTGAACTGAAGCAGATAGCGCAGAAACGAGGCGTGAAGTTCCTCTTCGAGACCAACGTAGGTGCCGGGCTGCCCATCATCCGTACCATCAACGACCTGGTGAACTCCGGCGACAAGATACTGAAGATAGAGGCCGTGCTCAGTGGTACGCTGAACTTCATCTTCAACACGATAAGCAAGGACATCCCCTTCAGCGAAACCGTACGTATGGCCAAGGCCGAAGGCTACAGCGAGCCCGACCCGCGCATCGACCTCAGTGGCAAGGATGTCATACGCAAACTGGTCATCCTCACGCGTGAGGCAGGATATGAGATAGAGCAGAAGGACGTTGAGGCCCACCTGTTCATTCCCGACAGCCTGTTCCAAGGTTCCCTCGACGAGTTTTGGGAACAGTTGCCCGCATTGGATGCCGAATGGGAACAGCGTCGTCAGGAACTGGAGAAGAACCACCGCGTTTGGCGCTTCGTGGCCAAGTTCGAGAACGGACGGGGCAGCGTATCGCTTCAGGAGTTCGACCAGGATCATTCGTTCTACGTGCTGGAAGGTTCGAACAACATCGTGCTGCTCACCACAGAGCGCTACAACGAATATCCCATGCTCATTCAGGGCTATGGAGCCGGAGCCTCGGTTACGGCCGCCGGTGTGTTTGCAGATATTATGAGTTTAGCATAGGAACCCCCGTCCCAGGCCCTCCCCGAGGGGAGGGAGTATATACTGGTATAAAGATGATATATGAATACAGATAATAACATTAACATCAATAGTAACTACTCCTCCCCCTCGGGGGAGGTTGGGAGAGGGGTTGGTGGGTCTAAGCACTTGATAATCCTTGCTGACGGCATGGCCGACTGGCCTGTCGAACAACTGGGAGGCAAGACCCTCCTGCAATATGCTGATACGCCCCACTTCGACTTCCTGGCCCGCAATGGCCGCTGTGGCATGCTCAAGACTGTGCCCGATGGGTTCCATCCGGGCAGCGAGGTGGCCAACAGCAGCATCCTGGGCTACGACCAACATCTGGTTTACGAAGGGCGTGGCCCCTTGGAGGCAGCCAGCATCGGTGTCGAATTGGCACCCGACGACTTGGCGCTGCGATGCAATCTGGTTTGCCTGGAAGGCGACCTCCTGAAGAATCACTCCTGCGGACGCCTGGAGACAGCCGAGGGCGATGTTCTCATCCGTTTCCTTCAAGAGCATCTGGGCAGCGAGCGCATACATTTCTACACGGGTGTGCAATATCGTCATCTGCTGGTCATTAAGGGTGGAAACAAGCACTTCCATTGTACGCCTCCACATGACATTCCCCTGCAACCGTGGAGGAAAAACCTTCCCCTGGTCCCCTCCCAAGGAGAGGGCGTGAGCCATATGAAGGAAATGGGTGCAGACGACAAGGGACGGATGTCGCCCGAGGAAACTGTTCAGTTGCTCAACGAACTGATACTGAAGAGTCAGGAACTGCTCAAGGACCATCCCCTGAACAAGGAGCGCATGGCACGCGGCATGGACCCTGCCAACAGCATCTGGCCGTGGGGTGGGGGATACCGCCCCAGGATGAAGACCCTGATGGAACGTTTCCCGTCGGTCAAGAGCGGGGCCGTCATCACGGCTGTCGATCTCATTCGTGGTATCGGCAAGTATGCCGGTCTGCGTGTCATCGATGTACCAGGGGCAACGGGCCTTTGGGACACCAACTACGAAGGAAAGGCACAGGCAGCCATTGATGCCCTGAAGACCGACGACTTCGTCTATCTCCACGTGGAGGCCTGCGACGAGGCTGGGCACGATGGCGACCTGGAACTGAAGTTGAAGTGCATCGACTGCCTCGACAAACGTCTCGTCCGTCCCATCTTGGAACAACTTTCCTCCCCTCGTGGAGGTCAGGAGGAGGTCTCCATAGCCCTGCTGCCTGACCATCCTACGCCCGTGGCGCATCGCACACACACCAACGAGCCCATACCCTTCTGCATCTATACGCCCGGCATAGAGCCCGACCAGGTGCAGACCTTCGACGAAGTGGCTTGTCAGCAAGGCTCCTACGGTTTGCTCGAGGGAGATGGCTTCATAAATGTATTTATTAATTCAAAATTCAAAATGAAGCTGCGCTTTGAGTCCGTTGGCCATTTGAATCTTGAATTAAATAATTTTGAATTTACCTATGCGGTACTATACTACCAACGGCAAGGCACCACTTGCCACTCTGGAGAAGGCTGTCGTAAAGGGACTGGCCGAAGACAAGGGGCTCTATATGCCCGAACGTATCAATCCGCTTCCCCAGGCGTTTTTCGATGAGATGCCCAACCTCTCGTTTCAGGAGGTTGCCTATCGTGTGGCGCAGCAGTTTTTTGGCGAGGACGTTCCAGCCGAGGACTTGAAGCGCATCGTCTTCGACACCCTTTCGTTCGACTGCCCCATCGTGAAGGTGGAGGACAATATCTACTGTCTCGAACTCTTCCACGGGCCCACGTTGGCCTTCAAGGACGTTGGCGCCCGTTTTATGGCCCGTCTGCTCCAATATTTCTCTTCCCCCTCGGGTGAGGCCGGGAGAGGGACCGTCAATGTCCTCGTTGCCACCTCTGGCGACACAGGTTCGGCTGTAGCCAACGGCTTCCTCGGCGTAGAGGGCATCCACGTCTATGTGCTCTATCCCAAAGGCAAGGTGTCGCCCATCCAGGAGTGTCAGTTTGCCACCTTGGGCCAGAACATCACAGCCATTGAGGTGGACGGTGTCTTTGACGATTGTCAGGCTCTCGTGAAGTCTGCCTTCATGGATGCCGACCTCAATGCTCACATGCGTCTCACTTCGGCCAACAGCATCAACGTTGCCCGCTTCCTGCCCCAGTCGTTCTATTATTTCTGGGCTGTGGCGCAGTTGAGTGAAGAATTAAAAGTGAAGAGTGAAGAATTAAGAAAGAAGGTCGTGTGCTGTGTTCCCTCTGGCAACTTTGGCAACATCTGTTCTGCCCTGTTTGGCAAGCGCATGGGGCTGCCCATCTCGCGCTTCATTGCTGCCAATAATCGCAACGATGTCTTCTACGAATACCTGCAGACAGGCGAGTACCGTCCGCGCCCCAGTGTGCAGACGCTGGCCAATGCGATGGACGTTGGCGACCCCAGCAACTTCGCCCGTATCTATGACCTTTATGGAAAGAGCCACGAGGCCATCGCGAAGGACATCTCCGGTGCTACCTATACCGACGAGCAGATAGCCGAGACCATCCGCCAATGCCTGCAGGAAACGGGTTATCAACTCGACCCCCACGGCGCCTGTGGCTATCGTGCCCTGAAGGAGCAACTTCGTCCCGGCGAGGTGGGATTCTTCCTCGAGACAGCCCATCCTGCCAAGTTCAAGGATACGGTAGAGGCAATCACAGGCCAGCCCGTAGAGATTCCCGAGCGCCTGGCTACCTTTATGCAAGGGAGGAAGCAAAGCGTTCCCATGACCAAGGACTTTGCCGACTTCAAGGCATATCTCCTTGCCCAGTAGTAATCAAGGGGGTGGGTGCTATTTCCCCAAGAACTTTGTGTTCAGGTAGGCCTGGAAGTTTTCCCTGTAAAGGTCGCCGATGGGTAGATGAGTATCATCATCCATGATGACCCGGTTCTTGTTTACCTCTTGGATTCTGGTAAGGTTTACGATGTAGGAACGGTGTATGCGCATGAAGTCGTCTGGCAACCGTTCCTCCATCTTTTTCATCGACAGGAGGGTGATGATGGGCTTCGGCTCGTTCTCTATCCATATTTTCAGATACTCGCTCATGGCCTCGACATAACGGATGTCGGGGATGTGGACTTTCGTGATACGGTAGTCGGTCTTCACGAATATGACACTGTCGTCTTCAGCAGGGAGAGCCGATGGGTGGGAGGAGTTTTCCAACCTTTCTTTCAGTCTGTTTGCCGCCCTTTGGAACTCCTGGAGGCTGAAGGGCTTCAGCAGATAGTCAACGGCGTTGACACGGAAACCCTCGACGGCATATTCGGAGTATGCGGTGGTGAAGACGATGAGTGGCGGAACAGTGAGCGACTTCACGAAATCCATGCCGTTGAGGTCGGGCATGTTGATGTCGCAGAAGATGGCATCTACGGCATCGTTTTCGAGAAACGCACGGGCCTCCAGGGCACTCTGGCACTGGGCGGCAAGTTCGAGAAACGGCACCTTACTGATATAGGTGACGAGCTGCTTGAGCGCTAATGGCTCATCGTCAATGGCAAGACAACGGAGAGGCATTGGGGAGAGTTGAAAGTTGAGAGTTGAAAGTTGAAGAGGCTAAAGTGTGGTTTCGAGTGGGATGTCCATCACCACTTCGTATGTGTCGTCCGTCTCGTGGACGTCGAGGGTAAAACGGTCTTTGTATATCATGCTCAGGCGCTGACGGACATTCGCCAGACCTACACCGCCCTGTCGGGGCAGTGAGGAGGCCTCCTGCTGACGGTGCTTGCTGTTGCGGCAGGTCCAGTGTAGCCGCTCGCCGCCTTCTTGGTCTTGATAGCGCTTTTCCTCTATCGCGATGAAGCTCTCTTTCTGGTAGCTTACGCCATGCTTGAAGGCGTTCTCCACAAACGAGATGAAAAGCAAGGGAGGTACGCAGACGTCGGTTCCAGCATCGGCAGTGATGGCTGTGAACTGCAGTTTGTCGCCGTATCGCATGCGCATCAGTTGGACGTAGTTTCGCATGAAGTCCACTTCCTGCGACATGAGTACGCGTTTCTTGTTGCTTTCATAGAGTACGTAGCGAAGAATCTTCGACAGTTGTATGACGGCCTCCTGTGCCTTGGGCGGTTCTATTTCTATCAGGGCGTGGATGTTGTTCAGTGTGTTCATCAGGAAGTGAGGGTTCAGTTGGTAGCGCAGATACTCCAACTGCTGTTCCAGATTCTTGTGTTCCAGTTCGGCCAGGCGTTTGCGGTCGTTGCGCCCACGGAAATATCCCTTGATGCCCACGTTGGCGGCAAACATCAGAATGAGCACCATGACGGCCAAGATGTCGTGCTCGCCGACGATGGGTGGCGGAGCATCGCCATGTCTCACCCCTTTCCTCCCATGTGGGTGGTGAATGGGCGCTTGAAGTGGGTCGTAGTGCCGTTCTTTCGTATGGAAGCCCACCTCGCTGTGGAGTCGCCTTGGCATCTTTGGCCTGCTGCTGCACTGGTAAACTGTGAACAGTGCAACGATGGCGGCAATGATGGAGAAATAAGCCGCACGATTGTGCTTGTTCACCAGCAGTGGTGCTAACAGGAAATTGTGGATTAGGAACAGCAACAGGTAGATGGCATACTTCCGCCATACGATGAACACCTCCATCCAATTGAACTCGACGTCGGGGATACTGATCACCCTGACATATAAACTCAGTATGGGGGCTGCAAAGAGCAAACCCCACACTGCCAGGTAAATCAGATTCTCCTGTCGCGATTGTTTCATCCAGTTTTTTCTTTCCATATACAGTAAAAGTAATTCGATTACACAGCGGAACTGACCCTATTGTGTAAAAATATGGTGTTCACCACCTGCCGCCACCACCGTGGCCACCACCACCGCCAGGACCGCCACCGCCGCCGGAGTAGGTGCTGAGTGTTACGTCGCTGCCACCGCTGCAATTGCTGTATCCATAGCCGTTCCAGAAACCATTGCCGCTGCCCGTTACACCCGACTTCAAGGCCGAAGTACTGGTGGTGTATACAGCCATTGAGGTGCCCATGCTGCTGTTCGACGGCACCTTGAAGGCGAAGGCCAGCGTCGAACCATTGTACAGTCCGTACCAAGTGCCTTTGCTGTAGGTGCTGGCCTGCTTGGCAGTGCCGTTGGAGATGCTGGAGCCGTTCTCTAGGCCACCTATAGCGACGAGATTTCCACCGGTGACGTAAAGTTTTTTCTGCTGTTCCGAATTGGCATCGATGCCCACTTCCGGACTCCTGGCAGCCACAGCCACCACGTTGCCGCCCTTGATGTAGAAGTTGCCGTTGGCGTCCAGTCCGTCGTTGCCGCTGCTGTTGCCCATCACGTAGCCTCCGCTGATGGTGAAGTCGCCAGCCGAGTTCATGGCATCGTCGCTTGCCTCTGCATAGACGTAGCCTCCGGAGATGGTGATGGTGCTCTTCGACTCGATGCCCTCGTGCCTGCTGCTGCTTGCCACAACCGTGCCTCCGCTGATGGTCATTGCCCCTTTGCTCTTGATGGCCTTGGGCGAAGCGGTTGCACTGCTGCTGTATTTGTATTGGCTGCCTGTTGCCGTTGCGCTGACGTTGCCGTCGGAGATGGTCAGTGTGCCGTCTGCCTTGATGCCCTTGCCGCCCGTTCCCGTCGCCTTCAACGTCAGCGTGCCGCCGCTGATGGCAATGTTCTTGTCGGAGTTCAGGCAACTTGCACCCTTGGCATCCCGCTCGTCGCTGTCGTAGGTGCCATTGCCCGTGGTGGTGACATTGATTGCCCCGTCGCTGATGATGAGGTCGCCTTCGCTCTTGATGCCCTTGGTGGCAGCTGCTGTGGTGGTCACCGTCAGTGTGCCTCCCTCCAGATAGACATTGCCGCTGTCCTCATCGTCGTGGTCGGTGGTTTTGCCCGTAGATGTCGTGCCGCCCAGGTCGCACTGTATGCCATCGTCGCCCACACCGCTGATGCTCACCGTGCCGCTCTTCATCAGGAAGTACTCTTCGCAGCTGATGCCATCGCTGACGGCAGAGGTGATGTTCAGCGTCAGGTTCTTGACGGAGATGTACGAAGCCGACTTGATGGCATGTTTCAGCGTGCCTGCTACGTTCAGCGTGCCGCTGCCCTGCAGTTGCAGTTGGCCCTTGCTGTAGATGCATGCCTTCTGTGAGCCGCTTCCGTCGGTCAGCGTGTTTGTGGTCTCTTTCTTTGCGCTGAGTTGGATGCGCTTCGAGTTGGCGATGTCGATGGCTGCCCCGCTGGGGTTGGTCAGCGATACGCCAGCCAGCGAAACCGTACACTTGTAGGAGCCGGAGAGCACCAGCGAGCCGTCTGTGGTGGAACCGCTGAGCTGGTAGGTTATCTCATCGCCATCCACTGCATCCGTGTTCGACTGTGCAATGCTGACGTGCGCTCCGTTGACGGCCGTCTCCACGTACTTTGCCACATTGCCAGCCACATAGACCGTTGCTGAAGAGTTTTCGTATTCTATTCTCACCAGGTTGTCGGTAACATTTGTTTCGTCCACCGTCATGCCGCTGATGTCGGCCAATGCAAACGTCTTGCCCATGACGGTCAGCGTGGTGCCGTCGTTGTAGGTCATGTCCCCCGTTTGCGAAGCCGGGAACTGGTAGGTCACGCTGCCCACCTTGACGTTCAGCGTCTGTGCCTTGCCCATGACGGTCAGCACAAGGGCCATGAAATATAATAATGTGCGCTTCATTTTACTGCTATTTTGTAGGTTTTACTTTTCGTCTTGACAATATACACACCACGGGGCAGTTTGCCGTCTGCTGCGCTGCCGTTTACGATTCTCCGTCCGTTGAGGTCGTAGATTTCCGTACTTTCCGACAGCAGTTCGTCGGCCGCAGGATTGCAAACCCCATCGGCGGCGGTCGTTTCGTCGCTTGCAGAGAAATACATCCTTGCGAGGTTCGACAGGGTGAACGTCTGCGTGTCCGTCGTCAGGGTGGTTCCGTTGATGCTTATTTTGAGCGACTTCGCGGGAACGGAAACCTTTGCCCCGTCGGTCATTTCAAAGGTCAGGTAGTCGTAGTTGCCGGCCCAGACCGTCGTTGCTCCCACCAAAACCATCAGTAACATAACAAACTTTTTCATAAGTATAGACGTTTGCGATTAAAATCTGTGCAAAGGTAAGTGATTCCTGCAATTCCACCAAATTTATTCAACGAAACCCCCGATTTGTTCAGCGAATCCGATTGTAATCACGGATTGCACGGAAAAAAATTACCGCCACGATGTAACGGATTACACAGATTAATCTTGACAATTATATCAGACATATCAGACCCCTAAATGGGGGTACAAATACTGAATAGGAATCCTTTTCTGTTAGTTGACTAATTTGTTGGGGGATAATACCTTTTTCTCCATTTACTGCTTCATTTCTTTCCGATTATTAGAGGTGTACACTTACAGTCTACATCATTGCTTAGACAAATATGAAATAATATAATAGGCCGATTATAATAACCCAAGCCATGATTCTGCCTAACGTGAATTCAAAGTAGTCCTCCATGCTGTCGAACTCCCAAATAAAACCCCAAACCTCTTTAAAGAATTTCATGGTAAAAAAATAATTAATATTGTTTTCGTGTGCAAATATACGAAGAAAATTGGCAATAACATAGAATTTTGGCACAAAATAGGCATTGTCACTTTCACTAGTCATGGTCGAGGTCACCCAGTGCTTGAAGGCCTTGTCTTGCGACAGTGGGGATGAGAGGATGAGACTGTAACGTCCCGATTCGTTGATGACAACTGTTAGTCCCCGATCGATGGCGTCACGAATCGTTACCCCCTTTGTTTTTGGCTTGTATTTAGAACCAGTCCCCTGAATCAGGGTGGTGTTTTGTCCTCGGTATCGACGTGCGTGCCAATGGAATTATCGGGCTTTCTGTACACAATAGGGTCTGTCTTGCTACTTGTGAAAGTTGAGTAAAAAAACTTAAAGAATTTTGTGGAGTGTCGGAAAAGCAGTAACTTTGCAGCTGAATTTGAAAAGACAGAAATAATAAGTAAAAGAATTGATAATGAAAAGAATCCAATGGGGGATGATCCCTGTTATTTGTTCCCTGATCCTCGTCACCGGCTGTGGCACGAAACAGACTCAGGCGGAGGAGGAAACGCTGGCCGTCAGTGTGGAAAAGGTGGCTCCGAGTGGTAATGTTTCCGAAGTTCCCTATGTGGGTGTGGTGGAGGAGGAAAGCTCCACAAGCGTAAGTTTCACAGGCATGGCCATGCTGCAGACGATGACCGTCAGCGAGGGGCAGCCCGTGAAGAAGGGACAGTTGCTGGCCGTCATCGACGAGACGCAAGCACGCAATACACTCGCCACGACGAAGGCTGCGCTGGACCAGGCCAAGGACGCCTACGATCGCATGAAACTGCTGCACGAAAGCCAGTCGCTGCCCGACATGAAGTGGGTGGAGGTGGAGAGCAAGGTCAACCAGGCACAGTCGGCCTACGACATGGCCAAGAAGAACCTCGAGGACTGCCGCATCTATGCCCCTGTCAGTGGTGTTGTCGGCACGAAGATTATGGGTGTGGGCGAGACTGTTCTGCCCTCGGAACCCGTACTGACCATATTGTCGATAGACCGTGTGAAGGTGCGTGTCAGCATTCCTGAGCGCGAGATTTCCGGCATCACGGTGGGCACAGCCACCACAATCCGTGTAGATGCCCTGGGCGACGAAACATTCCAGGGCGGAAGGATAGAGAAGGGCGTGAGTGCCGACCCACTGACCCACACCTATGACATCCGTATCGTGGTGCCCAACCCAGGCCACAGGCTGTTGCCGGGAATGGTGGCACGGGTGCAAATTAAGAATGAAGAGTTAAGAATGAAGAATGGTGGCTCCCTGACACTGCCCGTGAAGGCTGTGCAGCAGTCAACGGACAAGTCGCTCTTCGTGTGGATAGTGCAGCAGGGCAGGGCCCATCGCACACCCGTCACCATCGGGCAGACCATCGGAAACCGCGTACTCATTGAGAGTGGACTCCAGGAGGGCGACCAGGTGATAGTGGAGGGATTCCAGAAAGTGGGAGAGGGAACGCCCGTAAGCTGTAATTAGCAATGCATAATTCATAATTCATAATTAGCCTTCGGCCCCAATTGTGAATTATGAATTGTGAATTATGAATTATGAATTGAAAAAGAATGGATTGGAAGAAAAGTTGGGCAGCATGGCCCGTAAACAACTATAGGATAACGATAGTCATCACCGCGCTGTTGCTGGCCTTCGGGCTTTATGGGCTGCGCGTGATGCCGAAGGACGAATTCCCCCCGTTCACCGTTCGCCAGGGTGTGGTGATAGCCGTTATGCCAGGTGCCACGAGCGAGGAGATAGAGGCACAGGTGGCCCGCCCCCTGGAGCGCTATCTGTTCACCTTCAAGGAGGTGAAGCGTTCGCAGACCACCACCGCCAGCCAGAACGGGCTATGCTTTGTCACTCTGCAGTTGCAGGACCACATCAACAAAAGCACGGAGGTGTGGAACAAGGTGAAGCATGGCCTGAACACGTTCAAGAGCCAATTGCCAAGCGGCGTGGCGGCCATCATTGTCAACGAGGACTTTGGCAATGCCAGCGCCCTGCTCATCACCCTGGAGAGCCAGCAGCGCAGCTATCGCGAACTGCAGGGCTACAGCGATGAACTGGCCGACCGCCTCAGACGTGTGGCTTCGGTGAGCAACGTGCGCCAGTATGGTGAGGTGAAGGAACAACTGACGCTCTACGTCGATCGCGAACGGCTGGCAGCCTACGGCATTGGACAGGCCGCACTGATGCAGGCCATCAACGGCCAGGGGCTGACCACCATCGCCGGAAGCGTGACGGGCGGCGAGCAGAACATACAGCTGCATGTCAGTCCCACCGAGAACAGCGAAGAGGAACTGATGAACCAAATCATCTTCTCGGCCGATAATGAGGTGGTACGCGTGCGCGACATCGCAACCGTGAGGCGCGAGTACGACACCTCGGAGAAGTACATCGAGAACAATGGCAACCGCTGCGTCCTGCTCTCCCTGGAGATGAACGACGGAAACAACATTGTGGATTACGGCGAACAGGTGGATGAGGTGATTGCACAGTTCAAACTGGAATACCTGCCCGGCGATGTTGAGATTCGCCGTATCACCGACCTGCCCCAGGTGGTGGGCGACTCGGTCCACGACTTCCTGCGCGACCTCATTGAGTCGATGGTGGTCATCATACTGGTCATGATGGTGCTCTTCCCCCTGCGTTCGGCCATCGTGGCAGCCATCACCATCCCCTTGAGCACGTTCACCAGTGTGGGCATCATGTATGCCATGGGCATCCCACTGAACATCATTACCTTGGCCTGCCTCATTGTGGTGCTGGGAATGATTGTGGACAACTCGATAGTGGTCATCGACGGTTACCTGGAATATCTTGGCAAGGGCATGGGCCGAAGGGAATCGGCAGTGAAGGCCGTGCAGCAGTACTTCGCCCCCATGATGCTGGCCACCGTCTGCATCTGTGCCATCTTCTTCCCCTTGGTGATGACCATGAAAGCCGAGGCGCACGACGTGATAAGCCTCTTCCCCATCACCATCACCATCAACCTGATGGTATCGCTCCTCGTGGCTGTGGGCGTCATACCCGTGCTGAATGCAGCCCTCATCAAGAAAGTAGATAACAGTGGACGGAAGTTGACCGACCGCGTGCAGGTGTTCTACGAGAAATGCCTGAAGTGGACCTTCAAGCACCCCTATGCGACCATCATTGGTGCCGTGGTGCTGGTCATTGCCACCAGTTTCATCTTCCCTCGCCTGAAGATGCGCCAGTTCCCCTATGCCGACCGCAACCAGTTTGCCGTAGAGGTGTATCTGCCCGAGGGCGAGGGGCTGGACCATACACGGGCCATTGCCGACTCGCTGCGCAACGTGCTCAGTCGCGACGAACGTGTCACCAGCGTCACCTCATTCATCGGATGCAGCAGCCCACGTTTCCAGGTAAGCTACGCCCCACAGATGGGCGGGCGCAACTTTGCCCAGCTTATTGTGAACACCCCCGACATACAGACCACCTTCGACGTCCTCAACGAGTACGCTCCCAAGTGGAGCAACCACTGGCCCGAGGCCTATTGCCGATTCAAGCAAATGGACTTCCTGATGGTGCCCACGTATGAATATCGCTTCTATGGCGACAACATGGACAGCCTGAACGTGGCTGCCGAACGCATGATGGCAGAACTCCGACGCTTCCCCGAACTGGAGTGGGTACACACCGACTACGACCTGCC
Source organism: uncultured Bacteroidales bacterium (assembly GCA_902783655.1). Taxonomy (GTDB): domain Bacteria; phylum Bacteroidota; class Bacteroidia; order Bacteroidales; family Bacteroidaceae; genus Physcousia. The sequence continues at coordinate 13,292 of CACZRZ010000036.1, forward strand.
GCATCCCATCATGGAGGTCACTCTCGACCCCGTCACCTCGGCACAGCTCGGCATCAACCGCACCACAGCCCAGTTGCAACTGATGCTGCAGACGGGCCAGATGCAGGTGGGCAGCATGTGGGAAGGCAACTATGAGGTGCCCATCGTGATGAAGGACGAAGCCTGCAGCCACATGAATCTGGGCGACCTGGGCAACACCTACCTGACCACCTCCACTGGCCAGAGCGTGCCCCTGCGACAGGTGGCACAGGTGCGCCCCCACTGGACGGAGGGCAAGATTGTGCATCGCAACGGCGAGCGCTGCATCAGTGTCACCGCCGAGGGCAAGCGCGAGGTGCTGGCGGCTCCCGTTCAGGCTCGTGCCGCCCAGGTCCTGAAGAAGCTCAACCTGCCGAAGGGTGTGCGCAGCGAAATCGGCGGCGAGGTGGAGAAGAACAACGAGATGTTGCCCCAGATAGCCGGAGGCATAGGCATAGCACTCGTCATCATCTTCTTCTTCATCCTGTTCAATTTCAAACGATTCGGCCTCACTGCCATCTGCATGATAGCCATCTCGCTCAGCATTCCTGGCGCCATGATAGGTCTGCTCATCGCCAACAAGACGCTGGGCCTGACCTCCCTCTTCGGATTCATCACCCTGATGGGCATCATCATGCGCAACGAAATTCTCATCTTCGAACATGCCGATGACAGGATGGCACAGGGCTGGACGGCGAAGGACGCTGCCTTCGATGCCGGTCGCCGACGCATGGTGCCCATCTTCCTCACCACTGCCACTACGGCTGTCGGCGTCATACCCATGATACTGGCAGGCTCCTCGTTCTGGATGCCCGTCGGCATCACCATCTTCGCTGGAGGCATAGGCACCCTCATCCTCGTCGTCACCGTCCTGCCTGTGGTCTATTGGAAACTCCACGGGAGCACTGAGCACGCAGCCAAGACCGAGCACACAGAGTATAAATCTGAAAATTGAATGTCATGAAGCGTATTATATTTCTAATTTTCGCATTTTCTCATCTTTTCATTCTCTCAACGTTCGCACAAAGCGTGCTGACACTTTCGCAATGTCTGGAACTGGCCCGGCAGCACAACCGCACCCTGCAGAATGCAGCATTGGAGATAGACATGGCCACCGAACAGAGGAAGGAAGCCTTCACGAAGTACTTCCCCGACATACAGGCCAACGTCCTCGCCTTCCGCGCCTTCGAAGAAATGGTGAAGGGCGACGGAACCATACCCATGGAGATTACCATGATTAATCCCGACCTCGCACCCATGGTCGGCGCCCCGTTCTCGTACAGCGAGTTCAACCGTGCCTACTCCGCCGCCCTCTCGCTCAGCCAGCCCCTCTATGCCGGTGGGCGCATCGTGGCGGGCAACCGGCTGGCCAAGATAGGACAGGAGGCCGTACAGCTGCAGCTGAAGATGAAGGAAAAGGATGTCATGCAGAAGGTGACTGAGTGCTATTGGCAAGTGGCCTCGGTGAAGTACAACCTCGAGACCATTGCTGCAGCCGAGAAACAACTCAGCGTGGTTCAGGACTTGGTCACGAACTACGTCAAGGCTGGTGTCACCACCCGCAACGACCTGCTGAAGGTGCAACTGCGCCAGCAGGAACTGGCCTCGAACCGCCTGAAACTGGAGAATGCCGAACATGTCCTGCTCATCCTCCTGGCACAGCAGATAGGCATGACTGGGCAGCAGGTGGACATCGATGTAGCCTCGCTCGAGGCACAGGAGCCCTCGTCTGTGCTCGTGCCCACCAGTGATGCCGTAGCCCGTCGCGAAGAAATGCTCCTCATGGACAAGCAGGTGGAGGCTGGCCAGTGGCAAGTCCGCATGGAACGCGGCAAGCACCTCCCCTCGCTGGCCGTTGGCCTGATGGGTTACAATGCAGGCCTGGGCGGTCTTTCGGACAGGGCAAAGGAATACATGGACGCGAACATGACCAATGGCCTCGTCTTCGGCACCCTCTCCGTTCCCCTCATGTCGTGGTGGGGTGGGAGACATGCCATCCGTCGAACCCAGATGAAACTTCAGCAGGCAAAAAACGATGCCGACGATGTCCGCGAACAACTGGCTGTGGACGTCGAGGCTGCCTGGAGCAACCTGACCGAGGCATACAAACAGATCGACATTGCACGTGCCAGCGTCAGTTCGGCCGAAGAAAACCTGCGCATCAGCACCGAACAGTATCGTGCAGGCACAGAGATGCTCTCCGACCTCCTGGATGCTGAAACCCTCAACCGCCAGGCGCGCAGCCAACTCTCAGATGCATTGGCCACCTATCAGGTGAAACTTGCCGACTACCTTCGCAAAACGAGATAGTCCTATCTTCCCCTTGTAACAGAGGATTTGACAGTCCAATCTCCCCTTGTACCAGTTGGGGTTGGCTGTCCTATGGTAAGGCTGTGATTGTTCCGAAGCGTCCCCAGACAGAGTTTTGCTTATAGGCTTCCACAGCTGTCGCCGGGACCTGAAGTATGGCTTCGGGCAACTGAACCCCGACGAACACGGTGGTGGCGATGTCCTGCGGCGTAACAGCCTGGTTGGTGACCGACTTAAGTCTGCCGCAATGAGAGAAAGCACCATCGCCTATCTCCGCCAGTGATGCAGGAAGTTCCACTTGCTCCAATCCGCACGTAGAGAAAGCATTCTGACCAATGTTGGAAACTGAGGACGGAACAGAGAAGCTTCGCAGTGCCGAGCATTTGTTGAAAGCCGAAGCTCCGATGGTGTTTAACTGACATTCGGAGGACACGCTGACTGAGGCCAGGGCCGTGCAGCCCGAAAAGGCGTCGTGCTCAATCTTTTGCAGGGCGGAAGGAAGATTCACATTCGTCAGCGATGCACAGTTCTCGAAGGCCATAGGACCTATCTCTTGTACACCATCGGGCAACTGGATGGACGTGAGCCCCGAACCCTTGAAGGCTTGATAATCTACTTCTATGGTTGCAGAGGGCAGTGTTATCTGTTTCAGACTGGTGCAATTTTCGAACATGCCTTGTGGAACAACCGTTATAGAGGTTGGCAATTTGATTGAAGACAAGCCTGTGCAACCACTGAATATGTATGCACCCATCCACGAGATGCCATTGGGGAGTGATATCTGACTGAGTCCCGTACAGCCGTGAAAGGTGGATGAACCAATGTATCGAAGGCCCTCGGGCAAACTGATGTTGGTGAGCCCCTTGCAATTATAGAAGACAGCACCTTCGGATGCTACGTATGGGTTGCCCTTCGCATCATAATATACATAGGAGATGCCGATACTGTCGAGTGTGGAAGGCAGAGAGACCTTGGTTAGGGCTGGGCAGTTGCCAAATTCCACATCGAGCACCTTGACGCCCTCGGCTACGGTCAGTGAGGTCAGTTTCTTGTTGGTAGCGAATGCAGAACGTCCACTATGGTTGGTACGGGCATCCGACTGGAGGGTCACACTGGTAATGTCATTATCGGCAAAGGCTCCGGAGCCGACGTACTTGAGGCTCTTGGGCAAAACCACATTGCCCGTGATGATTGCCTTGTGGAAGGCGGAATCGCCAATGGTTTCTATGCCTTCTGCCAGTATTGGAGTGTTGAGAATGGCATTTTCGAAAGCATATTTGCCAATTTCGCGTATGCCCGAGAGGTTAGGGTTGTTGAGGCTCGTACATGTGTGATAGGCACCTTCGGGTAGCACTCCAGAAGTGGGTACGACCATTTGTTTGAGGCTGGCGCACTTATAGAAGGCGTATTCATCCAGTGTGTCTATACTGAGGGAGCCGTTGCCCAGGGAGGTCATTGACTGACAATTGGCAAAGCATTCATAACCAATATATTTGAGCGACTTCGGCAGCGAGATGGAGGGCAGGAAGTAACAGTCGTAGAAGGTATAGTCATCAAGAGCCTCTATACCTTCGGGAATGGATAGAGGTGATTTCAGATAATGACAATAGCAGAAGGCACTGCGCCCAATCTCCTGCACCGTAGATGGAATGTTTACTGAACGCAGCGAGTCGCAGTGATAAAAAGCCTGTGAAGATACTCTGGTGATACCTTCTGGCAATTGCAACTGACGCAGACGTGTGTAGCCAAAGGCATATCTGGGAAGACTGTTATCGACGGTCAGCAGGCATAGTTCGTCGCCATCGCTACTTTCATATACGAAGAATGCATCACCACCCTGCTTGAAACTGGCCTCCGACAAGTCAAGCCGAACGAGCTGACCTTCCGTCTTGTCATCTTTTTTTAGTCCAGAGCCAGCCATTTCCCGTATCAGCTTGAGGTCGCTTCCATTGATGTCTCCCTTCACTTTTAGTGCGTTGATTTTCAGTGGGTCTATCTTTTCAACCTCCTTGAGATGGGTCTCAAGACTACCTGCCTCTGCCAATTGTATGCTGACAGAATCGGAACCATTCATGGTGTTTCCGGACTGAGAGGATTGCCCGTCGGGGTTATATATAAGTTCCTTGGTACAGGCACTGAACAGACATAGCCCGACAAGGATGATGAGGCTGGGATGGAAGAATTTATTTGTCATGGTTGGAAAGTTATGTTAATAACGGGACGGCAACCGACATACCTACTGTGGGAATCGTAGGCTCGGGCTGTAGATCGAATCATGCGGATGTCCTTGTGGATATAGCCATAATAGGCCCTGTTCTTGTCCCATTCATCGGTGAAGCGCGTTCCTGCATGGCTGCCGCCACGCACTACATGGTCTTTTCCTACGGTCGTGCAGGGATCCACTTGTAAGGTTTCGTCAGTGTATGGGGCATATGCATCGAGACACCATTCTCCTTGTTTGTCAGCCATGTTATACAGCCCTAATTCGTTGGGACGGGAATGGTTCGTTTCGTCGATGTTGGCACTCCATACGTCCTTGAGTGCATTGCTGCCTGGATAGCGGTAGCCCTGGCTCTGATTGCCTCCACGGGCTGCATATTCCCATTGTGCCTCGGTGGGGAAAGTGAACTCCAGACCTGTGTATTCCTGCATGAGTCGAAGGATGTAGTTCCATTCTTCCCATGTCCAATAAAGATCTTTTCCCTGATATTTTTTGATGTTTGCAACATCGTCTTCGTTGGATTCTTGGTCGGTCATCTTCTTTCCTGTGGCAGCATTGACGTCGGCGCGCGTCTGGGGTACGGAAAGCAAGGTCTCGACTTGGTCGTATGTCAGCTCGTGGGCACAGATGTAAAAATCCGAAAGGCGTACGAAATGTACGGGCGCCTCATCGGGCTTGGCATCGGCATCCTGGTCCTGACGACATCCCATCATGAAGGTGCCTCCCTCTACTCGTACCATGTCCGATATGATGCTTTGCAGCACTTGCTGCTGTTCGGCAGAGAGATAGGCACGCCACTGAACATTGAAGGCATCTATTTGTTCCGTGTTGCCCCCCACGAAACCATCGTCATTTAACTCCGAAGTGCAAGATGCAACCATCAGACCAATGGCTGTAACTGCAGTGAATCGGAAGATGTTTTTTATCCTGTTTTTCATAATGGCATAGAAGGGATTAGGGCTTCATAACTATGCGCAGACCGCAGTAGGAATCGTTCTTACTGGGTCTTTGGCTAACCCATGACATAATGCCCACACGATAGACTGTAGATGAGACGCTGATACTTTTCCCGTCGGCGAAGGTTCCTCCACGGGCCACATGATATTCGCCCCTGTTAGGTCCCGTCGGGTCTGTGGCTGGATTTGTGGTAAGTGCTCCACTGAAATCGCTGCACATCTCCTTGACGTTGCCGCTCATGTCGTACAGTCCTAATTCGTTGGCTTTCTTGGTGCCCACAACAGATGTGGTGAACAGAGGTGAATCCTCAGATATGTTTACATAGTAGGCAACCTCGTCGTAATAGTCGCTGCCGGCATACTGATAGCCCATGCTTTTGTTGCCACCGCGAGCGGCATATTCCCACTGTGCTTGTGTGGGCAACTGCAAGTTGAGTCCTGTCAGGGATGAGAGTTTGGCAAGATAGTCCATTGCCTCGTTCCACGTGAGATTTTCCACGGGTTTGTTGGCACCTACGAACCGGCTGGGGTTGCTATCCATGAGGGCCAGCCATTGGCTCTGGGTAACCTCGAACTTCCCAATGTAGAAGGTGGAAAGTGTTACTTCGTGGACAGGATTGTCATCAGATGCATAGAGGCCGTAACCGGGCTTTTCCGGATCTGTGCTTTGGGCTCCCATAAGGAATTTCCCGCCATCGACACGGACAAGTTGTTTCAACTGGTCTGTAATGATGGCTTTTTGCGATTCGCTTATGTCATAGCTCCAACGAAGTTTGAAATCGAAACCATCTATGACATCCCATTTTCCGCCTACCTGATAGATGGACAGGTCTTTGGAGAGCGTTTTGTTACCACGTTTAACGGTAACGGTGATAATAGCAGTCCGCTGTTCTGCCAAGTTGTTGGCTTTGATGTCGAGCAGGATGTTTTTATTCTGTTGGTCGGCACTGACAATGCACCAGTCCTGGTTGCTGGTGGCCGTAAACTCGTTGTAGTTTGTCGTTACTTTCACCTGGCGGCTTTCTTGAGCGCTGCTCACTACGATGCCGCTTTCCGAAAGCGTCAACTCTGGCTCAACGGCCCATTCTTCGGGGTCGAAGTCCTTGAGTTCGCAACTGGTCAGGGTGAGAATCGTAGCCAGCAGGAGACTCAGGGTATATGGTATGTATCTCTTTTTCATAGTTTTCAGTTTTTTCTATATACGTTCCAATCTTTCAATGTTGACGATTCTCATTTTTTCTTTTTGTGTTTGAAGAGTTTGGTTTGGTTCAGACTCAATCCTCCACACAACTGGAAGTCAACCGACATCTTGCCATGAGCAAATAGGGCACTGGTGCCAGCCGAAATGGATATCCAGTCGAAGAGTACGCAGGAAAGACCCAGTTCTCCCTCGAAACCACGAAGGTAGTCGCTATAGAAATAGATGTTCTTGTCAATTTCCGTCAGGTTCTGCCACTGGCGACCATATTCGCCGTAGCCTCCGCCAAGGTAAGCATACAGGGGAAGTTTTTTCTTGACGAGCCCGAGTCGCACACCTCCAGTATAGGCCCGACGGATGTATCCCAGTTTCTTTGCATGGCTGACATCGGTGTCGAGGTCGTATTTGTCGATGTTCGTGCCGGCTTTGTAATACTCACCCCACTTGCAGGCAAAATAAGCTCCGAAACGTCCGCCATAGGCAACGCGGACACCATGGTACGATGTCTTGGAGAAGAGGTATTCCAAACTCAGACGGATAGGGAATCCCTCAGGCTTGCGCGTAGTGATAAGGGTATATTGTTCGTGCGAGGTGCGTCCTGAGAAAATTCCGAACTTGGCATCGTGGGGCTTGAATTCATCCTTCTCGAGATGGATGATATATTCGTCTATGGGCAGCCGATAGTCGCGTATGGGCGAATAGCCAATCAGGGAGTCGTTGACATACACCGAGAAACTGTCTTCTGGCTGGGTGAGTACTTCCAGATATCCGAACAGAGGCTTAAGGGTTACCGTTTTGCTAACCATCTCATCGCCCAGGTTTATTGTTCCGCTTTGGCTTTCGTGTTCAGGCGCTTCTACACGATACAGGTGCTCACCTTTTTGCATCATCATGGAAACAGAACCTTCGTGTACGTCCATTTCCTGGTTGTCGATGAATACGTGGGCATCAGTGGGTTGCGGGTGGATGACCAGCAGTTGTTGGTTCGACCCCGCCATACTCTCGCCGCTGGAATATGTCTTTAGTCGCAGTCTGTAAACGACGCCCCGTTCAATGGGTTTCTCGTAGATGTATTGGATAGGATAGTAGTCTTGGTGCTTGATGTAAATTTGTCGGGCACCATAGGGTACGAATATCCAGACTTCACCTGGTTGGTTGACGCGTTCCACTATACCGCGTCCGTCGGGATCGAAAGCGATGTCCTTGAGGTTTGTCTCTACGATAATGAGGGCGCAGAGGTCGCCATCGTCGTCGTATCGTTTCTCCGACACTTGGGCGCGCAGGTCGTTGTCAATGCGTTTGAACGATAAAACCTCCATCACCTCTTGTGCCATTGCACTACCGCAAACCATCATGCAGACGGCGGTCAACAGGGTTCTGAATGTAGAATAGAATTTCATTGGGTATTAGGAAAATATTTTTTACGTATGCGTTTAGAAGATAAAGTCGGCCATGCTGAGTCGCCCGTCCTGAATAGTGGGGTCGAGGTCAGGCTGCCAGGCACGTACCTTTACGACAGGCTGTTGGGGCTTTTCGAGGTCGAGCAACAGAAAAAGGTATCCCGTGTCACCATACGACGACGAGAAGTAGTCTTGCTTGATCTGTATACCATAGATTTCCTTGCCAGTCGATTTTTTGACCGTATTCTCGGCAAAATGGATGTTGATGTATTCGTTGCTCATCATCGTCCGTTGCAGATTCTTGAGATATTGGGATTTGGTTTGGCGGGTGTACTTCACGTGCTGCAACTGTTTGGGTTGGAGTTCGCCATATCCAGCTGACGAGACCACACTGCCTGTGATGATAAGGGCGTCATTCGAGAATATCTTGTCCAGGTAGTCGAGTCGGCGAAGCGCGTATGCCGTCTTGTAGCTCTCCAGGAAACTCACGAGCAGCTTGCGCGATTCTTCGCTATATCGCTTGGCCGAGTTGTTCATGATGTCGTCTGTTGCACGCTCCTCCAGGCCGAAAGCAACCTCCGTGATGAGGGCATCGTCGTTGAGGCGGAAAATGACGTTTTCCGAAAACGTACGTCTGTTGGTCTTGAAACTGAAACTCATGGGGAAATGCCGACAAGTGATTTCATTGCCGAGGCGTGAGAAACGTACGTCTGGCGTACGGATGAGACGGGCATTTCCATAACTGACCAGTTTTTGGAACATGTCATAGCCTTCAGGCGTAAACAGGTCGCGTACGCTGCTGTAGTTCTTGCTACGCAGTGCCTGTTCCACTTTGGAAATGGTGGCAAGGAAAGGCTTGGCCTCTGCCTCTTCCATATATTTCACCATCGTGCTGTTTGGGGCAATGTCCGTGACAGGTTTATCGGACTTTGCTATTTTCACGGGTTGCTGTGTCTCTTGAGCTTTCTGGGCGGCCACATCCTTTATGCCCTGCAGTTGCATTTTGGCCATCTGGAGTGGTACTGAGGGGGTGTTCATCAGCACGTCGCGCAGTTCGCTGTCCATGTTCGCTTCTTCCTCGCAACTGTATTCGGCGCGTATGTCAAGTTTCGACAGATTGAGCGAGGCCGGCAGGAACAGGGCGTCGTCGCCGTTTTGGAGTGTGCTGAGGTCGGAGCGACGTTCACCGTTGAAATATGTATAGTTGAAGTTGACTGCAGGCTGACCTTTGTAGTCCACATGCAGTCCTAAGGTGCGCGTTCCGTCCTCCTCTAATGTGTTCGAGCTTACACTTACCTGTACGTTTTGCAGTATCTCCTTCAGTTTGTTGTAGATATAGTTGATGAGCAGTTGTTCCTCGTTCAGGCCAAGGGTTATTTTCAGTTCATTGCCCGATGGACAGCTGCGCAGCAGGGCCAATGCCCAGTAATAGTAACTCAGTGCGTCGCCCACTCTGTTGTCTTTCTCGTAGCGTTCTGCATTACGGGCAAAGGTCATGGCCTTTTCGCGCCGGCTGTCGAAAACCTTGTCTAAGTCGGCGGTCTTGATGTAGCGCACGACAACGGCATCAGGTTCGTCCTTCACTACAATCTCCAAGGCTCCGCGCAGCGAGGTATGGGAGTAGGTCTTTACGATGGAATTTACTTGTTGGTTGAACTCACTCTCCTTGCCTTTTGTCTTCGAGTCCATGATGTACTCAAACTGGGAACTGACATTTGTGGAAATCTGTCCTGCCAAGTCTGCAAGCGCATTCTCCTGTGCCTGTCGCAGAGTGGAGGAATGCCCCATTCCCACGATATAATTGCCGCTACTTTGTATTTCTTTCAGCAGTGCCTTCTGGTTCTTGTCAATCTGAGCTAACGCAGGCAGAGTCAGCAGCATAAACAGCAGTGTCAGGTGTCTTGGAAGGTTTCTCATCGTTATAAATTGAAGCTTTAACAAATATTTACCATAAATATATGGCAAAGTTAAGAAGAATTTAATAAGCAGCCAAATGAAAATGTAAAAAAGTAAGTGGAATAATAGGAAATGAAAAGATTTTTCGTAACTTTGTCGCAGAATGGTTTAAATGTTATATTTATGAACTTTCGGCATGTCGTGCAACAATGGCATATGGGCCAGCAAGGGACGCAAGACGATAGTGAATAATTGACTGCATTTCGAATAATGTAAAAGGTGTGGCTATGAGGAAACTTACGTTACTGTCAATCATTATATTAATCTCCGTCGCACTGCCCATCGGTGCTGCTCCTGTCATCTTCCCACAGGCTCAGCAGGCAGGTGAGGCCTCCGTAAGCCAGTCGGGCAGCGTCTACATGCTGCACAATAATCTGCTCACAGCCTGTTTCCGCAGCGAGGGTGGGACGCTGCTCTTCGATGGCTGCGAGGAGATGGGACTGAAGGCTGGGACGGAGCTTTTCAAGATACATCTTTCGAATGGCAAGGAGGTAAGTGCCTCGCAAATGACGATGGGCGAAGTCACCACCACTGTGCTGGAACCCGATTCCGAAGCTGCCAAGGCAGCATTGCGTTTGCCCGGAAAGGCCATCGAGACAACATTTACCTACGACAAACTGACTCTCAGGTGGCGTGCCGTCCTGCGCGACGGTTCTCACTACCTGCGTACGGAACTCGCGTTGTATGCCGCTTCCAATGTGCAGTTCGAGTCTGTCATCCCCATGATATACACTGTGGAAAACAATGATGATCAGGCTCCCATTGTGGTGGGTAACACGCGTGGAGCCGTCATTGCCAGCGACCACATCTTTGCCGGTCTGGAGACTCCGATGGGCAAAAATACCATCGTGGGCGCAATGTCCGCAGGAGTCTTCAATTTCAGCTCGTGGACAAGCACCACCTTCTCGTGGGAACCGGGCTCCGATACGCCGCAGGGCATCCTTAATCTTGGTCTGCCAGCCAGCGGCATCTGTGCTGTGCAGGGCTATCTTGCCATCCTCGAAGGTGGCACCCAGAAAGTGACGTTCCAATACACCAGCGGCAACCACCGGCTGGATATTGCCGGAGTGGACGTCGTGGACCCGGTCACGGGCAAAGTCGTAGCCAGCGACTATCATAAGGGATATACGGGTGGTGCGAAGTCCAAGAATGTCTATACGCTTCGCATACCTGCAGCAGGTTACTATCTCGTGCGCTATTTCCGCGATACGGTGACGGATAAGCAAAGTTCGTTCAACAGCAACGGCTCGATTACGTGGAGTTGCGATGTCATTGCTCCTGAACTTGTCTATGACGGTAACACTGCAGCCAATGTGCTGCCCTCGGCAGGAATATCCGTGACGGCTCCATTGCTCGAAGTGGGCGGCACACGCACCGATGCATGGACACCTGCTTCGTGGAGTACACCATCCATGGTGCCATCGCGCATCCTCGAACTGGGTTACAGTGCCGAGCATGTCAAGATGCTGGAAAAGAGCATAGGTTTCTCGCATGGGGAGGGCACATTCAATGCACGGTTTATGTACACCTCGGGTAATCATGGTCTGACGATAGCCGGTGTGGAACTGGTGGATGCCGATGGCCATGTTGTGGCATCGGACTATCACAAAGGCTTCTCCGGCACAGCCAAGACGGATAACGACTACACCTTCACTGTGCCTGCTGCAGGCGACTACACCCTGCGCCACTATGCAATCCTCAATCCCAACGGCTCGGACAACACTTCGTCGGGCAACATCGACATGAGCTATGCAAGGGACTATTACTATCATCTTGCACCGCCTGCCGAGACAACCATTCAAGGCGAATGGAGCCGCCAGACGACCTTGGAGGCCGGCAAGACCTGGAAGGTGAGTGCCGTAGTGGGAATTATAGCTCCGGGGCAGGCCCGTCGTTCGTTCCTCTGCTATAGCGAGCGCGAACGTGCCGTTCCCTGGCGTCCCTTCCCCATGTACAATTCGTGGTTCGAACTGAACATCAACCGAAACAACGACCAAAACTATACGACGAACTTCACCGAGGCACAATGTGCAAAGGTGCTTGACCAGTGGAAAACCCATCTCTTCGACAAGTATGGCGTGGGCATAGGTTCCTTTGTGTGGGACGACGGTTGGGACATCTACGGAACATGGGAGTTCAATCCCAATTTCCCCAATGGCTTTGCTACACTCAGCGACAAGGCGTGGGCCATGAACTCACAGATCGGAGCCTGGCTCGGACCGGTGGGAGGCTATGGGCAGAGCGGTAACTATCGACGCAACTACTGGAGTTCGCGTGGAGGCATGCAGCTCTCCAATCCAGCCTATTATAAGGTGTTCTTCGACCGTACCAGCTATATGCTCAACACGTATCATTTCAACTACTTCAAGTTCGACGGCATCAGTGCACAGTTCAGCTCCGTAGGCCCCGACGGTGGTGCCACAGGTGAGGAGAATGCCGAGGCCATCATCGACATCGAAATGAAGTTGCGCGAGGTGAAACCCGATGTATTCCTCAACACCACCGTAGGCACCTGGGCCAGTCCCTTCTGGTTTCAAGCTACGGATGCTGTGTGGCGACAGGAGAACGACTGGGGGACCATCGGCAATCAAGGTAACTCGCGCGAACAGTGGATAACCTATCGGGACCGCTTGGTCTATCAGAACTTCGTCCAAAATTCCCCGCTGTGTCCCATCAATACGCTCATGACCCACGGTTTCATCCTTTCGAACTACGGAGGTGGCGTGGCTGATATGAGTAGGAACTACAACGACATCGTGCGCGAGATGCGCTGTGCCTTCGCCTGTGGCAGTGGTATGGTGGAAGTGTATGCTGACTATGCCCTGATGAACAGCATCAATGGTGGCAAACTCTGGGGCGACCTGGCTGAGTGCATCAGGTGGCAGGAGGAACAGAAGGACGTCCTGCCCGATGTGCATTGGGTGGGAGGCAATCCGTGGGACGGCAGCAAGGCCAACGTCTATGGTTGGGCATCGTGGAATGGAGAAAAGGCCACCCTCGCCCTGCGCAATCCAGCAGCCTCTCGACAGACCTTCACCACCACTTTGCGTGAGGCCCTCGATATTCCAGACTACATCCACACCAGCATCACACTGACCGATGCTTTCAAACAGGGCATCCTCAGCGGTCTCGATACAGGTACGCCCATAGACATCGACACACCACTTGTGCTCACGCTCGCTGCCTCGTCGGTGTATGTATATAATGGTACAGACCTTGGAACAGGAGACTGCATAACCTCTGAAATGGCAAGTGATAAATGGCCCAATGGTAAATCCTACGACCTCTCGGGCCGTCCTGCGGCAAGTGTCCGCGGCATGCGGGTCAGCAAGGGACGCAAGACGATTGTGAAAAAGTGAGTACAGGGCAAGTTCCTGTTATTCGCATCATTCGCCGATCCGAATACTTCGCCTGCTTCATTTTACCTTATATAATATTGTGCGCATGTGGGCGCATGCGCGTGCGTTGATAGGTTAGGCTTCAATCGACGTGTCGTCTGAGCTCAATCGACACGTCGTTGGAGCTCCAACGACGCGTCGATGAAGCCCCAACCATAATAGGGATGAAAAGGAGGCTCTTCCTGTTTCGTTCTTGAAATGCCAGGACGGCAGCATGCATTTGGATTTCTTTCCGTGCAATGCCTTCCTTTTTTCCCGTCGAACATGTATTGTGAAGACCGGGCGTGTGGAGGATTTGCAGGCAGAGACGAGAACCCTTTATCAACAAGAAAACCTCCCCAGAGAGGGAGGCATCCTCGTGATCCGGAAGGGGCTCGAACCCTTGACCCGCAGCTTAGAAGGCTGCTGCTCTAATCCAACTGAGCTACCGGACCATCCTTAAATCGGGCACAAAGGTACGAATAAGCGAGCAAAATGCCAAATATATTTGAGCATTTTCGAGCGGGAGTGCCTAAAAACACAGTTTAAAGGTACGAAAATAATTACTTTGCCTCTATGAATGGCGATGAAGGGCTTCAATCATTCTTTAATCGTTACCTTTTTGATATACACCTCGCGCAGGGGACGTTCAAACTCGTCGGTGGGTGTCTTCTCTATCTTGTCCACGATGTTCATGCCCTTCACCACCTGCCCGAATATGGTGTACTCGCCATCCAGGTGCGGGCAGCCGCCGTCTGTGGTGTAGGCCCGCCGTTGCTGTTCGTTGAATGGGCGAGGCGGATGGTTGGCTACGACGGTTTCGGCAACGGTGAGTATGCTGTCCTGCAACTCGTAGTAGGCATCCTTGTCGTTCTGTTCCAGTCGCTCCAGTCGCCGGGCGTGTTGGTTTTGCAACTTGCGCCAGTGCATGTTCACCGCTTCCTGATACAGTGTCTGATAGAATTCGGACAAAGACTCCTGCGTGTATTTTTCGCCCGTCACGATGTACCATTGTGTGGCAGAGCTGGCTTTCTTGGGATTCTGCGCGTCGGGCTGACGGGCTGCTGCAAGCATTCCGCGCCGGTGGATGTACTTTGGAAACCGAATTTCCTGTGGAATGGTGTAGTGCAGAGCGGCTGTGTCTGCGGTGACGGGTGCATTTCCTGGTTTCAGCGTCGGGTCGCCCGTCTGTATGATGAGGCCTGGAACGATGCGGTGCCACATGATGCCGTCGAAGTATCCCTCCTTTGCCAGGCGGATGAAGTTGTCCCTGTGCAGCGGTGTGTCGTTGAACAGCCTGACTTCGATGTCGCCCACGGACGTCTCTATCAGTACTTCCGTTTCCCGTTCTCCTTTCTCTTGGCACGCTGCCGTCAGCAGCGTTATGGCCAATACGTATAAAAGTCTTTTCGTCATATCTATATCATTTTTTCCCGCACAGGCGGCGGAAGTCGCAATATTGACAATGTTTCTGTTCGTCGTCGGTCTGCACGAAGGGGCGGCTGACGTCGAATATTTCGGAGATGATGCGATGTAACTCACTGTTATATTCACCGGCAATGTCGCGGATGTCTGTGATGGGCTCACGTCCGAAACGCAGGATGGGGTCGTACTGCTGGGCATCGGTGGCGGAGAGGATATAGAAGAGGCCGGGGCTGACGGGCAGTTCCTGCCGGCGCGCCATGATGAGTGAGTAGAGTATGGTCTGCAGGTAGTAGCCTCGGGCTCCTGTCGTATGGCCGTCGAAGATGGCGCTGATATCGCGTGGCGCTGTTTTGGCGCGTCCCGTCTTGTAGTCGATGACGCGCAGGGTAGGCTGACCTCCGATGGACATGATGTCGAGGCGGTCGATGCGTCCGCCGATGGTGATGGTGACGGGCCCCTGCATGGTGAGGATGTTGATGGGGGCCTTCACCTCGAGTTCCATATCGTAGAGGGTGAAGGGCGTGTGAGCCTGGTCCCAGCGGAGGAGCTGGAGGACGAGCTGCGTGATGACCTCGCGGATGATCATGTTCACGCCCGAGCGGCTCTGCAGGTCGCCGAAGGCTGCGTCGAGGCTGGGGGCGAGCAGTGCGGGCTGGCCGATGTAGGGCTGGAGGTCGCTGGCCAGTACTTGTTTGCGGCCTGTCTGCAGGATGAGCTGCCGATAGAAGTGTTCGCAGGTGTCGTGGAACAAGGTTCCGAAGATGGCTGGGTCGATGCCGTCCTGCGGACGTTGGGGCATGCGTATGTCAGCCACCTGTTGGTAGTAGAACCGCAGGGGGCATTCGATGTACTGGTTGATGGCGGTGGGGGAGAGGTAGCCCTTGTGCATCAGGCGGTCCATGACGTTCGCGTCCTTCTCGACGACGATGGGTGAGGACGGGACGAGGCTGACCTGCTGGGCATCTGTGAGGAAGTTGATGCGAAGTGGGGTTTCGGCCTCCAGTTGTCGCAGGAAACGGCTCTGTTCGCGCTGGCTGGTGCCGCTGCTGTTGTTGTTATAGACGAGGGTGATGTCCTGGGCACGCTGGAGCAGGCGGTAGAAGGAATAGGCATAGACGGCATCCTGGCGTTCGGTGGTGTCGAGACCAAAGCTGGTGCGCAGGATGTAGGGGATGAGCGATGTGTCGGATGTGCGGCGGGGGATGATGCCTTCGCCCACGGAGAGCATGATGAGGTGACGGAAGTCGAGGGTGCGCGCCTCGAGCAGTCCCATCACCTGGAGGCCTCGGTCTTCCTCGCCGTGGAAAGGGATGCTGGCCGACTGCAGAGCCTGGCGGACAAGGCGTCGCAGGGTGGTGGGCCGGACATCGAGGATGCCCTCGGTGATGACCCATCGGAACTGGCTGAGCGTTTGGTAGAGTTGGAAGGTGGCTTCGGCTTCTTCTTCGCTTTGCCCGGAGGGGGTGTCGGTTGAGGACTGGCCCAGATGGCGCCCTACGGCTTCTATGGCCGACATGAGCCAGTCGATGAGCTGGAGTTTGTCGGTCTGGTGGACGATGGGGCGCATGTCCTGTGGCAGGGTGGGGTAGAAGGGATTCTTCTCCACGCGCTCGAGGGCTGTGGGGCGGAAGGCTTGTGATTCCGTGTCGTAACCGTCGACTTGCAGGTCGAAGAGTGCCGACAGATAGCCGCAAATGGCCGTGTCGGTCAGCGGATAGCCCATGGTCAGGTTGACCTCGGTATGGTCGGGTATGGCATGCAGGACGGGACGCATCAGCGCTTCGTCGCATAACACGACGGCAGCCTCGCTGAGGGCCTCCCCGGGCAGTGTCTGGAGCCATTGGGGCAGGTAGCGTGCCTGTGCATTGTCGGAAGCTGTGGACAGGATGTGTATCTGCTTACGATCGTCTATAAGGTTGTCGAAGATGTCACTGGGCAAGGCATTGGGGAACAGCTCCAGGTTGTGGCGTAGGAATAGCCCTGCTTCGTGCGTGGGGTCGTGCTGGGTGTAGTAGATGTCGTAGTCCCAGTAGAACAGTGCCTGACCGGCGTCGCGAAGGTGCATGAACAGAGCCTCCTCCACCTCGTCAAGGACGTTGAAACCAACGAAGCAGAAATGAATGGAATCGTTGCTTGGAATCTTTGCTCTATGCTCCTCGCTCTTCACGTTTTCCACCACTTCCCTATATAGTGCTCCCTTGTACATCAACCCTTGCCGACGGAGTTCGTCCTTCAGTTGGTGGTACATTTGGGGCATTGCCTGCCACATCTCGAGGAAATGTTTCTTGAGGTCGGTCTGACGGTCAGGGTCGAAGTGTTCAAAGAACTGCCGTAGGGCCTGAATCTGTGTGTCGTTGAGGTAGTCGACGCGGTCCATAGCAGCCAGTTCGGCCACGTTGGTGAAGAGTTTGTCGGCTGGCACCATGTGCTTGTCGATGTCGTCGAAGTCGTTCATCAGTATTTCGCCCCAGCTGTAGAAGTCGTCGAGCGAAGGTGCACTGGGCACCAGTCGGGCATAGATGTTATAGAGGGTGCAGACGTTACGGATGGAGTCGCTGGGAGTGTAGGGCGAGAACTGCTGAAAGAGTTCGTCGATGGTGACGAAACGTGGTGCCCACACAGGGCCTTGGGCAATGTGCGACAGAAACGACTTCATGTAGAGCTGGGCACGTTTGCCGGGGAACACGATGGTGACGTCCGATAGGTTGTTGCCGTATCGGCCTATGAGGTCCTGGGCTACATGGTACAAGAAAGGAGACCCGTCCCCTGTCCTCCCTTGAAAGGATGGAGCGGTTTCATTATTCACTTGGCTATTACTCATAATCCCTAAACCCTAAACTCATAAACTTTAAACTTTAAACTTTAAACTCTAAACTCTAAACTCTAAACTCTAAACTCTTTCCACCTTATTCCTATACACATACCATAGCCAGCCCTCCACTTTGTGCTGTGGGTACATGTCTTGAAGGATTCGCATGTATTCTGCCACCTGGGAGTGATACTCTTCGTTGGGCTTGCCGAACTTGAAGTCGACGATGATGATGCGGTCTTCAGACATCATGACACGGTCGGGACGACGAGTCTCAAGCCTGCCAGTGGTGGGGTCGGGCACCAGTATGTTGCATTCGTTGAACAGACGGTAGTGACCTGAATACCAGTCTCGCACCTGCTCGTGGCGGAGGCCATGCAGGGCCAGTTGGCGTATTTGGCTGGTCTGTCGTTCCGACTTCAGCACGCCTTGTTGGGCAAACTGACGGATGACGCGGTCGATGTCGTCGGCTGTCGAAATCTTGCTGAATATGTAGTGAAGCAACTTGCCCTGCTCGATGTATTCCATGCGGCTTTCTCCCTCGGCTGGTTCAGTAGTCAGGTCAGCCGTAAAGGCCTTTGCCCGACTACTCTGGCGGAAAGTGAAGTTCCCTTTGTAGCTGACCATGCCTACGGAGATGCTGCCCTCCTGCTCTGCCTTCTGCTCGATGTCCTCGGTGCAGGGGACTATACCGAATGTATAGGTGGTCAGGGTCTGTGCCTCATCGCTGGTTTGACAGTCAATGCCCTTGACCTCCGGCAGACACTTGTGCATGAGGTCGGCAATGGTGATGTTATAGTTGTCGGGCTGCAGGTCTTCGTGGCTCAGTCCCCAGACATAGAGGTTGGCCTTGGCACGTGTGAAGGCCACATACAGGCCGTTCAGTTCATCAGCCCGTCGGTCGGCGTGCTCCGTCAGGTAGTCTTCGGCAAAGGCACTCTCTCGCACACGCGAAGTAAACTTAATAGGTATCGACCCCATTGTATTGAGGGGCGGTTCCTGCGGGCTGCACCAGAAGAGCGAATCCTTGCGGTCTTTCTCGATGTCCCATTCGGCGTATGGCATCAGTACGGTGTGGAAGGCCAGTCCCTTGGACTTGTGTATCGTGTAGATGCGTATGCCTTCGGCGTCCCCACCGGGTATGGCCTTGCCCTGCATGGTGTCGTTCCAGTATTGGACGAAGGTGGGGATGTCCGACGGATTATCGTGGAGATAGACGGAGAGCTCGTCGAAGAACGAGAAAAGATATGCTTCCTGACGGTCGACTTCGTGGAGCCGGAGCAGACGGTAGAGCGTCTCGCACAGTTCGTAGAGCGGCAGGAGGCGCAGTTCGTCGAGTTGGTGGATGAATTCATCTGGCAGCACACTGTCGGGACTGGCAAGCATATAGTCGTTCTCGGTGGCATCGGTCTGATGGAGCACTTCGCACACATAGTGTTTCATGACGTAGCGCACAGCCACTGGGTCGCGTTCCATATCATCCACCATCTGCAAGGCACACACCAGCATCCTGACGGCTACCGACGTACCCAACAGGAAGGCCTCGTTCGAGACCAGTTGCACCTCTGGCATGTGCTGGGCAAAGTAGGCGATGGTGGGCTCGATGTAGCTATTCTTGCGCACCAGTATGGTCATTTCGCTGTAAGGTATGCCTCGTCGGTGCAGGTCTGTCACTTGTTGGCACAGGTCGGTCAGCATCGTCTCCTCCCACGTGTCCATCACTTCGCGGTCAGTCGTGTGGCAGAGTTGGATGCGAACGAAACCCTGTTCAGCTTGCTTGTCGATTTCCTGTTCCACATCGGAATACAGGTCGCTCAGTCGGGCGTCGCTGTTTGTTCCCAATCGGTCGAGCTCGGCAGCTGCAAGGGGGAAGAAGAGATTGTTGAATGTAATGATTTTTCCTTGGCTTCGAAAGTTCCTCCGCAGTTCCTTCTTTTGTAGTGGAGTGCCTCGGTATCCGCCTTGTTCCAGTCGGTGCAGGATGTGCCAGTCGCCGTTGCGCCAGCGGTAGATGCTCTGTTTGATGTCGCCCACCACCATGCTCAGTCCGCCTGTTGACAGGTTGTCGAGGAGCAGGGTGCGGAAGTTTTCCCATTGCAGCTGGCTGGTGTCCTGGAACTCGTCTATCATTATATTATTGTAGCGCGCACCGATGCGCTCGAAGATGAACGGAGTGTCGTCGTCGCCAATCATTTGTTTTAGCATGATGGGGGTGCGGGCCAGCATGAACCGGTTGCGTTCGTTCGACAGGCGGGTGATTTCGGCATCGATGGCACCCAACAGTCCCATGGGGGTGAGGTTGGCAAGCAACAGGTCGATGCTGCCTACGCGCCGAAGGGCCTGTGCATGGGCTGTGTTCAGTTGGCCCAACAGGGCGGATAGCCGTTCGGCGGTGGGGCGAAGTGATGCATTTTCTCGCAGGGCGCTTTTCAACAGTTTCTGCGGGTCGCTGGTCATCGCCTGCAGGTAGGCGTTGAAGTTGACGCTGAGGTCGCCAGCCTTCAGCCTCTCGACATATCGGCTCACGTGGCTGGCGTAATTGCACAGTTCCTCGTAGCCCATGCCCGTTGTGCTTAGGCTGTTCTCAAAGGCTTCGGCAGCCTGCCGGACGGGACTCACGAGCTGCTCCTTTTCCTTCTCCAGTATCGTGCGGAAGACGCGTATGTTCTGTATGTCGAAGGGCTGGTTCGACGGGTCGAGCGAACGTTTCAGATAGGCTTCCTGAAAGAGCATCCGTGCCATCTGCTTCAGTTCGCGACGCACGTCCCATTGACGTCCCTCGTCGAGTTGCTGCTCGATGTATTGGCGCAGCCACGGGAGCACTTCGCGGTCGTCGTGTCGCAGATTGTCGACGAGGTTGTCGACAGCCAGGCTTATGACATCCTTGTCCTCAAGGTCCACTTGCAGCCGGGCGTTCAGTCCCAGTTCGTGGGCCATGTTGCGGAGCACGGTCTGGAAGAAGGCGTCGATGGTGGAGACGTAGAACCGGCTGTAGTCGTGCAAGATGGCTCGCAGGGCACGGTGGCATCGCTCGCGCAATTCGTCGTCGGACAGGCTGAGGCCGTTCTCTTCGTGGAGCAGCTGCTTCAGTTTCCTGAAGTCCGCAGGCTTACCCTTACACTTCCAGAAGCTGTAAAGGAAATTCAATATCCTTTCCTTCATCTCCGACGTTGCCTTGTTGGTGAAGGTCACAGCCAAAGTATGGCGAAAGGCATGGTCGCCGCTCGCCACAAGCTGTGCTATGTATTGCATGGCCAGATTGTATGTCTTTCCACTTCCGGCCGATGCCTTGAACAAGAGAAATCGGGACTTCATATTCGTTTCGTTGCTCATTTTATTCGTCATCCTCCATTTTGTATATCCGACGGGTCTCCGCCCTCGCTTCCCGCCAACGAGGGAAGTAGCGGTCCATCAGACGGTGAAAGCGTTCGTTGTGACTGGGCTCCAGCAGGTGGCACAGTTCGTGTACCACCACATGCTCCACGCACCAGTCGGGCAGAAGCAAAAGGTAAGCCGAGAAGCAGATGCTCTTGTCCTTGACATTGCACACGCCCCATCGCGATATCGTCGGTTTGTATGTGATGCAGGAGGGCTTCACGCCCATCGCCTTAGAGTGTCGTTCCACCATAGGCCCTATCAGTGCTTTCAGCTTCGTCAGTGCCTCTTCGGCCTGTGCCTTTGTGCTCAGTGGCAGCCTGTTGTAGAAATCCGCCCGCTGTTTCAGCCGTTCGAGGGTTCTTTCCCTGGCTTTGGCTATCCACTCGCGGTGTTCGTCGATGAATGCCTCCACCTTCTCCTTCGGCATGCCAATGGGCACAGAGACATGCACATCGCCGTTCTTCACGATGCGCATCGACAGTCTGCTCGTCCTCCTGTATGTTATGACTATGCTCATGTTCCAACGGCAAATTTACAACATTATTTTCATATTCCATCATCTCTCTCTCGTATTTTTGCGTATTATTTTTCCATGATTCAAATATAATGTTTAACTTTGCACCCAAATTCCAAACATACATTGTCAAATCATAAATAAACATGGCTGGATATTTAGTAGAAGACGCGCGTAAGGTGACCACCCATCGCCTTACGGAGATGAAGCAACAAGGCAAGAAGATTGCCATGCTGACGGCGTATGACTATACGATGGCACAGATTGTGGATGGTGCCGGAGTGGACGTGATTCTGGTGGGCGACTCTGCATCGAATGTGATGGCAGGTAACCTGACGACGCTGCCCATCACCATCGAACAGATGATTTATCATGCCAAGAGTGTGGTGCGTGGCGTGAAGCGTGCCCTGGTGGTGTGCGACATGCCCTTTGGCACCTATCAGGTGAATAAGACGGAAGGTGTGGAGAATGCCGTCCGCATCATGAAGGAGGCCCACTGCGACGCCCTGAAACTGGAGGGTGGGGAAGAGATTATCGAAACCGTGCGTGCCATACTGGCTGCAGGTATCCCCGTATGCGGCCATTTGGGTCTTACTCCGCAGAGCATCAACAAGTTCGGTACGTATGCCGTTCGAGCCAGGGAGGAGGCTGAGGCTGAGAAACTGGTGCGCGATGCCAAACTGCTGTCTGAGGCAGGATGCTTCGCCATCGTGCTGGAAAAGATACCTGCAGCGCTGACCGAAAAGGTCTGTCGCGAGGTGTCGACGCCCATCATCGGCATCGGTGGCGGACCAGCCGACGGACAGGTGCTGGTGCTGCACGACATGCTGGGCATGAACAAGGACTTCTCGCCCAAGTTCCTGCGCCGCTATGCCGATCTGCACACCGTGATGACGGATGCCATCGGGCAGTACGTTGCCGACGTGAAGTCGTGCGACTTCCCCAACGAAGAAGAAAAGTACTAAGGAACGCAAACATTTGCCGCCAACGACACAGGAACAAAGCGTCGTTGGCGGCTTTTTTTGTGTCTTGACGTATGACGCTTCCCTTGACGCACAATTGTCCGTCAAGCGAAACCATAGTATGGTCTGAGCTCCAACGACGCGTCGTTTCCCTTGACGGACAATTGTGCGTCAAGAGGAACCTCAATAGGTTGTTGGCACGGGCTTAGGAGAAAAGGGCGGAAACGTGCTGTGCTTTCCTGTCCCTCCGCACTTCGTAAGCTTCAAAACATGTCTTCCTGCTCCCCATTCCCGTCCTTTTTGTCTTTTGAAGTCAAATGTCCTTATTTGTTCCTGGTAATTTAACCTTTTTTTATAAAAAAGTTAACAAACCTTTGGTTAACTCGTAAAAATCAACTAAATTTGAAGGGTTTTAGGGGCATTTTATGCCCTTTTAGCATGAAAACAACATTATAACTAACTAAAATAACCAAATGAAAAACAGTATGCTTAAGCGAAAAATTGCCTTCGTGGCAGTTCCTGCTTGTGCTGCTTTTCTCTTAGGTGGAATGGTTACGTCGTGTAGCGACGACCTGCTCACTGGTCAGCCCTCGTGGTTGGGAGAAAGTGTGTATGCGGAACTGGAACGTCGAGGTAATTTCACGGAGACATTGAAACTTATCAATGCTCAGGACGAAGACTACGCTTCTGTGCTGAAGAAGACCGGTTCGAAGACATTGTTCGTTGCCGACGACGATGCCTGGAAGGCTTTCTATCAGAACAACCCTTGGGGCATCACCTCTCTGGAGACGATGACCAAGGCCCAGAAGAAACTGCTCTTCAAGGCGAACATGATCAACAGTGCCTATCTGGTGGAACTGTTGGGTAACCTGCCCAGTGCCAACGCCAACGAGGACCCCAAGGAGGGTGCTTGTATGCGTCGTGCCAATTCGGTGGACATCATGGACTCGGTGCCTGTGGTCACCAAGGACAAGATACCCGTGGTGAATCCTATCCGAATCAGCACAGAGACGGGCAAGCAGATTGACTATTGGGAACATGTGCGCGGAAAGGACAGCATCCCCATGCTGATGGACAACAACGTGGCATCGATGATTCACTTCATGCCCAAGTTCATGCAGAACAGCAACGTCACCAGCGAGGATGTGGCCTTCCTGACCAATGGTGAAATCAGCACCAACGAGGGCGCCTTCGTCAATGGTAAAGTCATCACCGAGCGCGACATCACCTGCCAGAATGGTTACATCCACGTCCTGGAGGGCGTGGCTCTGCCGCTCGACAACATGGCCAACGTGATTGCCAACCAACCCCAGTTCAGCATCTTCAACCGCCTGCTGGACCGCTTCTCCTATCCCCACTACGACCCAACCATCACCCGTGAGTATCAGCGTCAGTACGGTGGCGAGGACAGCGTGTTCGTGAAGCGCTACTTCAACAGCCATTCGGGCAATGCCTTCACGCATACCGACAATAATGTTGACGTCAACGAGTTGCTGGATTACGACCCAGGATGGAACCTCTATCGCGTCAACAGTACAAACGTGACCTACCAGTCCGATGCCGCTGTGATGCTGGTGCCCACCGATCAGGCCATGCTCGACTATCTGGAGGGCAATGGTGCCGACCTGAAGTCGCGCTACGGCAATGCCGGACCTGGCGAGACAGCTTGGGACAACGCTCCCGACAACGTCGTCCTGCCCCAGGTGATGAATGCCATGCTGCCCAGCCTGAAGGCCGCCATTCCCAGCCAGTTCGGCAGCATCAACAACACGGCCAGCGAAAACATGGGCGTGAAGAAAGAGGACATCGACCAGGTGCTGTGGGCCTGCAACGGTGTGGTTTACCAGGTCAACAAGGTGTATGTGGCTCCTGAATATGTCAGTGTCTACTACCCCTGCGTGGTACGAGGCAATACGGACATGTACATCACCTATTCGACGATACAGCTTGACAAGAGAACCCAAGGCGGTCTGGGTATGCACGCCTATCTGAACAACATGGGTTCGAAGTACAGCTTCATCATCCCCACAGACAACGCCATGCAGTTCTACTACGACCCCGTCAGCTACAAGCGTAAGACGGCAACCGGTGCCGACAATGCCGTTGCCTATAAGTTCAAGTACGAACAGTCGCTGCTGAAGGCCGATGCCTATCTTGTGGACTGGACAGACCTGGACGAATATGGTCGTGGTAAGATTGCCGACCAGGCCAGCACGAACATCAAGATATCTACCGACTTCAACATCAACGGTGATGCCCTGAACCACTTCTCCGACATCTTCAACAGCTCGCTGGCTGTCGGACTGTTCACTCCCGGACAGGAGTTCTACGAGGCCCGCAACGGTGGTCCCATCGTAGTGCAATGGGAAGGAAACAACGTGAAGGGCGTGGCTGGTTCGTTCCAGTACGAACGCGGCTACTTCATTCCCGTTCTGGAATCGGTGGACAAGAGCGAAGACGGTAACGGACGAAGTTACGTCATCGACGAGGAGCCCATGATGAGCACATTCACAAGCCCCTACGCAGCCCTGACCGACACGCTGCGCCAGGACCACTTCGGCACGTTTGCCAAGCTGATGGCAGGTATGGACATGGTAGTGAACAACGACGGTGCCAACCACACCACAATGGACTACGCCCTGAAGGCGCTGAACAACTATCACTACACCATCTACGTGCCCACGAATGCCAGCATCGATGCCCTGATAGCCGAAGGCAAGATGCCCACCTGGGACGATGTGGACGACGTGACCGAAGCATGGAAACAGGCATCGGTGAAGTACTACGAAATATCCGATAAATACAAGGATACCGAAGAACAGCCCACGGAAGCAGAGGTGGCAGAGATGGAAAAGATTGCAGCCGACTCGCTCTTCCTCTTCAATCAGATAACCCGCATGAAGGAAATCATCAACAACTTCGTGAACTATCACATCCAGGATAACTCTGTGTACGTGAAAGGTAGAAACTGTAACCGTCAGAACGACGTGTTCGAAAGCTCCTGCCTCGACACCCTGAGCAACCGCTTCGTGAAGATTGCCGTCGACTATGAACTGGGCGGCACCATGAAGGTCTATGACAACGTGGGACTCGAGCATCATGTCGACAACGACTACTGCAACATCCTGACCCGTCAGTACTACTTCAACGGCAAGGACCTGAGAGGTACCAACAGCACACGAATCTATTCTTCGTCGTTCGCTGTACTCCATCAGATAGACACCCCGCTGCAGCCCAGTGCCGACTGCTACTACAGTCCCGCCGACTATCAGAAGGTGAAGCAGCTCATTGACCTCTACCCTGTGGAGAACGAAGAACCGACCCCTACTCCAAACCCAATCAAGCGTAAGAGATGAAAACACTTAAATATACCTTATTAATAATAATGTGTCTGACATCTTCGCTTGTCAGTGCACAGATTACCCGCGTCAGTGGTACCGTCAGCGACGAGTACGGTGAGATGCCCGGCGTTGCGGTAAAAGAAATAGACTCGTCGAACCGTACGGTCAGCGCTACGGTTACGGACGGAAACGGTAACTTCACGATGACCCTGAAGGATGCCAAGAAGAACCGCCTCGTATTCACCTGCGTCGGCATGAAGACCCACACCATCAAACCCATCACCAAGCAGGTGTACAAAATCACTTTGGCCGCTGATGTGAAGGAAATGAAGGAAGCCGTCGTCGTGGGTAAGAAAATGGCAAAGACCTCCGGTCTGGCCATTCCCGAACGTGAAGTCAGCTACTCGGCTCAGGGGCTCGATGCCAAGGAGTTCGAGGGACTGGGTATCACATCCGTCGACGAAGCCCTGCAGGGACGTATCGCCGGTCTGGATATTATCGCATCCTCCGGTAACGTGGGCGCAGGTTCGCAGATGCGTCTGCGTGGTGCCTCCACCATTTCTACCCTCACCAGTAACGAACCCCTTATCGTCGTCAATGGCGACATCGCTACCGACGTCGACCTCAGCGACTTCGATGTATCTACAGCCACCGACGAAAAGTTTGCCGAGCTGTTGAAGGTGAACACCGAGGACATCCTCGACATCAAGGTCCTGAAGGATGCCTCTGCTACGGCCATCTGGGGTATGCGTGGTGCCAACGGTGTTATCGAAATCACCACAAAGCGTGGTTCACGTGGTCCTGCCCGTGTCGGATATTCGGGTAAGATAACCATCAACGACAAGAACCGTCCCGTGAAGCTGCTCAATGGCGACCAGTACACCATGATGCTGAAGGAAGCCTACTTCAATCCCCGACTCAGCGACACCGATGGTGACATTCCTGAACTGAACTATGACTACGATGGTTTCTCTGAGGCGTACATGTACGATAACAATACCGACTGGACGAAGCTCGTTTCGCAATTCGGTACACGTCAGAACCATTACATCCAGGTGTCGGGTGGTGACGAAAAGACCTTGTTCCGCATCTCTGGCGGTTACGACCACGAAGTGGGCAATATCATCAAGCAGAAGCTCGACCGCTTCTCCACCCGTATGGCTCTTGACTACTACGTCAGCGACCGCATCAAGATTCTTTCCGACTTCTCCCTGACCTATACCGACCGTGACCTCAACTACGATGGTCTTTGGGGTATTGCAATGGTGAAGATGCCTAACCTCTCGCCCTACTACGAGTACGAGAACGGCGTGCCTTCGGACGACTACTACTACATGCTGCAGAATGCAGCCGGTGGTACCACGAAACTGAACGACCAGAAGGGTATGGCCAACCCCTTGGCCAGTGCTAATCTGGCAAAGTACACCCAGCGCACCTATAACCTGGTGCCGAAACTGGAACTGGAATACAAACTGCTGGGCCTGGACGACGAACACCACCAGTTGAAGTACAATGGCGTGGTCTATGTCAACGTCAGCAACGAGTACGACGACAAGGACTATCCTCGTGAACTGAGTACAGCTAACTTCATCGACACACACACAGCTTACAGCTACAGTGCCAAGAGTCTCGGCTTCACGACCCGCCATTCGCTGAACTACATTCCTCACTTCAAGAATCGCGACAACTATCTGACCATGCTGGCACGCTTCGAGCTGAACTCGAGCAGCAACAGCAACCAGAGCACCAATGCCTATCGTCTGCCCAGCGGTGTCAGCTCACCTGCAGCCGGAGGTCTCATCAGCAGCATGGGCTCGGGCTACGGTCAGGGACGTGGTCTGATGTATCTCTACTCAGGTCACTATTCTTATAAGAGCAAATATTCGATTGACGGCACCATCCGCATGGACGGTACCACGAAGTTCGGTCCCAGCCGCCGTTGGGTGGTCAGCTACTCTGCATCTGGTCGTTGGAACATCATCGACGAGAAATTCATGAACTGGGCCCGCGAGAAGGCTAAGATGAGCATGCTGGCCGTCAGCGCAGGTTGGGGTACCGTTGGTAACCCTCCCGGTCAGGACTATCTGTACATGAATAAATACAATCCCGGCAATGCCTATCTGGGCACTATCAGTATGAATCCCAGTGGCCTGAAGCTCAATGATATCGGTGCCGAGCACGTGACCTCTTGGAACGTCGGATTTAACCTCGGTTTCTTCGACGACCGCTTAAAGCTGCGTCTCGACCTGTATTCGCGTCTGACCACCGACATGCTGATGGCCGGCGGCATACCTTCAAGCACCGGCTATAGAAGTCTGGCTGTGAAGAACGTGGGTGACATGAAGAACAACGGTTGGGAATTCAATATCGACGGTAACCGCCTGCTGAAGAAAGGCAAATTCTGGCTCGACTGCTATGTGAACTTCGCCAACAACCACAACGTCATCACCAAGATGGACGACATCGTGCTGGAGAACCTGAATACGGAATTCTCAAGGTCCAATGCTACGACACTGCAGCGTGTACAGATCAACAACCCCTTCGGTTCCATCTATGGTTTCCGTTGCCTGGGTACTTATCAGTACAACTTCACCACTGCACAGCGTATTGCCAAGTACCAGGGTGCAGATGTGCTTCAGGCCAATATCGACAACGGCATGACCTATCCCGTCGCCCTGAACAGGGACGGACAGCTCATCCTGAACGAAAAGGGCGAGCCCCTGCAGATGATGTTCTGCTACACCGAAGGTTCGTCGCTGGGTAAGTTCAACGGTGGTGATGCCATGTATGAGGACATCAACCACGATGGTCAGATCAACGAACTCGACATCGTCTATCTGGGTAGCTCACTGCCCAAGCTGACGGGTGGTTTCGGCTTCACGCTGAACTACGGCCACTGGCGTCTGTCAACTCAGTTCAACTATCGTGTTGACTACGATGTCTACAACCTGGCCCGTCTGAATGTGGAGTCCATGAACTCGAACAACAACCAGAGCGAAGCCGTCAACTACCGCTGGCGTAAGGAAGGCAATGGCGGATATGGAGAATACATCCCCCGTGCTTTGTCGAGCTCCTACACACAGAACTATAATACACTCGTCAGCGACCGCTTCATAGAAGACGGTTCGTTCCTGCGCCTGAACTACCTGCAGCTGAGCTATTCGTTCGATAGCAAGCTCATCAAGAAGTGGCACATGAACCAACTGAAACTCTATGCAAGTGCACGTAACCTGTTCTGCATCACAAAGTATAGTGGTGTTGACCCCGAGGTGGGATATGGTGGCATGAGCATCTCTACGGATAATGCCAACACACCTGCCCACGCTCGTGCTTACACCTTTGGCTTGAACATTGAATTCTAAAGAAAGGAGAGCATAAATATGAAAAACTATAAGATAAAATCCATAATCCTGGCAGGTGTTGCCTGTCTTGGCCTCTCCAGTTGTGGCGATTTCCTAAACATCGAACCGAAAACCTTCGTGTCGGAGGATAACTTCTGGAACGAGAAGACGGACATCGACCAGATGGTAGCCGGTACATACGTGAAGATGCAGAGTAGCGACATCATCAGCCGATGCATTGTATGGGGTGAGCTCCGCAGCGACAACCTGGGCGAGGGACTGAACTGTTCCGGACAGACCGACCTCTATCGCGCACTTCGGTGCAACCTCTTGTCCACTAATCGTTATTGCGAATGGCAGAGTTTCTATTCCGTCATCAACCAATGTAACATTGTTATAGCGCGTGCGCCCGAGGTGAGCGAGAAGGACCCCACATACACCCAGAGCAATGTCTTGGCCACACAGGCCGAGATGGCGTTCCTGCGTGACCTGTGCTATTTCTATCTCGTGCGTGCCTTCAAGGACGTGCCTTACTACACCTATCCCATCCAGACCGACGAGGATGCACAGCCCATCGGCGTAACTGATGGTGATGAAATCGTGAAGGCCCTGATTGCAGACCTGGAGGGTGTGGTTTCCAATGCTCTGAAGGCTTATCCCAAAGACAACAACCGTAACTACAACAGCAATTGTAACCGTGTCACGCAGAATGCCATTTATGCGCTGCTGGCCGACCTGTGCCTTTGGGATGGTCAGTACCAGAAGTGCATCGACTACAGCCAGCGTGTGATTGACGCCAAGCTGAAGGAGTACAAGGAAGAGTATGCCACCAACACCACCAGCACTTCGGACGGTAGCTTGACACTTTTCAAGTCTGCCGATGACCCAGGCGAGGGCTATCCCCTCTATCCCTGCTTCAGTGGTAACTATTTCGGTAACGACTTCGGCAATATCTTCTCGCATCGAGGCAACAGCTTTGAGAGTATTTTCGAACTTGCCTTCACCACCGACGGAACCGATGCGAAGTATATTGGCAATACATCTGTGGCTTCGCTCTATGGTAACTACTACAACACCGGCAGTAACAATGGGCAGGGCTATCTCTGTGTACATGAGCAACTGGCGGAAGATCCCAAGAGCAGCAAGCGTGTGTTCCTGACCGAGTATGACTGTCGCTACTACACCGGCATCAACAAGGATGAGTCCTCGACAGGCAATAGCTCAGTACTGGCCTATCCCGCAAAATTCGTGGCCGAAGAGATGCAGGTGGAAGCCGTATCTAATACTCATAAGGCTACGATGACAACAATTGGCGGTAACTATGCGAACCACAACTGGATATTCTACCGTCTGACCGATGTCATGCTCATGCAGGCTGAGGCTTTGATTGAGTCGGCTAAGTATGACGACTTCGAGGCTTCGTACACCGACGATGAGGGCATTCGCCAATATGTTCTCGACGAAGACGGTAATCGGGTCTTTGAGCAGAATTACAGCAAGGCCTTCTGGCTGATATTTGCCGTAAACCGTCGTAGCATCATGACGTCTTCAGCCACAGCCAACCATGCCAATCAACTGAAGCCCGCCCAATACGTTGTTAGCCGTTCCACCATGCGCGAGCTTTGCATGGACGAACGTCGTCGCGAGCTCCTGTTTGAGGGTAAGCGCTGGTTCGACCTCCTGCGTCGTTGCCATCGCGAGGGTAACATTACCTACATTTCGGGTAAGGTGCCCGCCAAGAGCGGTGGTGCAAAGCCTGTCAACTACGAGAACCTCTTCTGGCCATACAATAAGTATGACGTCAAGAACAATCCCCTCTTGAAGCAAAAGGCATTCTATGGCGAGGATGATGAAGAAGGAAACTACAAAAGCACGAAATAAAACCTACGGAATATGAAAAACTGGAAAAATATCAATACTGTTTTCCTTTTGCTTGCCATCTTGGGCGGCTATATGCTGACGTCGTGCAACGACGACATGGCAGAGGAAAATTACTACACCTTCACGGGTGAGATGATGAGCGACTACCTGCAGAATCACGAAGAATACAGTGAGTTTGCAGCCATCGTGCGCCGCGCCACCAACAGCGAACGTGGCGTCAACATCATGGACCTGCTTTCGGTGCGTGGACAGTACACCTGCTTCGCACCCACCAACGATGCCGT
Organism: uncultured Bacteroidales bacterium; assembly: GCA_902783655.1. Classification (GTDB taxonomy): domain Bacteria; phylum Bacteroidota; class Bacteroidia; order Bacteroidales; family Bacteroidaceae; genus Physcousia. The sequence continues at coordinate 44,663 of CACZRZ010000036.1, forward strand.
TGCCGCCTATCTGAAAAGCAACGGCTACAGCAGTGTCAACGACATCCCTGCCGACATCTGCGACACCCTGGCTCGTACACACTTGATTAATGGTAAGGCCTACAACGTCGTGGATCTTACGGGCTATTCGTCATTACCTACGGTGAACATGAACGACCGTTACTTGACGCTGAAACCTGACACCATGATTGACGAGGCAAGTGGTGACACACTGTACATTACCTACCGCCTGAATCGCAGCGGCGAGATTATCTACCAGCTTGCCAACGACTCCGTGGAGAACGGTATCGTGCAGCCTGTGGATGCCGTGCTTTCGGTTTCGAACCAGACACTGCCCGACCTGATGGTGGAGAACCCCAACATCTCCCTTTTCAACCAGGCAATGGAAGCTACAGGCATTGCCCTCATCATGCGTAGCAAGGTGAAGGATGGCACTTGGAATCCCGATAAGTATCAAGATAGGAGCATCTATACGGGTGCCCAGTGGGACTACTGTCACATACCAGAAAACAAGAAGTATGGTTTCACAGCCTTTGCCTGCCCAGACAAGGTGCTTCGCGACAAGTATCAGATTACCGACCTGGAGACGTTCTACAACTATGCACGCGGCATCTATGGTGGTGACGAATGGGCTACGGTAGAGGCTAATCCCAAAAAGATGACGGAGTTGAACAATCCTCTGCGTCGTCTGATTGCCTACAACTGCCTCAATCGCTTGGGCATGTACGACATGCTTACCACCATCTGTACCATTGCAACCGACCTGGTCAACCCCACCGAGTGGTATAGCACCATGGACTCGCTCACCACAATTAAAGTGGAGAGGCTGACGGTAAAGAACTTCATCGGTTTTGGTGAGAATGATGTTAAGGATGACCTCTACTTAAACCGTGGCGATGGTAACCGTAACGACCACACTCCGGGCATTCATGTCGATCGCAATGCTGAAGGCGACTTCGAGCAGACGGCCCTCAACGGTGTGTACTACACCACCGACGGACTGGCTGACTACGGTACGGAAACGAAGGACAACATCTTCAACACCCGTATCCGTATGGATATGTACACCTTCTTCCCCGAAGTAATGAGTAACAGTATTCGCGATGGACGTACGACGAACCGAATGAGCGACTCCAACATTCCCGATCCCGCTGTTACGAGCCCCAACTACTGGTTCCCCAATGGCTATCTGGATAATGTGAAGATTAACGAGGACGGTGTGTTCCTGTTCCAGAGCCAGCACAATACTTACTGGAGCTACGAAGGCGATGAGTTCAACCTCTTCAGTGAGGTGAACAACTACGACATCACCTTCAATCTGCCCAGTGTGCCTACGGGTACCTACCAGATTCGTCTGGGATTTGCCAACATGCCCACCCGAGGCATCTGTCAGTTCTATCTGGATGGCATTCCCAAGAACATCCCCTTCGATCAGCGTAGCGATAACTTCGAGTCGCGTGTAGGTTATTTCGAGCTGAACTCCGGCAATACTCCCTCTGCATATAGGAATGATGCCGAAGCCTTCGAGGCTGCCAAGAAGAACATGCACAACCTGGGTTGGTATCATGGCCCGAAGAGCGTGTTCGTGATGAACGGCGAGGGACACCTCGACGGCACCAACAACCGAGGAGCCTACTTCAGTAACATTGCTCGCACTTGCCGCTTTGTGCTCTGTACGGAGAAGCTGGACGAGAACGTTCAGCACACCATCCGCATCAAGAGTGTATGGGCCATCGGCCAAACCGTGGTTATGTTCGACTACTTCGAACTTGTACCCAAGAGCGTATATGGCGTAGAGGGCGAAGGCCGAGCCGAGGACGACTTATAATTAATGGATAATTGACAATTGATAATTGAAAATTGTAGATTGACAATTGACAATAAAATATGAATACTATGAAAGTTAAGATTAATAAATATTTGCAGGAGTATATACTCCCCTCCCTCGGAAGGGGTAAGGGGGTAGGGCTTTCCTCCCTCTGCGCCCTCTGCCTTCTCTGTGTTGCATGTACGGACACTTGGAACGAGCACTACGATGTGACCGAGGGTGGAATGGCCGACCAGCCTACCTTGCTTGAGAACATCAAGTCCGATGCGAGTCTGGCCAACTTCTACCGTGCCATCGTTGGGATTGGCGGTGAGGCAACTCTCAACTCGCCCCAGCAGCTGACCGTTTGGGCACCTAAGGGTATGACTAAGGAACAGGCCGACAGCATCATTGCGGTATATCAGAACGACAAGGCCAATTACGAGTCTAAGTTCGGAACCACTCAGAGGTGGTCGGACAACAGGGCCGTCAAGCAGTTCTTCCAGAATCACATAGCCTTGTATTCGCGCTCCGTTTCTTCGCTGACCGACGACACCATTGCCATGATGAACCGCAAGTACATGCACTTGTTGGGCACCAGTCAGACCCAGGGAACCCTCGACGGTAATCCTTTCAGCGAGGCCGTAATCAGTTCCAATGGTATGCTTTACAAGGTGGATAACCTGCAGCGCTTCTTTCCCAATGTGCGTGAATATCTCGAACAGCAGGCCCGTCTCGACAGCATTTCCGAGCTGATTGCCGACTACGACGAGTACGAGCTCGACGAAGAAGCCTCCGTTCCTGGTGAAGTCGTTGATGGTAAGACCCAGTACCTCGACTCTGTCACGGTGCTCTACAATCCTCTGCTTATGTCGTACGGATACATCCAGCGCGAGGACAGCACCTATTCGCTTGTTGCTCCCACCAACGAGGTCTGGGCAAAATACTACGACGAGTACAAGAACTACTATGTTTACAACCCCACCGTGTTGAATGCCGACTCACTGGCTGAGGCCAATACCAAGTTCAGCATCGTGCGCGGTCTGTTCTTCAACACCAGTACCGAAAACAAATTCAACCGTCACCCCGAGGACTCGCTGGTCAACACCTCCTACTTCGAGCGTCAGCAGCACAATCCACGCCGCAACGTCTACTATCATCCTTTCGACAATGGTGGTATCCTGTCGGGCCTTGAGAGTGTCGAATGCTCCAATGGTCGTGTCTACATCGACAACAAGGGTGTCATCGACCCCCGCACGACTTTCTTCTACCGTACCGACCTTTCTGCAAACTTTGCGCAATACTATGAGGTTCCCAAGAATGCGAGCAACGAGGACAAGATGAACATCTCCCAGGGGCAGTATATCATCTATGACAACGACTCGTCCTTCAACATCTTGAAAACCCATAATTATGTCGAGGTATCGTCAAAGACACCTTCCGACCAGTCCGAGATTGCGTACAAGCTGCCCAGCATCCTGTCGGGTGTCTATTACAACATCTATGTAGTCACTGTTCCCAACATGAATTCTGGCTTGCCCTGCTGGTTCCAGGTAAAGCACAGCGAGCGCAATGCCAAGGGCAATTTCCCCACTGCGCAGAATTTCGTCAATCCCCATCCGGTAACCGAAGGTAGCGTTGAAAACTCTGATGTATTGATCAGACAGTCCAATTATAATCGCTGCTTTGTGGCCGGAACCGAGAAGGTCGACACCATCTTGATTCAGTCGGCTGTCCAGTTCCCCTATTCGTCAGTGGGTGTGGACGACGAGATGGCCCGTCTGAGTATTTTGTCGTTTGGTCCTTCCAGTCCGTCTTATCGTGAGGCCATATACACGCGAACCCTGCGCCTGTCTGAAATCATCCTCGTTCCCTTCGCTACGAAGGAAGAGGCAGAGGCCGCAGCCGACGACATTGATGCGTTTAATGATGAATTACTGGAAGCTAACAAGGAAAACTAATACGGTATGAAAAATATTAATATTCTATTCCTATCTCTCCTCATGGTTTCTCCCTTGAGCCTCTTTGCCCAGGAGGACGGAACCTCACAAGAGAAACCGTCTGTGATTCAGATTCGCAAGACGAAGAAGCAGGAAGCCACGCGCACCATTCAGGGACGTGTCATCAGCGATGCCACCGGCGAACCGCTGGTCGGTGTGCTGGTTCAGTCAATTGCCGGCCGTGGCTATTCAACCCTGACTGAGGAAGACGGAACCTTCAAGATGCAGGTTCCCCTCTATAGCAGTGCCGTCACCGTCACCATCCCCGGCTACAGCATGGCCCGTGTGGGTCTGAACAAGTCGGGGCAGCTGCGCGACATCGTCATGCAGAGCGAAGCCTCCCGTGTCGTTTATGGTGCCGACGACAATGTGCTCAACAACGTTAAGGCTGGTTCCATCGAGTTCACCGCCGCCCGCAATGTCACCAGCGAGATTGGCAACCAACTGGCAGCCAATGTCCACACCGTGGCCCGCAGCGGTGCCCTGGCCGTGGGCAACTACATGAACATTGGTGGTGTCAACTCCCTCCAGAGCAACTCCCAGCCTCTGGTCGTACTGGACGGTGTCATTATCGACCAGCAGTACAATCGCCAAATGATACACACGGGCTACTACAACGACATCCTCACCAACATCAATCCTAACGATGTAGAGAGCGTCGAGGTAATGTCCAACGGTACAGCCCTCTATGGCGCTAAGGGAGCCAACGGCGTCATCTTCATCAAGACCAAGCGCAACACCTCACAGGCCACTCGCATCGAGGCCACGGTCAACGTAGGTGTTGAACTGCTGCCCAAGATGTATGATGTCATGAACGGCAGTCAGTACAAGACCTATGCCTCCGGTCTCCTCCAGAGCACTGGTACCAAGGCCACCAGCTTCAAGTTCCTGAATGCCGATCCCACCTATTATTGGTACAATAAGTACAGCAACGACACCAACTGGTCCGATCACCTCTACAGCGAGGCTCTGACACAGAACTATGGTCTCAGCGTGCAAGGTGGTGGCGATGTTGCCAACTACATGCTGTCTGTGGGCTACACCCACGACAACAGCGTCCTGAAGCAGAACAACTTCAACCGCCTCAATGTCCGTTTCAACACCGACATTCTCATCACCGACGCACTTTCCATGCGCTTCGATGCTGCCTACACCAACCAGACACGCAAGCTTATGGACACTGGTGCACCTGAGAGCTACGACGAGAGGTCCATCACCAGCACCTCGTTCCTGGCCTTGACCAAGAGCCCCATGCTGAGTCCGTACTCCTTTGCCAACCAGCAGATCAGCAAGAACCATTTGGACATTGTCGATGAGGACTACCTCGACGAGGTCAGCACCCTGCGCAATGCCAACTATCGTCTGGCCAATCCCGTAGCCATCAACCATTACGGCGAGGCTGAGAACAAGAACTACTTCGACAACTCGTACGTCAACCTGGCTGTAACGCCCAAGTACCAGTTCAACAAGCACTTGTTCCTCAGTTCCATGTTCAGCTACACGCTGGTCAACACCAATGAAAAGTACTACGTTCCCATCAACGGTGTGCCCAGCTACTATGTGGCTTCCCTCCAGGGAACGATGGAGAACGAGATTGGTTCGCAATACGGCAAGCAGAACACCATCAACAGCGACACCAAGCTCGACTGGCACAACTCCTACGGTGGCCACAACATCCACCTGCAGGGGGGCTTCCGTTTCATCAACGAAAGCTATTCGCTCAACACGCAGCACGGCTACAATACTGGAAACGACAAGACTGTCTTCATCAACGACACCGACAACAAGACTGCCTCTGGCTCCAACGACAAGTGGGCCACCATCACATGGTATGGTCAGGCACAGTACAACTATGCCAACCGCTACTATCTCGAAGGTGCCTTGGCCGTAGAGTCCAACTCGCAGTTCGGTCGCGACGTCAAGAGCGGCTTCAAACTTGGTGGAGTTGTCTGGGGTGTCTTCCCCAGCATCCAGGCCGGATGGGTAGTCAGCAACGAGAAGTTCTTCGATGTCAATGGCATCGACTATCTGAAACTCACCGCCGGCTACGGAGTCAGCGGTAACGACAATCTCGTTTACGATGCCTCGCGCAGCTACTTCACCAGCAGCATGTTCATGAACAAGGTGACCGGTCTTTCCCTCACCAACATCGGTAACACCGAACTTCAGTGGGAGACCACCAAGCGCTTCAATGCCGGCATCGAATTCAAGGGCCTGAACAACCGTCTGGGCATCAACTTCAACTACTTCCATTCCTGGACCGACAACCTCATCACTCTTCAGGAACTGGGCTTCGTCAGTGGTCTCGACTACAACTGGTCCAATGGCGGCTCGCTGAAGAACCAGGGCTTCGATGTATCTGTCGTTGCTCAGCTGCTGTCGCGTAAGAACTGGAACTGGTCCGTCGGTGCCAGCATGGGCCACTATGTCAACGAGCTCACCAATCTGCCCGACAACCAGCCCTATCTCGATACCCAGATACTCGGAGCCACCGTACGCAGCCAGTTGGGTGGTGCCATCAACACCTTCTACGGCTATCGCACCGATGGCGTTTACTCCACCTCCGAGGAAGCCCAGGCAGCCAACCTCTACTTGCAGGACGAGACGGGAGCCCGAACCTATTTCGGCGCTGGTGATGTCAAGTTCATCGACCTTGACGGTAACGGCCGTATCGATGAAAACGACCGCTCCATTATTGGTGATGCCACTCCCGACATCTATGGTAACCTCTTCACCTCCCTCAACTGGAAGCGCCTGACCCTCGACGTCAACTTCAACTATTCACTCGGAGGCGATGTCTATAACTACATGCGTCAGCAACTCGAATCCGGTAGCCGCTTCATGAACCAGAGCACCGCCATCCTCAACCGCTGGACCAACGAAGGTCAGGCAACCACTGTGCCCAAGGCCACCTATGGCGACCCCATGGGCAACAGCCGTTTCAGCGACCGCTGGATCGAGGATGCCAGTTATCTGCGTCTGAAGAGCCTCACGCTCAGCTACAAGTTGCCCATCAGCAATACCTACATCCAGGGTATCACCATCTGGGGCCAGGCCAACAACCTGCTCACCCTCACGCGCTATCTGGGCACCGATCCCGAGTTCTCCATGTCCAACTCCGTGCTGGCACAGGGCATCGACCGTGGTCTCATCTCTCAGGGACGTAATTTCCACATTGGCGTGAAGATTAACCTGTAAAGCCAATTGACAATTGACAATTGATAATTGAAAATTGATAATTATGAATACGATAAAGTATATGTATAATAAGACAAGCGGTTTGCTCTGTGCGCTCTGTCTTCTTTGTGCCCTCTGTGTCACTTCCTGCGAGGACATGCTCGACAAGGGCAACGAGTATGTCATCTATGCCGACGACCAGGTGATTTCCGACCCTGCCGACACCGTCACCTCCGTTCTGGGCATCCTCAACAAACTGCAGGGCATCGCCGTGCGCAACAACCTCTTCGGCGAATTGCGTGCCGACCTTGTGACGGTCAACGACAATGCCACCACCGACCTCAAGTCGATAGCCTCTCTCGAGATCAACGACTCCAACGTCTACAATCTGCCTCGCGACTACTATGCAGTCATCAACAACTGCAACTTCTTCCTCGAGCGTGCCGACTCCACAGCCGGCAACACCAACCGTAACGAGAAGTACTTTGAGGCCGAGATAGCCCAGGTTCACAGCATACGTGCCTGGACCTACCTCCAGATGGTGCTCCTCTACGGCAAGGTGCCCTTCGTCATCGACCCCGTCATCACGAAGTTGCAGTCCGATGCCTCCTATCCTATGTACGACCTCGACCAGATTTGTGACTATTTCATACAGGACCTCAAGCCCTACTATGGTAAGGAGTATCCCGACTACGGTGGTGTCGGTGGAAATGTCGACCCACAGATGTGCTTCTTCCCCACACAGGTGGTTACGGGCGACCTCTATCTCTGGCTTGCCGCCAAGCGTCACGACCCCGAGATGGCCAAGCTCGCTGCCAAGGCCTATTACGACTACATCGTTTGGGACCTCAGCGGAAAGAGAGACCTCGTTACCAACAACAATCGCGTCTACTGGAACGAGCAAAGCCTCTACACGGGCCGTCTTAACAACCCATCAGGTGGCATCTTCTATGATTATTTAAGTGTCTGGGGACGTTCCGATGTCGAGAGTGTCACCGTCATCCCCATGGACTCTGCAGCTTCTGACGGCCACTACAACGATTTGCGCAACCTCTACAACACCCAGTACAACATCGACTACGTCGAGGCCAGCATTGCACCGTCCAGCGTCCTTCGCGACCTGTCAAAGGCACAGCGTTACATAGGCTACGACAACTACAAGAGCGTCGTGGAGGTCACTGCCGACAAGTTCACCGACGAGGAAATCAACGAAGGCTATCTGGGCGACCTGCGCTTCTACGACAACTACAACCAGCGCACCACCAAGTGGAACGGTGAGGAAATCGACTACCAGACCATCTACAAGCACAACTTCCAGCACATCGGCATCTACCGGGCAGCCCAGATCTATCTGCGTCTGGCCGAAGCCCTCAACTATGCCGGCTATCCCCGTTTTGCCCGTCAGATACTCATCATGGGCCTGTCCAATACGGTTATCGAGAACGAGGTGCAGCCCTACTACACTTCGGCACAGGATTCGGCCTTCATCCAGTATTTCGACTTCAACAACAACGACTTCAAGCCCTATGCCGAGAGTTATGCCCTCTCACGCACACCCTCTGGAGTCATCCGCAGCTACACCCCCACCTTGCGTGGCGAAATCCGTGAGTGCAACATGTGGGGCATCCACAGCCGCGGTTCGGGCCTTGCCTTCCTCAATACCGATTATGCTCCGCTCGAGGTCATCGACAGCAATGCCGTCTCCAACCCCTATCCCTATGCCCTCGAGGATGCCATCGGAGTGCGACCCACCAAGGCCGACTACGAGTATCCTGCTGCGCCCCGCGCTGTCGTGAAGCCCTCCACCTGGGACAAGTATCCCAATCAGGTCGTCGACCACGACACCTATGTCAGCATCAATCCCACGCTCACCACTTCGGCCCTCGAGCGTGCCTATAAGAACTATGTGGAGAAAGACTCTGTCGGTGCCTACAATGTCTATGTCACCGTCACCGTTCCCGAGTATGAGGCTGCTGTAGCCGCCGTCGATCTCGTCTATCAGACCGACTTCGATGCCTACACCGCTCGTTCCGATGCCTTCCTCGAAGCCTACTGGCAGTGGTACAAGGTGGCTTATGCTAATCCCACCATCATCAGCAACGAGCAGCTCGTCATCGATCGTCTCATCCTCGACGAACAGGCTTTGGAACTCTGCTTCGAGGGCAATCGCTTCTACGATCTCATGCGCCGCGCCCTGTGGTACAACGACCCGTCTCGTCTGGCCACTCCTGTTTCGCAGCGTGATGCCACCGTCGGAGCCAAGCTCATGAACCGCAACAACTGGTACATCCAGTGGAAGGACAAAATCGGACCTAATGTCAACTAACTGATTATTACATCCAATTACAAATCAGAGGCTGTGTCAAAAAAGAAACGACACAGCCTCTTTTTCGTTGTATTTTTGTGGTTCGCATTGTAGTATATTGAAAAAGTTTTGTAACTTTGCAAAAAAATATGACAATATGGATTATCAGTATCACATCTTTGCTCCGTATCGTGTGTGTCCGTTGGGCGCCCATGTCGACCACCAGCATGGTCTGGTGACGGGCTTTGCCATCGACAAAGGCGTCGACCTTTGGTTCAATGTCCGCGAGGACGGCTTGGTCAATCTCTCTTCGAAAACATTCGAGGGTGAGGTCAGTTTCGAGATAGCCCAACCCTCTCAGGTTCGTGAACACCACTGGGGCGACTATGCCCGAGGCGCAAAGTATGCGCTGAGAAAGCGCTTCGAACTGGCCCGAGGCATCGACGGCGTCATTCAGGGCTCCCTGCCCGTTGGCGGTCTGTCGTCGTCGGCGGCAGTGCTCATCGCCTATGTCATGGCCTTTGCCAAGGCCAACGACATCACGCTCCAACCCTTCGAAGTCGTCCGGATTGCGTCGGAGGCAGAGCGCGAATACATAGGTCTGAACAACGGTCTGCTCGACCAGGCATGCATTGCTCTGGGCAAGAGAGACGGCCTGCTGTTCCTCGACTGCGACACCAACGACTGGCGAATCATCAAGCGCAACCCCGACATGCCGGAGTTCGAGATAGGCATTTTCTTCTCCGGCCTGACGCGTTCGCTGGTAAACTCGGACTATAATCTCCGCGTTTATGAGTGCAAGACGGCAGCCTGGAACATGTTGGCATACACCGACCAGCCGCTGAAGACCTTCGACAAGACCTTCCTCCGCGATATCCCCAAGGCCACGTTCGAGAAAACCCGCATCGCCATGCCAGCCCGCTTCGCCCGTCGTGCCGAGCACTTCTATTCGGAGTATCGTCGTGTGCGCCAGGGCGTGACGGCTTGGGAGACGGGCAACATGAAGCTCTTCGGCAAACTGAGTTTCGACTCTTGTGAAAGCAGCATACACAACTATGAGTGCGGGTCGCCCGAATTGATTGCCATCTACGAAATCATGCGCAATCTGCCCGGAGTCTATGGTGGCCGCTTCTCGGGAGCCGGTTTCAAGGGTGCCTGCATTGCACTGGTGGACCCGGCCTGCAAGGAGGAAATCGAGAAAACATTGACAGAGAAGTACCTGAAGCAGTTCCCTGAATACGAGAAAACCTTCCAGGTGTTCTGGGTAAAGCCCGACGACGGAGCACGATTCTTGGATAATTGAAAATTGAGAATTGACAATTGAAAATTATGAAGAACATTGTTATTGCAGCAGGATATGCAACGCGGCTGGGCGAGTTGACCAGAAACTTCCCCAAGCCGTTGCTGAAGATAGGAGAGAGCACCATTCTGGGACGTATGCTCGACGACATCGACAGGATTCCGGATATCGACGAACACATCATCATCACCAACCACAAGTTTGCATCCATCTTCGAGAAATGGAAGACGGGAATTAACTATCAGAAACCCGTCACCATCGTGGACGACGGCACAGAGACCAACGACACCCGCCTGGGAGCCGTCTGCGACCTGCTCTTTGCGATGGACCGGCTCCAGATAGACGACGACCTGCTGGTGGTGGCTGCCGACAACCTTCTGTTCTTCTCCTTCCAGGAGTTCGTGGATTTTGCCCGTGCCAAGCGCACCTCCTGCATCATGTGCCACGAACAACCTTCGATAGAGAAACTGCAGCGCACCGGCGTTGTCGAACTCGACGAGAACCATCGTGTCCTGGGCATGGAAGAGAAACCCCAGGTGCCCAAGAGCCATTGGGCCGTTCCTCCCTTCTATATATATAGGAAAGAAGACCTCGGCCTCGTGCGCCATTCCGTGGAGAACGGTTGCGGCAAGGATGCCCCTGGCAACCTGGCCCACTACATGGTGGAGCACACCACGATGCATGCATGGCCCATGTCGGCAGGCCGTTTCGACATCGGCAGCCTGGACACATACTACGAAGCCTGCGAACTGGCAAGAACAGGGAGATTATAAATCAGGATGTCCGGTGTGAGCAACATCGGCGACACATAAACCAAAAGAGAAATATGGAAAAGATTGACTTAAATGGAAAGACCTTATTGGTAACAGGCGCAGCCGGATTCATCGGTTCGAACTTGGTAAAACGCCTGTTCAAGGACGTGAACGGAGCCACCATCGTCGGCATCGACAACCTGAACGATTACTACGATGTGGCCCTGAAAGAATACCGCCTCAGAGAGTTGGAAACCATCAGCTCCGGCCATCCGTCCAATTCGTGGACGTTTGTGAAAGGAGACATCGCCGACAAATCCGTCATCGGCAACCTCTTTGCGGAATACAAGTTCTCCGTCGTGGTCAACCTCGCCGCCCAGGCAGGAGTCCGATACAGCATCACCAATCCGGATGCATACATCCAGTCGAACCTGATAGGCTTCTACAACATCCTCGAAGCCTGCCGCCACAATCCCGTGGAGCACCTGGTATATGCCTCGTCGTCAAGCGTCTATGGAGGCAACAAGAAGGTGCCTTTCAGCACCGACGACCGTGTGGACAATCCCGTTTCACTGTATGCAGCCACCAAGAAGTCCAACGAACTGATGGCACACTGCTATTCCAAGCTCTACGACATCCCGACCACCGGCCTGCGCTTCTTTACCGTATATGGTCCGGCAGGTCGTCCCGACATGGCCTACTTCGGCTTCACGAACAAACTCCTGAAGGGCGAAACCATCCAAATCTTCAATTACGGTAACTGCCGTCGCGACTTCACCTATGTCGATGACATCGTGGAAGGTGTGGTCCGTGTGATGCAGGGTGCTCCCGAGCGCAAGCAGGGCGAGGATGGTCTGCCCATACCTCCATACGCCGTTTACAACATCGGCGGCGGTCAGCCGGAGAGCCTGCTCGATTTCGTCCAGATACTCCAGGAGGAACTGGTGCGTGCCGGTGTCCTGCCCTCAGACTTCGACTTCGACGCCCACAAGCAGTTGGTACCCATGCAGCCCGGCGATGTCCCCACCACCTATGCCGATGCCGCAGCCCTCGAGCGCGACTACGGCTTCACGCCCAGGATACCCCTTCGCGACGGTCTCCGTGCCTTTGCCGAATGGTATCGCGAGTTCTACATGTAGTCGAAGCAGATTCGGCATAATAAGAACTGATGAAGATAATAGCATTTATAGTCTTCGTGAGCCTTATTCCCTTGCTTCTCGCGGGGCAGCCACGTCTGGAACATCGCGGCAACAGTACGGCAAGGATTGTAGCCAACGGCAAACCCATGCTGATGATTGGCGGTGAACTGGGCAATTCGTCAGCCTCCACGCCGGAGGATGTGAAGCGCACCTTTTCGCATGTTTCCAAGATGGGGCTCAATACCGTTCTCGTCCCTGTATCGTGGGAACTCATAGAACCCCAAGAGGGAAAGTTTGACATGAGTTCGCTCGACGTCATCCTGGCAGAAGCAAGGCGCAACGGATTGAAAGTCGTACTGCTATGGTTTGGTGCTTGGAAAAACTCCATGAGCTGCTATGCTCCGGAGTGGTTCAAGCGTGATGTGAAGCGCTTTCCCCGTGCCCATACCTCGGACGGGAAACCGGTTGAAGAGGCCTCGTCGCTCAGCAAGAATGTGCTGGAGGCCGACAAGCGTGCCTTCTGCAGCATCATGGAGCATCTGCGTGTCCATGATGCTCAGGAACAGACGGTCGTCATGGTGCAGGTGGAGAATGAGATAGGTATGATTGAGGTGCCGCGTGACTATTCGGATGATGCTACCCGTATGTACCGCAGTGCTGTGCCACAGCAACTGACTGCCTATCTGGCGCAACATCAGAAGTCGCTGCATCCCTATCTGAAAGAGAAACTGCAACTAACAGCCAAAAGCCAACAGTCAAAAGCCAGTTGGGCGCAGTTGTTTGGTGATGACATTTACACGGAAGAGATTTTCCAGACGTGGACCTACGCCACGTATGTCGAACAGATTGCCAAGGCAGGACGCGAGATTTACGACCTGCCGATGTACGTCAATGTAGCTCTCGACAGTCGCAACCGCAAGCCTGGGCAATATCCTTCAGGCGGTCCGTTGGCACATCTCATAGACCTGTGGCATTGCGGAGCACCGTCCATTGATGTGCTTGGCGTTGACATTTACGACAAGGGCATAAAGTCGTGGCTGTCAAAATACCATCTGCCGAACAATCCTCTCTTTGTCCCAGAGATACGTCTGGAGGATAGGGATGCCATGTATGCCCTCTATGCCTTTGGCCATCATGGGGCGATGGGGTTCTGCCCGTTCAGCATTGAAGACTATCCTCTCACCAAGTCGGGCAAGAGCGACGACTGGAAGCAGATGGACCTGTCACAGGACGACCAGCTCAATGCCTTCTCCCCTGCCGGCACATCGCTGTCTCCTCTTGTTGCGTCCTACCGACTGTTGCGCCAGGCCGAACCGTTGATTCTTGAGCGTCAGGGCACAAAAGACATGGATGCCGTACTCCTTGATAACGAACAGCGGGAGGCTGAAATCGTCACCCCCGATGGAATCCGTCTCAGCATAAAGCACAGCTACACCCTCGGTTGGGAACCCGGTGCCAAGGATGCAGAATGGCCCGAATCAGCATGCATCATTCTTCGTCTTGGCAAAGAAGATTACCTCGTCATAGGAAGTGGAGTGGTGGTAACCTATTCCCCGGCAGAATCATCAGCCACGTGGCAGAAAGGCAACAGGCGCATCGGGTTGGCAAAGTGTGAGGAAGTGGAGATTGTTGAAGGCAAGCTGCACATCGTTCGCCACCTCAATGGCGACCAGACACATCAGGGCCGCCACGTCCGCATACCGGTGGGGCAATTCCAAATCCAGCACTTCAAATTGTACAGATACTAATATAAAGGTAGAAACTCAAAAACAAAAAGATGCACCTTCAATATATTGACGGTGGTGCCATCGATATATTGACGGAACTACCGTCAACGTATTGACGGAGGTACCGTCAAAATATTGACGGATTTTTGACGGTAATTGTTTTCGTCAAATGACATCGTGGCTGGTGGTTCCCTTTTATCTTTCCTTCGTTCAAGTTGAAAGGTCAAAAACGGATCGCCCAATGTTTTTGTGTTGCTGAAGGGTAATCATGGTTACGAGATGGATGTATAAGAGGAAGGGAAGGGGAAAGTAGAGGTGGCTTTCAGTTTATGCCGGAAAAAGGTTGCAGTGCATCATTACTTTTCATGTTTTATGCATTTTTTTGGGGGACAGGGGAACATTATTGCGAAAAAAAGCGTAAATTTGTGACGGCCAAAGGCCGTATGGCATGATCAGAGAGCATTGAGAGAATACAAAAAAATAATAGCTACTGGTAACCATGAGAACACTGAAAACCCTTTTGACAGCATTGGCGCTGACCGCAACACTCCACATGGCGGCACAGCCCGGAACGTGGGACAGGGAGAAATATCCCGACCTGCCGTCTCCCACACCCACCAGTATCAACATGAAGAGCTACCGGGCCATGGCGGCACGCATCCGACAGCAGGAGGCCGAGGGAAAGCGACGGCCCGACCACCTGAACAATGCGCTGAATCCGTCGTTCCCGCCCATCATCAACCAGAGCGGCGGGTCGTGCGGTGCGGCGTCGAGCATCTACTACCAGTTTACAAATCAGATAAACACGGCACGATTCACCGCTGCCGACAGCGACGAACGCCGCTATGCCACTCACTTCCCCTGGATGCTGAACACCAACGGGCCGGACGGAACGGGGTACGACCGGCTGGGACGTGATGTGGGCATGGCCAGTTGCGCCGTGTATGGAGGCACTACATACAGCCGCATCTACGGCCGTTCGGGTCAGGACGACCAGGACGACGACTGCGGATGGATGCAGGGCTACGACAGTTGGTTCTCGACCATGCACAACCGCATCCTCTCCGGAAACAGTTTCCCCTACAACTGTGGTACGGAGGAGGGCCGCGAGCTGGTGAAGAACTACCTGTGGAACCGTTGCGGCGACGAGAGCTATGCCTCGGGCGGCATCTGCGGCATAGGCGTGGCGGCAGGCCCCTTCGAGGGCGACATCCCCAAGACCGCCGTGAACGATGCCATCGGCCTCACTGGCATGAAATATGTCACCGACTGGAACGAGACCTACAACCACGCCATGACCATCGTGGGATACGACGACCGCGTGGAGTTCGACCTCGACGGGAACGGCATCGTCGGCGAGGCGCGAAACAGCCAGGGCGACAACGAAGTGGGTGCATGGATTATATGCAACTCGTGGGGCGACGGATATGCCAACAAGGGATTCATATACTGCCCCTACGAGAGGTCGAACAGCGTGAAGGGATGGCCCAAGGAGAACAGCTTCACACCAGGGTACTACGATGTGATGCGCGACTACCGTCCGCTGCGCACGCTGAAGGTGACGATGGAGTACAGTCGCCGTTCGGAAATGGCTCTGTACGTGGGCGTTGCCCAAAACCTGGATGCCACGAAGCCCGAGAAATCGACGGCGCTGACACACTTTGAATACTGCGGCGACGGCAACCGTGGGCAGACACAGCCTGCGCCCGAAATACCCATGTTGGGCCGGTGGGCTGATGGCGAACTGCACACCGAGCCGATGGAGTTCGGCTACGACCTGACGGACCTGACCCGGGACTTCGACCTCACGCGCCCCCTGAAGTACTTCTTCTGGGTGGAAACACGTTCGTGGGGCAGAGGTAGCGGCAAGATTTACAATGCCAGCATCATCGACTACACGCTGGACCGCGATGGGGTGGAGGTGCCTTTCGACATAGAGGAACCGGTGAACGTGCCCAGTGGCGGCAAGAAGACGACGCTGACGGCTACCGTCTGCAACGATGCCGTGCCGGAGCCGCGAAACCTGACCATCACGGAGACGCTGCTCTCCTGGAGCGCCCCGACCGGCAGCCGCCAGGTGCCTGCAACGTACAATGTCTATCGCAACGGCGACCTCTTCGGCAGCACACCGGCTGGCACGCTGTCGACAACCGTTGAACCGACGGGCAGCTATGCTGTGAGTGCCGTTTACAAGGTGGGCGGATACGATGTGGAGAGCAAGAAGTCGGCCCCGGTGGCTGCACCCCTTGTGCCCGATGCCGGACACGAGAACACGATTGCCAGCCTGCAGCCAGGCACCAAACTGCTCATACCGCATCTGACGGAACGTTCGTTGGAGAACTTCACCCTCGAGTTCTGGCTATGGACCAGAAAGGACGCGAAGGGCGACGACTACGGTTTTCGTATCAAGGCCGACACCACCACCTACTTCTTCAAGATTACGAAGGACAACTACATCGAAATCGGACAGGACGGAGGTTCGTACACCCGACTGAACTCCATGCCCGTGAAGCCCGGCACCTTCCGCCACATTGCCATCGTGGTGGAGGGACTTGTCACGCGTCTGTACATCAATGGCAACAACCGCATGACCTGGGCCAACAACTACAACCACCACGGCATCAAGGGACCGGCCCGCCTGCTCATCGGCGAGACGGAGGGCACGACCACCGACTACAAGAAGGTCTATGACTCGCCATGGAACGCCTATATCGACGAGTTGCGCTTCTGGAGCCGTGCGCTCAAGGCATCCGAAGTGAAGGCTGCCTACCAACAGGACATTGCCAATCCGACCCTTTACGACGACCTGCTCCACTATTATAAGATGGACACGCGCGGAACGGGTGAGGAGGGGAGTCCGATCTATCTGGTGGATGCCTGCGGCAACTGCGACGCAGAGGTGATAGGTGCCGAGACATTCTCGCTGGAGTCGTATGCCCTGGGCAATGAGAAGAATCCGCTGAGCGCTGTCACCAAGGCCGACTTCAAGTGCAGCGCCTCGGCCATCGTGGGCAAGCCATTCAACATCACCGACCAGAGCGCCATGAACACAGTGCTGCGCACATGGACCTTCACGGGTACGGAACAGCCCTCGATGGAGGGTTCTGTGGGACCTGTCGTCGTCTTTACCCAACCGGGCCGACAGTTCATCAAGTTGCAGACCACCAATCTCTATGGTGAGAAGGCAGAGAAGGTGGACTCGGTGGAGGTGGCTCCTGCCACACTGCCTGCCGTTGACTTTGCCTTGCCGGCGACGGATGTCGTTGTGGGTCAGCACGTAACGTTTGTCAATACATCCACACCCATCGAGGCAGCCGCCTACGAATGGGAAATCCAGGGAGCCGACATACCTGTCGTCAAGACGACGAACGCCGGTGCCACGTTCTCTGCTGCCGGTACTTACGAGATACGGCTGACGGCCGTCAACAGTGAAGGCAGTGTCAGCACGACCAAGTCCGTCAGCGTGGAAGCTTCGGCGCCCAAGGCAGCCTTTGAGATTCAGAACAACGTCACCGTCAAGGGTCAGCCCATCCTGCTATACGATGCCTCGAAGTTCAGTCCGGAAGAGTGGGTGTGGGACCTGAGCAGCCGGCTCGACATTTATCGCTACAGCGGACAGAACAAGAGCATCACCATTGACGAACCTGGCATCTACGATGTCACCCTGAACGTCGCCAACGCCAAGGGCCGCGACCAGATTACCCGCAAGCGCGCCGTCACCGTATGCAATGCCGACGGACAGACGGGGCTGCACTTCGATGGCGAGGACGACCTGGTGCAGGCACCTTCGCCCTTTGGCGATGAGGCCGTCAAGACCTTCACCATCGACTGGTGGATGTATCCAGGTCGCGTGACCGACAACAGTTTCCACATCGGCGACAAGGCCTCCACCATGCAGATATGCGTGAAACCCACCGGGGAACTCTCCGTGGACCTTGGCGGCAAGAATGTGGTCAGTCCGGCAGGTACCGTCGTCAGCGACGAATGGCACCACTATGCCATCATCTACCGTACGAGCACAATCATCTTCTATCGCGACGGCGTGCGGCTCGGCAGTGCCCGTGCGGGATCGTCCATGCCGGTTCTCGAGCAGTTTGCCATCGGTGGCACTGAGCGACCATTCAAGGGCATCATCGACGAACTGCGCGTCTGGAACAAAAGCCTCGCTGAGAAGGATATGGTGGCCATTGCCAATGCGCCCGTGGAGAATCCGGCCGACAACGAGACGCTGCTGCTCTACTACGACTTCAACCAAAGCAGAGGCGACGTGATTGACCGCTCCGGACACGAACTTACGGGACGGCGCGTGAACTTCGGTCCCGACGGCGACGCTTGGGATACGAGTCTGGGCATCTTCTGCCTCAATACGCGAGGAACCTCTGTGGATGTCACCGCCAACTACCTCAAGAACTACAAGCATCCGTTCAAGACGGGTGGAGGCACCGTGAATCCGGCCAACAGCAGCCGTTACCTGAAGTTGCTGATGAACAACACCACATCGCCCTGGCGACAACTCAACACTGTGAAGAACGGTAACATACTGACCGAATGGCACGTGGATGCCGAGAAGAACTACTACCTCACCCTCGAGGACAGCTATTCGGGCTTCGAGAGCAACATCAAGGATATGATGATATTCCAGACCGTAGAACTGCCCGCAGGACAGTACACCTTCACGGCCGACCGAGATGGCGACACCTATTACTACAACTGGCTGACCGACGGGACCTACGTGGCTGCTGCTGTCGGCGACCGTCTGCCCGTCACCGACCTGTTGGGGAGCGAGGCACTGGCCTGGTCGCCGCTGTCTGAGAGTCAGTCTGTCACCTTCATGCTCGATACGCTCACCACCGTCAGCCTCGGTCTCATAGCCAACATGAGCGATAAGCGGTGTGTTGCCGTGGGCAAGTTTGTGCTCGAGTACAAACAGCTCATCTATGGCGAAAGCACGGAGCCCGATGCCATACGCGAGCCTTCGTTCGTGGCGGAGCAGACACTGGAAGCCCGAGGCGGACTGGGGAGCATCAACATCCGTGTGGGCAAACCGCAGCGCGTGGTCGTCTGTGACCTCAGCGGCAAGACCATCTTCGCCGACTGGCTCGAATCCTCCGCCTGTATTCCTGCCCGACGGGGCATCTACATCGTGAATCGCAGCAAGGTGCTGGTGCGTTAGTAGAGGCGCAACATGTGTCCGGGCTGCGGCATGTAGTCGGGAGCGAGCTCGTTGAGCTTATACAGACTTTCGAGACGGATGCCGTAGCGCTGGGCGATGCTATGCATCGACTCGCCCGGCTGCACGATGTGGGGAATGCCACGCAGGGATTTGTCGGCCTTCGAACGCTTCTTCTGCAGGAAGAGGACGTCGCCCGGTTGGGGAACGTAGGACTTGGGCAGTTCGTTGTATTTCCTGAGCTTGCGCTTCGAGACACCTGTCATCATGGACAGTGTGGGCAGGTTGTCGCCGGGTTGTACGGTGATGTAATAATTGTTGTTGCAAGCCTGCACCGGATGGGTGGCAAAGAACTGCTGTTCGGCCAGTTCGCGTGACGAAGGTTGCGAAACGGCGGGGGCTGTGTTTGCTGCATTGTGATGACTGTTGCGTCCGCTGTGCCGGCCAAAGTGCATCGAATCGTACTGGTGGAGGTCGTAAGTTTCGATGATGTTGATGAGTTGCTGGGCATAGGTGGGACTGGTGGCATAGCCGCAGTTCTTGAGCCCTTGGGCCCAACCCTTGTAGTCGGTCTTCGAGAGTTGGAAGAGGCTCTGATAGCGTGGCTTCAGGAGAAACTGCGAATGGTCCTCGTAGCTCTCGGCAACAGAGTTGTATTTACGGAAACGGTCGTCTGGACGGTCGTCGCTTTTCACCACCCAGGGTCCTGTCCATCCCACACCCACCTTTATGCCAAAGTGGTTGTTGGCCTTCGTGGCCAGATCGCTGCGGCCGGCAGCGCTTTCCAGAAGTCCCTGTGCCAGTGTGATGCTGGCGGGAACACCATGGCGGGCCATCTGGTCCTGTGCCATCTGATGGTATCGGTCGATGTAGTCGCGGTATGCCTGATTGGGACGCTGGGAAAAGGAATGAAGAGCGAAGAAGTGAAGAAGTGATGAAGTGATGAAAAGGAGAAATAGGGTGCGTTTCATGTGTTGTCGGTTTGTTTCGTTGTGCAAAGTTATGAATTAATTCACAATTCACAATTCTAACTCCATAAAAATATTACGTAAGTGTCACTTTTTTCAAAGATGCCGAGCGCACAATTCACAATTATTTTGTATCTTTGCAGAAATTATGATGCTGCATTATGGAAAAGTACGAGATTAAGAGCGAGGTTTGCGTCTATCAGGACAGCGAACTCAGTGCTGACGACCGCGAGCTCATAGAGTCTGCCAAAAAGGCTACGCAGAGCAGTTATTCCCCGTATTCTAAGTTCAAGGTGGGGGCAGCCTTGCGCCTGCAGAACGGTGAAATCGTTACGGGCAGCAATCAGGAGAATGCCTCCTACCCGTTGGGACTTTGTGCCGAAAGGACGGCCATCTTCCATGCCCAGCACATGCACCCCGACCTGCCCGTTCAGGCCATTGCCATTGCAGCCTGGGCCAACGGGCACTTCTATCCCGAGCCCATCTCGCCCTGCGGCGCCTGCCGCCAAGTAATGCTGGAGGTGGAAGACCGTTACCAGCATCCCATGCGTGTCCTGCTCTATGGTGCAGGCGGAACCCATGTGGTTCAGACGGTCAAGGACCTGCTGCCGTTCCAATTTGTCTCCAGTTCGCTTGAGAAATGATGCCACACCCTATCCCCTCCCAAGGGAGGAGCGTGGATACAAACAAAGACGAACGGATTTTGAACTATTGAAAATAATAAAATAATACACGATATAATAATAAAAAAGTCCTCAGGCTCCTAATATTATATACGCCCTTCCCTCGGGAGGGGATAGGGGATGGGGTCGTATTTGGTTATGATTACAGTTTCGAATTTAGCCATTCAGTTTGGCAAACGTGTACTCTACAAAGATGTAAATATCAAGTTCACACCGGGCAACATCTACGGTGTCATCGGTGCCAATGGTGCCGGTAAATCCACCTTGCTGAAGGCTATCAGCGGTGAGCTGGAGCCCAACAAGGGAACTATTGAACTGGGCCCGGGCGAACGCCTTTCCGTACTTTCGCAGGACCACTTCCAGTATGACCAGGAGACCGTCCTGAACACTGTCCTGATGGGACACACCACAATGTGGGAGGTGATGAAGGAACGCGAAGCTCTCTATGCAAAGGCCGACTTCTCGGACGACGACGGCATTCGCGTTGCCGAACTGGAAGATAAGTTTGCAGAGATGGGCGGCTACACAGCCGAAAGCGATGCCGCTGCCCTGCTCTCGGGTCTGGGCATCAAGGAGGCCAAGCACTACCAGTTGATGGGCGAACTCTCGGGTAAGGAGAAGGTTCGTGTGATGCTGGCCAAGGCCCTGTTTGGCAATCCCGACAACTTGTTGCTCGACGAGCCCACCAACGACCTCGACCTCGATACCGTTCAGTGGCTTGAACAATACCTCTCGGAGTTCGAACAGACAGTGCTCGTCGTCAGTCACGACCGTCACTTCCTCGACTCCGTCTGCACCCACACCATCGACATCGAC
>CACZRZ010000037.1 GCA_902783655.1 uncultured Bacteroidales bacterium
CCCTATAGGCGAGACAATGATAAATCGTAAATGGTCGGATTGTAGGTTGTTCGACCTTCAGGGCCGTCGCCTGTCCCGTAAACCGGAACGAGGCGTTTATATTGAGAATGGTCGGAAGAAAGTCGTTCGATGGTAGATTCGTGAACCGTCACCCCCAGAAGGCTGTGCCTCCATACCATATTTTAATATACGCGCATGCGTGTGCACACGCATGTAGCATGGCCGGGGCTCAATCGACGCGTCGATTGAGCTTGATCGACGTGTCGTTAAAGGTACATCGACACGTCGTTTGAGTCGAATCGACGTGTCGATGAAACCATGACGATGAACGCCCACTAAAAGATACGCCTTTTCACCTGGACGGCACTCTGTTAAGTTCCGCCAGGCTCGCGCTATTTAGTTGGTAACCTTCAGGTAGCGGCAACCGTGAGTGGGAATGGTGCAGGAGAGCTCTCCGGCAGAGAGGTCCTTCTGGCGCCACAAGTCGCGGACGGAGCGGGCCTTGGCCACATCGGGAACGAGGGCCTTCATATCGACCTTCTGGTCCTGGTCGCCTACGTTGAAGATGCCAATGGCGGTGCCGCCGTCGGAGAGCGGACGCGTCCAGACTTCGATGTCGCCCTGCTTCAGGGTGCGGTCGGCCTGCTTGCCGAGTATGTCCTGATTGATGAGGTTAACCTCATGGTTGCAAAGCAGTCCGACGGTGAAGTCGTCCATCTGGGCTATGTCGCAGCCGATGAGCATGTTCGATGCCAGCAGGGTCCACAGGGTGATGTGGGTGTACTGTTCGTCGGGTGTCAGACGGCTGTCGCGCAGGTTGCTGCTCCATCCCACCTTGCCCACGATGAGCATGTCGGGGTCGTTCCAGTGGCCAGGTGCGGCGTAGGGTGCCAGGCCGGCCTGGCGGCGGAAGCCGATTTCGTACATCGAGCCCCAGGTGTCGGTGATGTCGCCCGTGGTGCGCCAGCTGTTGGCATCTACGAAGTGGCCCCACTCCCATACGTTGGCCATGCCGTATTGGCAGAGGCTATAGAAGATGTCGCGGGGCTGCTCGCGCAGGAACTTCTGCATCAGCAGGTAGGGACGGATGTAGGAGGCCACGCCCTTGTCCTTCTCTTTGGCATGGGCACGGCTGTAGCCGCACCAGTCGTATTTTAGGTAGTCGATACCCCAGCTGTTGTACGATTCGGCATCCTGCAGTTCATGGTCAATCGAACCCAGATAGCCTCCACAGGTGTAGTCGCCTGGCGACGAGTAGATGCCAAACTTCAGTCCGCGCTCGTGGAGCCAGTCGCCCAGGGCCTTCATGGAGGGGAATTTCTCGTTCACGCCGATGGTGCCGTCGGGATTGCGCTTGGCAGCCTCCCAGCCGTCGTCGATGTTCATGTAGCAGTAACCGTAGTCGGCCAGTCCCTTGTCGATGAGCGCTTGTGCCGAGGACATCACCTTCTCCTGCGACACACTCAGTGCCCAGCAGTTCCACGAGTTCCAACCCATGGGGGGAGTCAGTGCTATCATGCGGTCGCCCACCTTCAGTGTGAACTTCTGCGAGGCCTTGCCCTTGGCATTCTCTGCCGTCACCGTGAAGGTGAGGTCGCCCGGGCGGCTTATCTTACCGCTCAGCACGCCATCGCTCTCCGAGAGCTTCAGCCCGGCAGGCAGATTGTCGGCCTTGAACTTCATGGGACGCTCACCCGAGACGGGGAAGCGATAGATGACGGGGGAGTTTGGACGTACACCGAAAAGCGGAGCACCGTTGAAGCGCGGTGAGGCCGGCGCGGCAGGTGTCAGGATGTATTTCAGCGGCAGTCGCTGACTGATGGTCTTGCCCGTCTTGGCGTCGGTGAAGGTGGCTGTCAGCAGGCATGTCTTCTTCTTGTCGTAAGGCACGCTTATGCGCAGGGGCTTGCCCTGCTTGGGAGACAGTTTCTTGGAGATGTTGCTAATCTTGGCACCTGTCTCGCGGTCGGTGACGGTGACGTTGAGTGTGCCGCTTGGCGACAATGGATAGGCATTGTGGAGTTCTACGTCGCAGTGGGCCTGTCCGTCGTTGACGTCTGTGAAGTGCATGGAGAGTCCCTCCATAGCATTCGGCACACGCACCTTGAGCGGTCTGTCGAACAGGCCGCCGGGCTCGCCGCCGTTATACACGCGGATGGCAATCACATTGTCCTTGTCCCAGCGGATTCCGCCGCTCTTGACATCGACGGGATAGCTGCGTACGCGGCTCCATGCGGAACTGTATCCGCCCTTGTCGCCCGGCATGCGGCCCGTCTTACCAATCAGTTTGCCGTTCAGATAGCATTCGTCGGTGTCGTCGGCCTTGGGCAGGTCGAGCACCACAATCTTCTGTTGGTCGGCACCCTTCAGCAGACTGCTGGGGATGTTCAGGTGAACGCGATACCAGCCGTAGGCCTCGTTGATGGCATAACCCTGTTCGTCCCAGTTCTTGGTCATGTCAATCTCAGCCCATGCGGCATCGTTCAGTTCAGGCTTTGCCCAACTCAGGTCGTCGCCTTTCTGGAAACGCGCCTTGCTAACACTCACGTTTTGTGCCTCCGCATGGATTCCCATGACGGCCAGAAGCACCAGCAAAAAGAGTTTTTTCATGATATAATGATTTGGCTAAAGGCTAAGTCTACTTGATGTTCCCCACTTTAATCAAATACTCTGCAATCTGCACGGCATTCAGGGCAGCACCTTTCTTTATCTGGTCAGATACGAGCCAGAAGGTGATGCCGTTGGGGTTGGCCAGGTCCTTGCGGATGCGGCCCACGAAGACATCGTCGCAGTTCTCGTGGAACAGCGGCATGGGATAAATCTTGTTCTGGGGGTCGTCCTCCAGTTGCAGGCCCTTGCCGTTGCGGACGGCTTCCTTGAACTCCTCAACACTTACGGGACGTTCCGTCTCGGCCCAAACGCTTTCGCTGTGGCAACGCAGAGAGGGCACACGGACGCACATGGCGGAGCAGTCGGCATCGGTGTGCATGATCTTCTTCGTCTCGTTGTACATCTTCATCTCCTCCTTGGTGTAGCCGTTGTCGGTGAAGACGTCGATTTGGGGGATGACGTTGAAGGCCAACTGGTAGGCAAACTTCTCAACGGTAGGTTTCTCGCCGGCCAGGACCTGACGATACTGTTCGTACAGCTCTGCCATAGCAGCCGCTCCGGCACCGCTGGCAGCCTGATACGAGGCCACATGTATGCGGCGGATGTGACTGATGTTCTCCAGTGCCTGCAGGGCAACGACCATCATGATGGTGGTGCAGTTGGGATTGGCAATGATGCCTCGGGGGCGGTTCAGTGCGTCCTCGGCATTGCACTCGGGCACCACCAGGGGCACATCCTCGTCCATGCGGAAGGCCGATGAGTTGTCAATCATCACGGCTCCGTGCTTGGTGATGGTCTCGGCAAACTCGCGGCTGGTGCCTGCTCCGGCACTGGTGAAGGCGATGTCCACGCCCTTGAAGTCGTCGTTGTGCTGCAACAACTTCACTTCTATTTCCTTGCCACGGAAGGTGTACTTTGTTCCCGCACTGCGCTGGCTGCCGAACAACAGCAGTTCGTCCATGGGGAAGTTACGCTCGTCGAGCACTCTCAGAAATTCTTGTCCTACGGCGCCGCTGGCACCCACAATTGCTACTCGCATAATGTTATCATTTAATGTTTTCGACAACAAAGGTACGATTAAGTGAGCGAAAACGCAAATGTTTTTGCAGTTTTCCGAGCGTGAGTACCTAAGAGCATAGCTCAAAGGTACGATTAAGTGAGCGAAAACGCAAATGTTTTTGCAGTATTTCTCACATTGTAATTTGGAGATGCAGGATATTTCACCTATTTTTGCAGTCTATAAGGGATTATTCATGGTTGCAGAATAATTTCGACTTAACATTTCGTGGTGTCGTGCGTTATATAAATAGATGACACGGATAGAATTTGAACGGACACTCCTGAAGACACGCTCCAAGATGCTGCGTGTGGCCA
>CACZRZ010000038.1 GCA_902783655.1 uncultured Bacteroidales bacterium
AGGGTCGCCAAGTGCCTCCTGATTCAGGGTAAGATGGGATATCTTGCGGGGATTGAAACGTACGGCAACCGTAGGTGACTGACCAAGCCCCTCGAACAATGCCTCCGCCTGGGCTTCGCCCAAATGCGAGCGCATCAAAGCCATAAAATCAGGGGGAAGAAGACCCGTACCGTCCCCTCGCCCCTCCCGAGGGAGGGGAGTAGTTTCCTTTTTTATTTGAATATTCTTACACTTCACTTAAATACAATCTTTATGACAGTATTTACACCTTCGCCCACGGGGAGGGATTGGGGAGGGAGCCTTATACCGACACCTCTCCCTTGATGGCCGGCCACGGGTCGTAGCCTTCGAGTTGGAAGTCCTCGTACTGGAAGTCGAAGATATTCTTCACGTCAGGATTGATAATCATACGAGGCAGTGGACGCGGGGTGCGCATGAGCTGAAGATGCACCTGATCGAGATGGTTCGTATAGATATGTGTGTCTCCTGTGGTGTGGATGAAGTCGCCGGGCTCGAGGCCGCAGACCTGAGCCATCATCATGCACAAAAGGGCATACGAAGCGATGTTGAAGGGAACTCCAAGGAAACAATCGGCACTGCGCTGATAGAGTTGCAACGACAGACGACCTGCCCCACCTTGATTCTCCGAAGGAGGGGAGACGTAGAACTGGAAGAAGGCGTGGCAAGGTGGCAGGTTCATGTTGTCGATGTCGGCAACATTCCATGCCGAAACGATGATACGCCGACTGTTGGGATTGTTCTTGATGTCGTCCACAGCCTGCTGTATCTGGTCGATGAAGCCACCATTGTAGTCGGGCCAAGAGCGCCACTGATATCCATAGATGTGGCCTAAGTCACCCGTAACCGGATCGGCCCACTCGTTCCATATGCGCACACCGTGCTCCTGCAGGTAATGGACATTGGTGTCGCCCTGAAGGAACCACAACAGTTCGTAGATGATACTCTTCAGGTGCACCTTCTTAGTAGTGAGAAGGGGAAAACCTTGTGAAAGGTCGAATCGCATCTGATGACCAAAAATGCTGATGGTGCCGGTACCGGTGCGGTCACCTTTGGTAACACCTTCATCGAGGATGCGTTGCAGGAGGTCGAGATATTGTTTCATTTTCGATTTACCATTTACGATTTACCATTTACCATTTACCATTTGGCCTGCCTCTTGATGTCCATCATTTGCTCTCACGTAGTCGATGAAGCGGTAACGATAGGCATGGCGCTCGTCGGGTTCGTGCTCCTCGACGGATTCTACCTGCCAATCAGAATAATCGGGGAAGAAAGCATCGGCATCAACAGGAACATCATCGATTTCCGTCAGGCAAAGGCGGTCGGCCAAGGGCAAAGCCTGCCGATATACGCTGGCACCGCCGATGATGAACACTTTCTCATCAGAACGACAGGCCGAAAGGGCTGATTCGAGCGTAGGGAACGTCTCAGCACCAGGTAATGCGGCTATGCTGCGGGTAAGGACAATGTTACGACGATTAGGCAGGGCGCCCTTGGGCAAGGACTCAAAAGTACGGCGGCCCATGATGATGGTGTGACCTGTGGTCAGCGACTTGAAACGTCGCAGGTCGTTGGGCAACCAGTACAACAACTTGTTCTGGTAACCAATGGCACGATTGCGTGCAACGGCAGCAATCAGAGTAATCATTCGTTCGTGAGAATAGGCATCTGGCGATTGATAGGTTCGTAGAACGAAATCATCGTCTCGCTACGCTGGATGCCAATGGGTTGCAACTTATCGTGGATGATACTCAGCAGATGGGCGTTGTCGTGGGCATATATCTTGATAAACAGGTCGTAATTGCCCGTCGTGAAATGACATTCCACTATTTCTGGAACCTTTACCAGTTCCGAAACCACACGATCGGAGTCGGACGGGTCGCACAGCAACAGCCCCACAAAGGCACATGTGCCATTGCCCACCTTCTCAGGGTCGAACAGATACTGTGAACCCTTAATGACACCCATTGACGTGAGCTTTTGCATACGCTGGTGTATGGCAGCCCCCGATACATTACACTTGCGAGCGACTTCCAAAAAGGGTATTTTGGCATCGCTGGCAATAAGATTAAGAATTTCCTTGTCTAATTCGTCTAATAACATCACATTTTACTTTATTACCCTACAAAGATACAAATTAAAAACGAAACAGCCACACAAACCACAGAATAATTGAACCCGAATCGGTCATTAGCCCAACAAGGAAGAGTTATTTGGATGTTTTATGGGCTATCGAAGTCATCTCAGCACTTCTTCCGGCATCTTGTCCACATTGCCGTCTCGCCGTAGTCCACTGCGCCTGCGATGGCAATATGAACAACCTGCTCGAAACAAATACTAATCTGACATCAATCCGAATGAACGATTCGGGTTAAACACAAATGGTGGATTAACTGACATCGGTATTCAAATAGCTGAAATTCGCTCCAACCAAGTAAAGTATATATAAAGGAGGTGCACCAAAATGAAGTAAAAAAAGGGGATGCGTCATGTGACACATCCCCCTTCAATAGTATTCAGAAGTGTAATTTGTTAGTTACGGTGCGTAGAGGAGTAGTTAACCTTCAGAGCCCATGAGCGGCGCAGCACCTCCTTGATGTCGGTGATGTATCCCATCTGGGTCTTCTGGTCAGCCTTGATGGACACTACCTGAGCAGACTGGTCCGACATGGACTGACGCTCCTGATAGATGAAGTCCATCACCTCGCTGGGTTCAGCATAGCGGTCGTTCAACTGGATACGTGTCGAACTACCGTACTGTGCACGTAACTGGTCGGTAGGAGGGCCTACGTAGATAAACGACACAGCAGACTTCTTTTCGAGTTTCTCGAGTTCCGTACCGGCAGGTACTACAAACTTAACCTTCAACGTAACCTCACGCATGGTGGTTACAATCATGAAGAAGAACAGGATGGTGAAGATCAAGTC
>CACZRZ010000039.1 GCA_902783655.1 uncultured Bacteroidales bacterium
GAGAGACGGGGATTCGAACCCCGGAACCGCTTTTGACGGTTACACGCTTTCCAGGCGTGCCTCTTCAGCCACTCGAGCATCTCTCCCAATGGTACATTTATAGGCATATTCTGCCGCATGCACCCTTAATCGGAGTGCAAGTTACGAAAAAAAAGTGAACTAAGCACGATTTCCGGCATAAAATTATTCTTTTTTTTACGATTTTGCTTCTTTCTGCACCACTTAGGCCAAACCAAAGACGTATTTTGCCGTTTCTGTGGTCACTTTATCGACCTCCGAAGGGGTAATTTGATAAACTTCCGCCAGTCGACGCAAAGTGTGGGCGACATAGGCACTTTCGTTACGCTTTCCCCGATGGGGTACTGGAGCCAAATCTGGGGCATCGGTCTCCACCACTACCCTATCCAACGGAACCTCGCGCAAGACATCGGGAAGGGATGATTTTTTGTAGGTGAGCACACCACCGATTCCCAGCACAAAGCCTGGGAAGGAGAGTAGCTCATGCGCTTCTTCGAGCGTTCCGCCAAAACAATGGAAGATGCCGCGCAAGCCCTCGGAACGATGACGTTCCATTACTTCTACAAGTTCATGGTGCGATTTCCTGCTGTGTATGACCAAGGGGAGGTTCAAGTCACGAGCCCAGCACACCTGTTGCTCGAAGGCGTCCAACTGCTGCTGGCGATAGGTCTCGTCCCAGTAGAAGTCGAGTCCCACCTCACCGATGGCAATGTAGGGATGTTTCGGCGCTTGCAGACATTGCCACATGGAATCCAAGACCTGCCTGTAATCGTCGCGAACATCCTCGGGATGGAGTCCCATCATGGGATAACAATAGCCAGGATACTCCTCACAGAGGGCAAGCATCGGGGCTATGGTCTCAGCATTGATGTTAGGCAGCAACACCATCTCTACCCCTGCCTCACGGGCGCGGAGTATCACCTGTTCGCGATCTTCGTCGAACTCTGGACCATATATATGGCTGTGGGTGTCTATCAAAATTAAAAATTAAAAATTAAAAATTAAAAGTTAAAAATGAAGCAATCGAACGCCCAGAAGGGGCTACGCTCGCTGTGTGGAGAATTAACTTTGGCGGTTAAGCATCTGCTGGGCGTACTGCCACAGGAGACGTTTGCGTTCCTCGGGCAGATTGACCTTTGCCAGGCTCTGTGCAGCCAGCGCATAGTAGTACTCTATCTTCTGTCGTGCCAACTGAGGAATACCTATTTCGTCGTACAGACGGGTAACAGCCTGGATTTTCTCCTCCTCATCGTATTCGGTGGCTGCAAGCCAACGTTCCAGTTCGCTACGCTGTTGCTCATTAGCGCGCAACTGGGCATTGATAAGCATATAGGTCTTCTTGTTACACAGGATGTCGCCACCGATACGCTTGCCAAAGACTTTGAAGTCGCCATACACGTCAAGGTAGTCGTCCTGCAGTTGGAAGGCCAGTCCTATCTGTTCACCGAAGTCGTAGAGCAGACTGGCATCGCTGTCAGGAGCTTCGGCCAACATGGCACCCATCTTCAATGCACAAGCCAACAGGACACTCGTTTTCAGCCGAATCATCTCGATGTATTCCTCCTCCGTGACATCGTTGCGAGTCTCAAAATCAATGTCCAGTTGTTGTCCTTCATCTATCTCCAGCGTAGTGGTAACAAACAGGTCCAACACCTTCGGGAGAAGTCTGGGGCTGCACTGAGCCACGCGCTGATAGGCCAGCACCAACATGGTATCTCCGCTCAGGATGGCCTGATTATCGTTCCATTTACGGTGCACGGTGGGCTGTCCGCGACGCACGTCGGCACGGTCCATCAGGTCGTCGTGCAACAGTGTAAAGTTGTGGTACGTCTCCAACCCCAGTGCCTGCATCATGATATGCTCGGGATTCTCGCGATAAAGGTTGTAGGCCATAAGCATCAGCACAGGGCGTATGCGTTTGCCACCCAGCGACAGGGCATAACGGATGGGCTCATATAGTTCGGCAGGCTGACGGTCGTAAGGCAGGGCATCCAGTGCCTTATTCACCAGTTCCAGAAGTTGTGTGCTTTTATACATATATTTATTATATAAGGTATGGAGTTCATCAAAAAAGGCTGCCGTGGTCAGGCAGCCTCATTATTCGTTCCGATTGTTAGCTCAACTTGAACATAACGGGGAGCACATAACGCATACGCACAGGTTTGTTACCCTGACGGGCAGGCTTCCACTTAGGCATAGCCTTTACGACACGTTCGGCTTCCTTCGACAGATGCTCGTCGGGCGAACGGAGCACCTTGACATCGACGATAGAACCGTCTTTGTTGATGACGAACTGAACAGATACACGGCCCTGGATATTCTGCTCCTGGCAGATGGGAGGATACTTGATGTTCTTGTTCAGCCATGCATAGACATCGCCGGGGAATTCTGCGCTCTCCTCAGGTACGTCAAGGATGCGGTCGTCATCGACTTCCTCAACCACGGGAGCAGGAGGACCGGCAACTACTGCAGTGGGAGCACCCGTACCCGGAGTCGTAACAATACTCTGGTTAACTTCCTCAGTAGTCTGGATTTCTTCCTCGACAAGTTCTTCCTCATTATCCACCACATCCAGAATTTCGGGTGTCATGGGAGCGGCCTGTGGAGGGGGAGCCTGCATGGGCTGTTCTTGCTTGGTGATGGGAATCATGTCCTCTTCGACAGCCATGTCGTAGATGGGTTCATTACTCTCATCAATCTTAATCTCACGCTGGGTCCATTCAAAAGCCACAAAGATAGCGGCCAGAACAAGTACGTAACCAATAAGCAAACTGGTCCACGACTGACCCTGTAGTTCATCATTGATGGTTCTGTTCTCTACGTTTTCCATATAGATTTGTGTTAATTTTCATTCTTCGGGAACAAATGTAACACATTTTTTTCATTTACGTCCCCTCTTTCGGGATTTTTTTTTGCATTTTACACTTTTTTACGCTTCTGACACAACTTTTGACCCACTTTTAGCGTTTAACAGGTAAAAAAAACGTACCTTTGGAGCGCAAAAACAAATTATGATGACACGCTGGCCGATTATCTTCGTTTTAGTCCTGATATTTTCTGTCTCCACATGGGGGCAGGAAAGCACCAGTGTGTTCAATTTCCTTGGTCTGCCCACCTCGGCACACAGCATGGCACTGGGCGGGCGCAACATTTCCACCATCGAAGACGATGCTTCGCTCATCTTCCAGAATCCTGCTCAGATGGCCAACGTCAGCAGCAACTCCATGAATCTGAACTTCATGACCTACATGCGCGGCTCGAAGACGGGCAGTGCGGCCTTCGTACGTGCGCAGGGCGAGCGCGGCACATGGGGCACAGGTGTGCAGTTCGTAGGATATGGTAAGATGAAGGAGACGTTGGAAAGCGGCGAGGTTGTCGGTGACATGCATGCCTTGGACATGGCCATCAGTGGCATGTACTGCTACAACCTGAGTGAACGCTGGGTGGGTGGTGCCACGGGCAAGTTCATCTATTCGAAACTGGGAGACTACAGTTCTGTGGGACTGGCTGTTGACCTGGGATTGAACTACTACGATGCCGACAACGATTTTTCGGTATCGGCCGTTGCTGCCAATCTGGGCGGACAACTGAAGGCATACGGCGACCATCACGAACGACTGCCCTTCGACCTCCAACTGGGTTTCTCCAAGAGTCTGGGACATGCCCCCATACGATTCACCTTTACTATAGTCGACCTTACCCGATGGAGCAAGAAGTACTACCATCACGTAGGCAAGGAACCCAAAGGCGGCAACATTCTGATGAACCACTTCGACCTGGGCATCGACATCATACCCACCGAGCAGTTCTACGTTGCCGCAGGCTACAACTTCCGCCGTGCCTATGAGATGAAGGCGGCAGGCAGCAGCCATGCAGCAGGTCTGACCTTCGGTGCCGGCCTCAACATCAAGGGCTTCAAACTCGGACTGGCCTATGCCAAGTACCACGTCAGCGCCCCCACCCTGGCCGTGAGTGTGAGCTATAGCCTTTGAGAACTGAATATATAAAAGGAAATACTATGAAGAAGATTACCATTGCCATCGACGGCTACTCATCGTGCGGAAAGAGCACAATGGCCAAGGACCTGGCCCGCGAAATCGGATACGTTTATGTCGACAGCGGAGCCATGTATCGCACCGTTACCTTGTACGCACTGGACAACCACATCATACAGGACGGACACATCGACGAGGAACGACTGAAGCAGGAGATGAAGAACATCGAAATCTCGTTCCAGTTCAACCCCGAACGCGGACGCCCCGATACTTATCTTAATGGTACACGCGTGGAGGATCGCATC
This sequence comes from uncultured Bacteroidales bacterium, assembly GCA_902783655.1. Classification (GTDB taxonomy): domain Bacteria; phylum Bacteroidota; class Bacteroidia; order Bacteroidales; family Bacteroidaceae; genus Physcousia. The sequence goes on from CACZRZ010000039.1 coordinate 4,319, forward strand.
CGCACCCTGGAAGTGAGCAACCACGTGAGCCCCATCGCGGCATTGGGTTTTGTACGCGAGGAAATGGTGCGCCAACAGCAGCGCATGGGGCAGCAGGGCGGCATCATCATGGACGGACGTGACATCGGCACCACCGTATTCCCCAATGCCGAGCTGAAGATTTTCGTGACGGCCAGTGCCGAGATTCGCGCCCAGCGCCGCTTTGACGAACTGACAGCCAAGGGCGAGCAGTGCGACATGCAGGAGATTCTCCGCAACGTGGAGGAACGCGACTACATCGACACCCACCGCGACATCAGTCCCCTGCGCCAAGCCGACGATGCGCTGGTACTGGACAACAGCCACCTGACCATCGAAGAACAGAAGCAATGGCTAATTCGTGCCTACGAGCACGCAATTCATAATTCATAATTCACAATTCACAATTGAAGGTAGAGATTGACCAGGGAAGCGGATTCTGTTTCGGTGTGACACGCGCCATCGGAAAGGCCGAGGAGGTACTGCAGGGCAGTGCCCATCCGTTGTATTGCCTGGGCGACATCGTGCACAACTCCATGGAGTGCGACCGGCTGCAGCAGATGGGACTCATCACCATCGGGCACGACGAATACAACCAGTTGCACGATGCCACCGTACTGCTCCGTGCACACGGCGAACCGCCACAGACCTATCAACAGGCCCAGGAGAACAATATCGAAATTATCGATGCCACCTGTCCTGTCGTCCTGCACTTGCAGGAACGCATCAAACGCGAATACGACGCCGACCCCAACCACACGAAGCAGATTGTCATCTTCGGCAAGCCCGGCCACGCCGAGGTGCTCGGACTGGTGGGACAGACCGAAGGAACGGCCATTGTCATCGAAAAGCCAGAGGATGTCGTCAGTCTCGACTTCAGTCGCGACATCTGTCTTTACAGCCAGACCACCAAACCCCTCGACGAATTCCGCCACATCGTGGAATACATCCAACAGCACATCCAGCCGCAGGCCACCTTCCGCTACTACGACACCATCTGTCGCCAGGTGGCCAACCGCATGCCCCACATCCGCGAGTTTGCCTCGCGCCACGACCTGGTGCTTTTCGTCTGTGGCAAGAAGTCGTCAAACGGGCGCGTCCTCTTCAGCGAGTGCCAGCGCGTCAATCCCCATAGTTATATGATAAGTGCAGCCAACGAGATAGAACCCCGTTGGCTGACAGAATGTGATTCCGTTGGTATATGTGGCGCCACCAGCACCCCCACCTGGCTAATGGAGGAGTGCAAAGTACGTGTCGAGCAGTTGCTTGGCAGCCACGAATGACGTTTTTTCTCCCCGCAACACGCTTTGTTCCGACAGCTTCAGCATATCTTCTATCGTCTGATTCTGATAGAAGTTATTGCGAAGGTGTTCGTTGATGGTCTCGTACATCCAGTACTTGGCCTGCTCGTTGCGCCTATATTCGAAGTACCCGTTCTTCTTCACGAAATCGACGTACTCATATATCATGTCCCATACTTCCTTGATACCCAGTCCGTAGAAGCCTGAGTAGCACAACACTTTAGGCATCCATCCGCTCTCCGTGGGCGGGAACAGGTGGAGGGCATTGCGGAAGTGGTTGGCTGCCAATTGGCACTTCTCCACATTGTTTCCGTCGCATTTGTTGATGACGATGCCGTCCGCCATTTCCATGATGCCTCGCTTGATGCCCTGCAACTCGTCGCCCGTACCGGCCAACTGTATGAGCAGGAAGAAGTCGACCATCGAGTGGCAGGCCGTCTCGCTCTGTCCCACGCCCACCGTCTCCACGAATATCTTGTCGTAACCGGCGGCCTCACAGAGGATGATGGTCTCGCGGGTCTTGCGAGCCACACCGCCCAGCGAACCTGCAGAGGGACTGGGACGGATGAACGAATCGGGATGAACGGAGAGTTTCTCCATGCGGGTCTTGTCGCCCAGGATGCTTCCCTTCGTACGTTCCGAACTGGGGTCGATGGCCAGCACGGCCAGCTTGCCGCCATACTGCTTCAGCACATGTATGCCGAACTCGTCGATGCTGGTGCTCTTGCCTGCCCCAGGCACGCCGCTGATGACTATGCGCACCGACTTACCGCTGTGGGGAAGACATTTCTCGATGACCTCCTGCGCCACCTGCTGGTGCTCGGGATTAGTACTTTCCACCAGTGTCACGGCTTGTCCCAATATGGCAGAGTCACCCTTCAGTATGCCCTCCACGTAGTCGTCTGCCGTCAGTCGGCGACGGGCAAAACGTCCGCGTTTCAGATACGGGTTCACTATCGACACAGGTCCCACCCCGCTGTTCACGGTCAGTCCCTTGTATTCCTCACTATTCTCCGGATGCTCCATATCATTCTACATTTATGTTCAACACAGTCTTGGCATGCCGTGGGTCGTTGCTGATGAGCAGCAGGCGCGGGCCGTTCTTGGCACGGCGCAGTTCCTTGGCATCGAGCGTAATCTTCAGTTTCGTCGTCCCATGAGGCGGAATGTTGCGGTCACCCAGGCTCACCGTCATCGCACGGTTGAACACCTGCACGGCACTGACGGTCAGTGTTTCTTCGCCAATGTTCGTCACGTTGAGGGTTTTCGACGTCGTCTTCTTCTTTGGGTCCATCACCATCGTGGTCTCCTCCTCAATCAAGTCATTACCATCCATCAACACGATGTGTGGAGCCGTCTCCAAGCGTTCGGGAGTCAGGTCGCGGAAGGCCGGCAACAATACGGCCGAGACCACAATTTCGTTCTGCTCACCTATCTTGTCACCCATGTAGCGGGCCAGGTACAGGCTCGTCTGGTTCAGTCCGTCCAGGAAGAGTTTCTCACTGTCCAGCGTCAGGCGTATCTTGCCCACGCGCCCCGGCTGGATATCCGTTGGGATGTATTCAGCTGTCAGATAATTGGGCAGATGCATCAGTTGCGGCGTATAAGTCCCGTGTTCCATGTTGACCACCTGCAGTTCCACGACGGGCCGGTCGCCCTTGTTCACATCGTCGAACTCCACGTAGTTAGAACTCAGGCGCACACTGCCCAGGTCTATGGGGAAGTCTCCGTCGTAGTCGAGTGCCGACTCCACCACGCGGCCCTGGAAGGTCAGGTAATAAGGCTCGTCCTGAACGTTCGTGTACACGGCCAGTTCACGATGGAACGTACCCAACATTCCAGCGTCGTAGGTTGCCTTTATCGTTCCCTTCCCGCCTGCGGACACCTCTTTCGGATAGTCCACCTTGATGCATCCGCACGAGGGATGGACATCACGGATAACCAACGACTGGTTACCCTTGTTCTGGAAATTGAACGTCACTGTTTTGGGATTCTGCCACAACATTTCACCCACCTTCTGCTGGGGTGTGTCCACCACCATCCGAGGCTGTGCCACAAGGGAATCTATGTTCATGAGCCCGGCAATCAGGCCCCATGAGAGTACCGACAATATCTGTTTCATGTGCACAAAGATAACTATTTTTTGCCGACTGTGCAACTTTTTACGATGAAAGCTTTGCAATTAACACATCCGTCCGGACATCAAGAGACAGGCCGCTGCCCGCACCAACGTCCGCCACACCATGCCCATGAACGAGCAAGGCGACGCTTCGGTTTGTGCCATGCGTGGCACAAGCGTATGCCATACGTGGCACAAGTTTGTGCCATACATGGCACGACCTCATACGACGCGTCGTTTCGGCATATGCGACGCATCGGCCACCATACAGAGCAACGATAAGTGTGACCCAAAGACATCAACAAAACTGCAACAAAACTGCAACAAAACTGCCACACGTGTAAATCATTAACC
>CACZRZ010000040.1 GCA_902783655.1 uncultured Bacteroidales bacterium
AACTGCAAGCCCTCGTCAATGCGGTAGATATAGGCAGACATGGCAAAGAACATCGGGTCTTGCCAGTTGCCACGCTCCTTGATGGTGAAGAACGTGCCGTAGATAGCTTTTCTTTACCCTGCACGGCCTCATGAAATCCGTTGTATTGATATTGTTTTTGGGGTACACCTTCTTTCAGAAATAAATCATAAGGAATAAACCTTTCCTGGGAAATGGTGTCCAACCCTAAACATAAAAGCATACGGAATATGAAAGACAATGCTCCTAACGACATGAATCGCCGCTCGTTCCTGAAACGGGTGGGAATGGGTTCATTCTCGGCTGCCGCGATGATGCTGGCAGAACCTTTTGGCGCCGTAGCCGCCCCCTTCGACGACAAGAAGAAAGCAAAGAAAGAGACTGCATCCGAATCTGTTGCCATGACCTATCGCACGCAAAACGGGTCCGGCGAGAAGGTTTCCCTGCTGGGCTTCGGCATGATGCGCCTGCCGCGTGAACAGGAAGAGGTGGACCGGCTGGTGGACTATGCCATAGCCCACGGTGTCAACTACTTCGACACGGCTCCCATGTATGGCGGCGGTCAAAACGAGGACGTCACAGGACGCACGCTCAGCCGCTATCCTCGCGAGAAATACTTCGTGGCAACGAAACTCTCTAACCAGAACCCGCAGACGTGGCCTTTCGAGAAGTCGAAGGGGATGTACGAGAACTCGTTTCGCAAACTTCGGGTCGAGTACATCGACTACTACCTCCTGCATGCCATCGGTGGGGGAGGGGTGGAGAACCTGCGTAACCGTTTCATCGACAACGGTATGCTCGATTTCCTCCTGAAGGAGCGTGAGGCCGGACGCATCCGCCATCTCGGCTTTTCGTATCATGGCGATGTTTCCGCTTTCGACTATCTGCTCGACCACAACGACGAGTACCATTGGGACTTTGTGCAGATTCAGATGAACTATCTCGATTGGCGCCATGCCCGTGGCGGAAAGCGTCGTGGCGGTGATGCCGATGCCGAGTACCTCTACAACAGGCTCGACAAACTGGGCATACAGTGTGTCATCATGGAACCAATCAGAGGTGGTGCCCTGGCCAATGTGGCTGAGGACATCAGCACTCAGTTGCATGCCGCCCGTCCCGATGATTCACCTGCCCGCTGGGGCTTCCGCTGGGTAGGCTCGCACGAGAATGTGCTCACCGTACTGAGTGGCATGAACCGCATGGACCACATGGAGGACAACGTAGCCACCTTCTCGCCCCTGGAGCCTTGTACGGCAAAGGAGAACGAACTGTTGGCCCGCATCGCCGACCAGATGGCCGGTTTCCCCACCATCGGTTGCACCACTTGTGCCTACTGCATGCCATGCCCCTATGGTGTGGACATCCCAGGCAACTTCGCCTTCTACAACAAGGCCGTCACCGACAAGATGTTGCCCCTGCCAGATACCACTGCGGCTGACTATGCCGAGCGCCAGAAAGCCTATGTGGAGGCCTATCAGGCGGCCATCCCCCTGGAGAAACGCGCCAATCGCTGCCAGGACTGTGGCGAGTGCCTGAGCAAGTGCCCGCAGCAGATTCGCATCCCCAACCAGATGGGACGTTTGGTTGAGCTGACTCGTAAGAAAAGAAACTAAAATAACGTAATCCATAAGTAATAAATATGAAGAAAAGAACCATTTTGCATACTTCTTCCTTGTTGGTTATGGCCGTCGTGTTCATGAGCCTGACACCTGCCGAGCAGGTCGTTACTAAGGAAGACGGTATGACTGTGGTGAATACCACCACGCTGGCTGCTGACGTAGAAGGCTATGCCGGCACTACTCCCGTGAAGATTTACATCAAAAAGAACAAGATAGAGCGCGTTGAGGCCCTGCCTAACATGGAGACTCCCAAGTACTTTGCGCAGGTGAAACGTGCCCTGCTCGACAAGTGGAAGGGCCTGTCCGTGAAGGATGCCGCCAAGCAGGAGGTCGATGTCGTTACGGGCGCCACCTACTCGTCGGAGGCACTCATCAAGAACGTCCGCCGCGGCCTGAACCACTACAACAAACAGAAACGCTGAATGCGTGGATTCATTACGACAGATTGCAAAAGAAGAGACAGTTTCCAACGAATTGTCTCTTTTTTTTATAAAAACAATGAATATATAATTGTGTATTCCGCTTTTTTATGTAACTTTACGTCGCGAATTAATTAATAAATAACAATAACCATGAAAATCTTGAAAACTTTATGGCTATCGCTATTCCTGTTGATGACAGGGGCGGTGGCAACTGTGAATGCCCAGGATGCAGTCACGGCAGGCAGCCAAGTGACAGACATCGCTAACATCGTCAGCGGAAAAGCCTATCTCCTTCAACATCAAGGCAATGGCACGAATGCTCCTTGGATAGAAGACAAAGGCACATTCTATAATTGCCCGAACTCAGCAGGCAATTGCAACACGGCCTCTGTATGGTATCTGCTGGATAATGGAGACGGCACTTGGAAAATAAAGAACGCATACACCGGTAAGTTCTGGCCCACGCCCACGGAGAACGCCAATTTGGTGGGCACGGATGCCGCCAATGCCGGTAATTGGGCTTTGAATCTAACAAATGGCGTGGCCGCTCCCACGTGCAATGGTTATCGCCTCAATCGCAACACACCCTATCTGGTTGGTTGGAATTCAGGCAGCGGTACCGTCACTCAGATGAAAATCTATGAGGTGGCACTGTCCACGGTTCCGGTTTTTGATGAGTTCATAGACAAGGAAGCCAATGTAGAATCCACTGCAGCCACCAGTCTTACGACGGGAACCTGGTACGTGATGAAGAACGTGGGGCGCAATGTCTATGCCTACGAGAAGACAGACGTCCACAAGCTCTACAACCAGTCGGCCGTTCCCAGTGGTTTGGCCACGGAAAATGCAAAGTTCCTGGTCCGCCTTGTCAGTGGCAGTGACGGCAAATACTATATACAGAATGGTATAGGCAACTATTTCGGAGCGATACCCCAAAACACGGCTGTTCCGACAACAGCTTTGCCCGAAGAACTAATCAGCATCACTCAGATTGGCGACAATGCCGGCTATTTCTATCTCAGGGGAACCACCGACGACCGAATCCTTGATTGTCAGGACCCTGGTTATCCTGTCGTAGGATGGGGCACTGATGCTCCAACCGTAACCAACAGCAATGGTGCTTGGCAGTTCTTCCCTGTCACCTTGGTTGACTCTTGGGTACCTGCTATCAACGAGGTCTATACCATCAATAATACCAACACCAACCGCGGAGCACTCATCTACAATCCCGGTGCATCTACTAAGTATGTGTGGTCGAGTGGCAAGGGCGGCACATTCGATGCTTCCAGCGTCAACAGCCAGTGGGTCATCATACCTACAGCCGTCTCAAAGCAGTATTATCTTTACAATGTCGGTGCTGGTAAGTTTGCCATACCCACAAACATTACAAACGGTGCAGAGTGGATCTTCAGCGACAATGCTGTGGCTTTGATTTTCGAAACACAGGGTGACGGTACTAAGAAGATAAAAATGGCAACCGCCCCCATTAGTGGCACAAACGCTGCTTACGTATCGGTAAGCAATGGTAAGACAAATCCTATTATCAACTACAACGATGCTGGTAGTTGCTTCACCATTGCAAAAATAGACGGTCAGGACCAAAGTACGGCTGCTAATGCCGCCTTGGCCAAGTTGGTAAGCAGCCAGACGGCACTGACCAGCTATCCCCAGTCATCGGGATGGTATGCCATCCAAATCAAGAGCAAGACGGGTGCTGCAGCTTATGCAGGGCGCTTCTTGCAGGCAGCCTCAACTTTATACAATGGCCTCTATCCTCTGACCTTCACAGGCGGAGTGGATGTTCAGCCAGCCATTACCGACCCGACCTTCCTCACCCACATCGACTACACCAGTTGGGAGGAAAACAATTGGCAGTTGTCCGACGGACGCTACCTCGTGAAGAACGCCAATAATAAGTTCCCCACCGTTTCGGCTACACCCTCAGCCGTAATCATGGGTTATGACAATGGAAACTTCTTCAAGTCTGCCGGCAATTGGTTTGCCGACCCCTACAATAACGGGACTAACTATTTTGTCGGCGAAACAAGCTCTTTCCGCACAATCTACAATGTTTATCCCGTCGACCTCTCTGCTGCTGGTCTCACCGCCTGGCAGATGGTTTGCGACAATGCTCCCGACGAAACGCAGATTTCTTGTTCCCGCAGTGATATCTGTGGTTCGGCGCTTGTGTATAAGGGAGGCTACATCTTCTTGCCGAGCGGCGTGACCCCCGAGAATACAGATTTCGCATTGGAAGGCGCTTCGGATGTGACTGTCGATGCCGCTGCCCATACGGTTACGTTTGCTTACGACCCAAATCTGGCCATCCTCGAAGGCAACATCACCGTGGCACAGGGATGGCAGACGGCAGGTCGTGGCGAAGAGGTGAAATTGCTGCGCGTTACAGCCAAGCCGTTCAAGGATGCAACGAATGTAACTCTGACCGTCAGCCTTCTGGATGGTTCGGAAGCCAATATCTCTGCCCTGACGCTTTATGAGGCAGACTCAGCCTCTCCCGAAGTCCTGGGGACAGGAGAGGGCGCACCCACGCTGACACCGCTTGCTACGGCAACCATCTCCAGCTCTACCGCTACGTTGGAAATCGGCAACCTTGCAGTCGGCACGCATTATTATTGGATTGGTGCCACCGTGAAGGACGATGCCACCGTCGGTGCTGTCATCGATGCATCTGTGTCAGGCATCACTTATACCTGCAATGAAAACGTGAGGAATCTCGACCTCACTGCTGTCGGCAATCCAGCTGACCGTGGTGCGATGGTCTTCAACGTACACAGCTACCCCTTCCTGCCGCGCGACAATGGCAGCCGCGTCTATCGCATACCTGCCATGATTGTGGCAGACGATGGAAGCATCGTTGTGGCTGCCGACAAACGCTATGACAGCTACACGGATATCGGTAACGGCGGACACGTTATTGACATCGTCATCCGTCGCAGTACTGACGGCGGTAAAACGTGGGGCGACCCTGTCACCATCGCCAAGGGCCTCGGTTCAACCGCGACGGGAGGCGATGACAACCGTTGCGGCTACGGCGACCCCAGCCTCGTCAAGGGCAAGGATGGCAAACTCTACTGCCTCTTTGCTGCCGGCAATCTTGGCTATTTCTTCGGCCAGAAGGGCCTCTGCATGTCCACCAGTGACGACAATGGCATTACATGGAGCAGCAGCACGGAGACATCTCCCACTGACCTCTATCTGACAGGTGCCATAAAGAATGTCTCAGGCGAAGGCGCAGCAGGAGGCTATGGCCTATATGACTACTTCGTCACCTCTGGTCGCGGTCTCTACACCACCGATGGCATACTCATGTACCTCATCCCCGCACAGACGCTGACCGCCGAGAACTACTCCACCATCACCGAGGGCACTCGCTTGAATTCATCGTCCGACGACTACATCTTCTATTCTACCGACGACGGTGCCACTTGGTATTTCAGTCCCACACCGATGTTCACGGGTGGCGACGAGGCCAAGGTCATCCAGACGGGCGACGGCCGCCTGCTCGGTTCCGTGCGCCAAAGCAGCAACCGCGGCTTCTGCAGCTTCACCTATAC
>CACZRZ010000041.1 GCA_902783655.1 uncultured Bacteroidales bacterium
CATGCAGGCAGGCCGCTCAGTGTCCACATCTGCTGTTGTCCACCCTTGTTCTCAACTGTGGCAGTCAAAGTGCTGGTGGTTTTCTGTTGCAGTTCTGTGCTTAGGCTGTTCTCCGTCCAGACGAGCTGCTTCATGTTGATGAATGCCGACCAAACGGCAGCGTTAGAATTGTTTCCGTTCACGTCGTGTAAGTCGCGTACGGTAAAGTTGAGCGTGCAGCCCTCGATGGTAGCAGGATCCTCTTCGATTTTGATGACCACCTTCTCGTTGCTGGCAACGAAACTGAAGCTGACGTTAGTCTCCGTTGGTTTCTGCCGCATGGCAGGAGCATCGTCAATGTAGCTGAGTGTGGCATCATTCTGCCCGAGTGTCTTGAGTTGTGCCTTGAGGCCGCTGCCAGTGAGGTCGGCATCGCTGCCGTTAGCCTGCACCTGGTTGCCCTCGTCAAGCGTCTGAGCCTCGAAGGGATAGTAGGCCACCAGGCCGTCCTCTTTTCCTGTCAGGCGCACCTTGCGGTTTGCGGTCAGCCGGTTGCCGTTCATCGTGGCGTTCCACACGCGTACCTCATCTATCTGACCCGTAAATGGAAGGTCGAACTCATACTGTCCAGTTGAAGCTTGCCGCGTAATACGATGGGCACCGACAAGCAGATTGTTTGTAGTGATGCTGCCTACATTCGAGGCATTAGTGGTCAGGCGACGCACACCATCCACATAGACGGCAGCAGCACCCTGACGCAGCACGTTCAGTGCGATGTGGTGCCAAGCGTTGTCTGCCAGGTTGCCACTGGTGGTAGCCAGGCTATTCTGTGCGTTAGATTCGAGGTAAGCTCCCCTACCGGTAAGCTGCAGTTCGCCATCGGCGTTAAGCCAGAGGCCAACCTCGCCCATCTGTAACAGCTGGGCAGCGGTCTGCGCGCCACCACGCATCCAGAACTCTACAGCATAGTCATCGTCCACGCAAACAGGAAGCTGCGAGGCATCGATGCTCACATAGTGGTTACCGGCGAGCGTGACGGCCTTGTTCATATTATTCATATACCAAGTTTCATCGCTCATGGTCATATGGCGGTTGCGGGAGTAGTCACGGATGGCCGTGCCTTCGCCCTCGTCCATCTTCCAGTAGCCGATGAGGTGACGGGTCGAAGGATTCTTGGTATAAGAACGGTTCAGCAGAGCAGTAGCCATATCGTGTGCCTCGTCCCAGAGCAGCAGCTCATGGATGGCACCTGTCATCTGCTTACCCACAGCGAGCGGGCCGTTACCATCATAGCTCACCACTGCCTCGTCCTCAAAGAGAGTCGTGGTGCTGGCATCGTCAGCGATGCTGGCGTTGAGCAGGCCGCCCGTCTCAGTGCTCTTGTAGCTCAGGGTAAGGAAGGCCCACTTGCCCGTGGGAACGCTGTTCGTAGAGGTGTATGTTTGATTCCCGATACCGACAATCAACTTGTTGTTGGCATCTGTGCCGACAGTCAGTTTGGCCGAACCGTTTCCATGACTCAGCAGGGTGCCGACACCTGACGTGAGATTCACCCAGGTGTCGAAGGAGAAGTCCTTGCCGGCGAGGTTGATGCCGACCTCGGTGGTAGCAGTAGAGTTTTCCGCATTCTGCATGCTCAGTGCAGTCCAGTGGGCGACCTCGGCACCATTCAGCACACCTGTCACCTTAAAGTTTGCCGTCTTGGTGAGCTCGCCATTCAGAATGGTTTCATTGAAGGTCACGCTCAGCTCGTCACCAATATCCAGTACGCCGTCGGCAGGCTCAGGCTGTCCGAGCGGAGTGGGACGCTGCATGTCCTTTACTAGGGTAATCTCGTTACTATAGCGGTAGACCTCTCCAGTGCGATAGGTGCTGGCTGATTCCACGCGGAACGTATATTCTCCGTCAGGGAATGAAGCCATAGGCAGGTCATAACTTACGCTTGTTCCAGAGGGCAGTTCCGACTGATTTCCTGAAGCTGCACCAAGCACATACTCCTTAATCTGTGTCCAATCTGTTGCGCCCTGTTTTTTGTACTGTAAGCGGAAGGCTTTCAGGTTGTTGTAGTTGCGGTCAAAGTCTTTGAACGTCAGCGTGAGGATGGTGTCCGTACTGGTGTTCATGATGGTGTTCGACAGGGCCAGTGTTACTGGCGACGACGAGGGTGTGAACTCTGTTTTGATGAACACTGTATCAGCTATATCCTCAGGCTGTGACTCAGAGGCAAACACAATGCCTATTCCTTTTTGATACAGTTTATTTTGGGGTTCTTTATTTCCCAAATAATCCAGTATGTCAATCTGTGTCTGACGCAGTTGCAGCGACTTGTATACCGTCTGCCCGCCAGGCACGTTGATAAGTCGTCCCTCGGTCAGCACCTGACCATCAACGCTGATCTGTGCACCGTCAGGGTTGGTACCGTCAAGCACAAAGAGCTTGTAGGTCACATCCTTGTTCACCTCGCTGGCATTGCCTAAGCGCAACGTGTAGTTAGCGGCAGATCCGGTGGGAACATCACTCATAACAGGAACATCCACATCAATCTGCGGCACTTCAACCTGCATGGTAGCCTCCATGATGGTAGTGCCGGGTTCATAGTACTTCGTCACTTCCTTGCCCTCATAAGGAGCACTCGTCTGGCCGCCACGTGTACGGAATATCGGACCATAGTCATCATAATCATAGACATCTACCGTGAGGGCGTCATTTATACCAGACTCAGCCAGTGTGTAGCTGAAAACTGTCTTTGTGGCCTTACTACCCGCAAACTCCTCCTTAAGGCCGATTTTTGTCTCATTCTGGATATCAAAAATCACACCGGTATCATCAATATTCGCTCCTTGGGTTATACCTAACTTTATACCGACTTCAGCATGTACCATGAAGCTACCGCCATGACTTTCATTGGTATCATGAGTTTTGGTAATCTTTGAACCCGCATCAAAAGAAAAATTCGTAGCATCTTTTTCACGGTTCTCAAAAGCCTTTACCTTGTGTTCCTCATTCAATGCAAGCCATTTCTTCCATGAAGCAATCTGATTATTGTACCAGACTATCTTATCTTCGGTAAATTCGGCACCTTGAGGAGCATACATTCTATACGACGGGCCGTAAGGACTGATTCCACCTGTCGCAGATGTGCCCCAAATATCCTTATCGTGATTGTTGGAACCGAATCTTGGATCACCCTCTGAAAGTGTGGTAAAATATACTGGCTCTGTTCCTGTGTTCTTATAATCAACTGTGTCACTTGGTGAAACAACAGTCAACAATGCATTGCGGTTCTTTTCAAGATTAGGCAGAAGTTCATTCACTATATAATGTTGAGTATAGTTAAATGCTGTTCCGAACGAAAGACCTGTGGTTAAGATCTCCTGAAGATCCAGTTTACACCCCCCATTTTCGACGTCACGATGGAAATCTACATTGCGCGCTTTACCAAAGATGATATTAGTAGCCGAACCGATAAATACATCAGCGTCAGCGCCTACAAAATGCGGATCAGCACTGGTCGAGATAGTTTTTGTATTTTCAACAGTTCTGCTCCAGGAATATGCACCTTCTGCCTCAACAGAAGCGGTAATTCCAACGGTCAAATCGTTTGTATACTTAAGTTCGTTGAATACAGCCACACCTATTCCACTCACAGTTTTCATTGATGAGCCAAGTTTAGTTGTAGTCGTTACCCCAGCACTAGTGTTGTAGTTTGCTGTCACAACATCACTTAATGTGGTTATTGTACCTGAAGTCCATTCTGCATATGAGTTAGAACCTGCGGGGTCACGCAATATCATATCAATCATATCGGGACCAGAAGTAATGAAATTGTTTCCGGTAGGCAAAGATCCTAAAACGACACCTTCCATACCACTTTTTTCCCACTTATTAGTACACCCGGCAATGTCATAGGTTATACTTATGGTACGTGTATAAGGATATGTCACATTGGGCATACCTGCAGTCCAGACATAACTGGCCTTACCAAGGCTGTCTAACTTGAGTTGGTTGCTCTGCAATTCTGCAATCTGTCCTGCTGTAGCACCACTATCACCATCATATCCAGCTGCAGCAAGTTCTGCTTGACTGAAATCGCTGACAAAAATCGGCTGTTGATCTGACAAGGCATTGTCGATGGTTACCACAAGGTCTGCCAGTGGAACACGATCAGAAACAGGCTGCGTGTTGTCGTCATAGTTTGTATAATCCTCATACGCCTCAATATCAAACGTATATTTTTCACTTTCTTCAAACACTGCTCCACCATATTTGTAAGTGACAGCGCCTCCGTCTTCGACAGTGTAAATATCGTTAACCTGCAACTCGCCCACTTTATCTTTGATCGTATAGGTTTTGATTCCAAATGCACCATCATTTTCACCAGCCTCGTTGATATGATCTGCCTGGGTAACAATGAATGTAGGATCACTATGATAAGTCTGCTTCAAAAGTGTATTGTAGGTATATAGCTCGTATGTGTCATCGTCATTGTACAGGGTATCAGAATATTCCATTTGACAATTAGTCAAATCAAGGGATGTTGAATTACCCACCTCCTGATTAGTTTTTACTACCTTCATGGCTGCAATAGTATACTCCAAAGGAGGAAGCATTGCGGAGAACTCACCTGTCACAGAGTCCGTCTGGATGAAGAGTTTGCGACAATCATCCACTCCAGCACCACGCCAGGATTTGCTGGCAATACGGTCGGTAGCTGAAGCGATGGGCACTGTTTCTGTGTTGGTCTCGTAACTATAGGTGGTTTCTGTTATCTGTTTCACCACATTCATTCGAGGAATCGTATTCTGCGGGGTGAGTACCAGCTGAACCTTGCCGATGTTGTTCTTGCTCAGTCCGAATCCCACGGCCTTGTTGCCCTCGATGTCGCCTCCGACCACACGACCCGAAAAGTTGACAAGCGTTTCGTCGGTGAACTCCATATTCTTAATCTCGCGGTCGAAGGTATGCTTCGTTCCCACATCATTCGGGTCGGCTGGATAGCGTCCTGCATTGGCAAACACATGACCGTTTTTCTTGACTGTAATAAAGTGGTCGCCAATGGGCACACTGATGGTGAACTCACCTTGATTATTGGTAGCTATAATCTCGCCATCCTTGGAACAAATAGTGCCATCCACATAGAAGTTGACACCCTCTACCGGATAGTCTGTGCCAGCATAGAAAATGGTACCGCTTACAGGGAATGAAGATACATCCTTAAAATCGACTCCGCTATGATTGAGCGTCGATATGCTGACATAGCGCGACTGTTTGGCAGGCGTGAACTCATGGATGCCCAAGGTGGGGATGACACTGTAGCTGGTGCCTTCACCTGAGAAGGGAACGCCACGTATCTCGTAGTAGCCGTTTATGTCCGTATAGGCCATCAAACTCAACTGGTTCTCTGACGGCAGTACGGTAGCGCTAGTGGCCTTGACCTTAGCCGAAGCATGACGGCCGTTGCTCACGCCGTTCTTCTTGGAGAAGTCGTAGGCGATGTCCTGCTTTTCAATGCCTTCGTCCAGCGGATAATAGATAGCCAGCCCGTCCTCATTACCTGCAAGCAGATGGTTGTAGTTGCGCAGGATTTCCTGCTCGGTCAGAGCCTTGGTGAAGAAACGGATTTCATCCAGATAGCCGTCATACTGATAGGATGAGGCAAACTCAGTAGGAACAGGTTCAGATTGGCCTTCAGGCGTGACATTCACAATCGCATTACCGAAGAAGAGGCCGTTAGCCTCCGATGAACCCCAAATGTCGGTGGCCGATGTGGTAGCCACAACCTCCGACTGCGTTTCATCAGCATTCGTCAGGTAGGCTTTCAACTCCTTTGCATTGCTGTCATACACCAGCGAGAGATGACTCCACTCATTGGCGGGAATTGAAAGGGTGGAGGCGATGGTCGCACTTCCATCTCCACTTCCAATAGTACCCGACAGACAGTAGCTGTAAGTCGTTACTACGGTACTATGTTCTTCGTAAGTCGTCGTTTGTTCCTCACCTTCTCCTGTAGTCACTTCAACCATCTCGGTTATCTCCTTCCTACCCACGACACGCTTCAGTTTGACATCCAGCACGTCAGCCACATAGAGGAGTTGGTACTCTCCATCGTCTTCAGCCATAACAGCGCTGTTGGGATTGAGGTACATCTGGAAAGAGAAATTCTGGTCGAACAATACTTTCAGGCCCTCTTTGTCGGTGGCATACTTCAAGCCAGAGCCATAGCCGCTGAAACGCAGTGAGTGCATACCGCTGGTGAGGGTGCCGTCGGCTGTCTGCTGTTTCAGAATCACCTTGACTCCCTCGACGGCCGTGCCCGTTCCATAGGAGATGTTTCCGCTGATGATACCAGTCGATACACTGAAACCGTTGGTAGTCTGGGAGTCGTCCACCACTTGCGTGACTTCATGTGTGTTGGGATCGGTTTCGGTGCTCCAGATGATAATTCTATATTCATTGAAACTGCCCGGCAGGGCGGTCACGTCGTCGTAGCTGTAGCTGGTGACTGTGCCCGACGTAGCGTAGATGTCGGCCCAATCCCGTTCGTCGATGCTGCCCAGTGGACGGCGCTGGAGGATGAAGTTCGTGGCAGTTGTTCCAGCCTGCTTGACGGTCCATTGCAGTTTCACCATGCTGCTGTAGTTGCCGCGTGTGGCCGTGAAGGACTTGATCTTCGATCCGCCGATGCGGACCGATGCGACCGGGCTATAGACAATCATATCCATCACCTCAGCCTTCAGGCGATAGTAATAGGTGGTGTTAGCATTCTGATTGCTATTGTCGTTATAACTGCCATCGACCGTAGTTTTATCTTTGACCTCGATGCTGGAATTCACGTCAGCCCAAGATCCGTCTTGGGTAGATGTACTGTAGTCCGTACTACGTTGCAGGGTGAGGTAATACTTATTACTGTTGGTGGCATCTTCAATAGCATTATGGCTCCAGATCAAGTCGATACCTTGAGTATCACTCTCTTTTGCCTCAAGTCCCGAGAAGCTCCAGCTGGGCCTTATCATGGCATGCACACTGTCACCCAGAGACTCGATGGGGTCGCCAGAATAATCCTTGGGGACAAAATAGACATATACATCGTCTATCTTGGTATTATTGCCCACGGAATAACCCTCTACCGCAATTACACCGCTCATAGTAGCGTATTTATCGATATTGACAGTCTCATCTGTCTTCAAGTTCTTGATTTTCCATGTACCCGCCTGACTACGGGAGTGTGTTCTAAAGACATTTGCTGAGGCGTATTCCCGTAGAGTATCCACGGCCTCCCAACTTACCTTAACCTTCTTTTTCCATGGGTCGGTCAACTCGTAGGTGACATTCTTGGGATAGACAAAGCCCGGATAAAATGCGCGGAACCATTTATAGACAATCGGTGCAGACCCACTAAATCTGGGAGAGTAATTGTTAACGGAAGAGTTAAATGAATAACTGTATTGCACAGGTATGAATCCTCCGTTCAGGTAATCGTAAGTATAGTTGAACGATGCAGCTGGAACTGTTCCTGCGGCATAACTCGAGTTCGATTTATTAATTTCCTTATAGGACCCCAAGGTATTGGGAGTGAGATACCCGGTGGGAGTGGTATTGCTATCGGTATAGATGCCGACAGTCGTATTGCCTGACAGAGTTGTCGGCATACTACCAGACACTGTCACCTTCTTATCGGCAGTAAGAACGCCTTTCGGTGTCGACCACAAACTAGAAAAGGTATCTGTCCTCAAAACCTTTTCTTGTACACTTGCACTGCCACTGTTTACTTTCCACGTTCCTTTTATCTTTATATCATAGGCATCGCCCACTTTAAACGTCTTCAAAAATATATACATATAAACGTAATACTCACCCGTCTGACGGTCAGACCTTCTGTGGGGATCATAAAACTTTATTAGTATGTCATTTTCACCATTGTAATAATCATGTTCTATCCCCTTTTCAACACTGGCCAGTTCAGGGTTGGTGGATTTCCACCAACCATCCTGACTAAGGTTGCCTTCAGCTGTGTCCTGATGCGTGTCCCAGGCCAACTCAGCAAAAGGAGAACAAACCCAATTGTAGATTGACTCGCTACTTTTTTTCATATAAACAGCAGGACCCGCATGACCAGTTTCCTGTGCAGCTGTCGTAAAGTAACTGTCTTTACCCATGGCATCAAAATAGAGAACCTCAACTACAATGTATGGTTCTTCCATCGTAGGCTGATGAGTAATCCTCGTCGGCGCAGACGAAAAACTGATTTCTGCCTGCACGACACCTCTGCCTGCCAACAGGCCCACGATTAGCAGCAGTAGCACTCGCCACCAATGCTTCAGTTTGAATTGTTTTGTTTCCATAATTAAATAAATTAATGTATATAAGTTTTATTGATATTTACAATTATCATCCCTTCTCCAGCCAGCGGCTGACAAAGGGTGGAATCCAGTCCGTGCGCTGGAAAATGAGCGTACAGAACATACACCACAGCACAAAAAGCACCACAGGGATGTAGATGGAGAGGAAGATGATGCCAATGATTCGCATATTAATAACGCTTTTTATTTTTACCGTCCCAAAATAACAAAAAAGGACGGAAAAGAAGTGTATAATCTGTTAAAAAAAGTGTGTAATCTATTTGGTTTAGGTGTGTAATCATTGTTATAACAAAAGATTACACACATTTTTTTTGCCCATTTTATCGAAAAGAACTATCTTTGTAGTCGGATAAGGGAGAAGATTAAAATATGCGGGAAATGCAGTTTACCGGAACGACGGTGATGGCCATGCTTACGCTGACCCTCATTTATATCGTGCTTCGCCGGAACAAGAAAGGCGATGTGCTGAGCCATTCGGGATGGATGATGGCCATCGGCACGGCTTTGCTGTCGGCGCAGTTCACCCTGCAGTATGTAACACAGTACCGCCCTGCAGGCGAGCTGACGAAGTCGGCCATGATTAACCTGTTGTTCTTCATCCCGAGCGAGGTGATTATGAATTTAGGTATGTTGAACCTGCAACGGCAGGGGCGGCTGCGGAAACTCGAATGGCTGGTGGGCGTGGCCACGTGGATTGCAAGCGCCGCCATGTTGCTTTGTGCCAACGTCACGGACGGACATCCGCTGATGACCGAGACACCGCGGTTGCAGACAGCGGAATACATCGCCACGACCCTCTTCGGCCTAATGCAGTTATTCTACACTTTTCTGTTGATACGCGAGGACTTCCGCATGAAGCGTGCCCTGGCCAACTACTACGACAGCGATGTGAGTTCGATGCTCCGATGGATTGAGCTGAGCATCATTCTGCTGGCGCTGTCAGGCGTTGTTGCGCCGCTGTTCATCTTCAACACAGGCCGCCTGCTGGTGCCTTTTTCGCTACTCATCTTCTTCGGCATATACTATATGATCTTCAGCTTCGTCTGCTACAGCGTGAGCAACGACTCGCAGAAGGTGTCCGCTGCCGAGGAGGCCGATTGCGAGATGTCGGCCATCACAGACGCGGGTGGCAGCGGCAAAACGCAGAAGGAGCTTTCGCCCGACCTGTGCCAGAAGATAGAGGAGGTCGTCGAGATGTGGAGGGCCAAGGGTGGTCACCTGAAGCACGAGCTCACCATCCAGACCGTGGCCGACGAGATGGGCATCCCGCGCCAGCAGCTGTCCGCCTGGCTGAAGGCCACTGGCCGCGAATCGTTCAGCACCTGGCTCTCATCACTGCGCATCGACGAGGCGAAACGCCTGCTACTGGCCCACCCAGAGTGGTGCAACGAATTCGTAGCCAATTCCTGTGGCTTCAGCGACCGAAGCTATTTCCAGAATGTGTTTCGCAAGGTGACTGGCCTCACCCCAGCGCAGTATGCGAAAGAAGGGAGGAATAATAATATTGGTGCCCGCTAAAAAGTTTCTTTGCTAATTACCAGCATTTATGGCAAGCAAATTATACGTGTTGCCCTAATTTCATGCCTGGTATGCCACGGAACCCTTGCCTGCGGCGCGGGCACCGCCCTCCTCAGGCTCCTGGGCTCCTTGGAATATGCTAATGGGCGTTTCACGCCATGCGTATCACTCCGTTCCCCTTACCATTCCTCATCCCAGTCGTCGCCCCAGCCGTTGTCTTCGCGGGTGCGGGCGACACCAGAGTTTCCGCCGCCGTAGCGTAACGTGGTGTTACCACCGATGCCGTTCACGCTGGTGCTAAGCATACTGGCGGCCTTGACATTGACCACCTTCGTGCTCGGTTGCTGATAGTTCTTTTTCATCTTCTTATTTATCTATGGATTAATCTTGTCTTTCTTTTCTTTCTTGTCTAAGGAGGGAAGGAGTTAAAGGAGTTATTTCTACCGCGGCGCTGACGCCGCCCTCCTCAAGCTCCCTGGCTCCTTAGACTTAAATATCACTCTTTAGGGCACTCCTATTTTATCACAACCTTCTTGCCTCCATGGATATACATGCCGCGAGGCAATTTTGAATTTTGAATATTAAACTTTGAATTGGCCACGCGCCTTCCGCTGAGGTCATACCACGCGTCAGCTTCGCTGGAATTGACAATTGATAATGGATAATTGATAATTCCTGTTTCGGTGTCGTTGCCGAAGTTCAGGCGG
>CACZRZ010000042.1 GCA_902783655.1 uncultured Bacteroidales bacterium
GCCCTCGGGAGCCTCGGCCTTGGCGTAGTGTTCAGCCTCGATGGAGAGGTAGCCCCGGCGGTCGGCGTCGTAGAAGAGCGAGGCGGCGGTGGGGGCAGCCTCCTTCAGCGAAGGCAGGCGATCGGCAGGGAAGTTGTCGTTCCACGAGGTGTAGCCGATGTGCTTCTGTATCATCATGCCGCGCCACTTGCCGTCGGCGAGTTGGTTGTACTCGGCACAGAGCAGCGAGTCGCGACGGAAGCGCAGGCGCACCTCGTCGGCCCAGCCCTCGGCATCTGCGTCGCCCAGGGCGGCCAGGGCGTGGTTCATGGCCTGGGCACGATACATCTCGTAGAGGTTGGCCATAGCCTGGATGGGGAACAGGATGAGTTGGTGATAGGCCAGGCGGTGGGCATCGTCGAGCAGGCGGTAGAGGTGGAGAGCATCGGCCTCGAGGCGGGCGAACTGTCCACAAACGTCGTTCCACTCGCCAGTCTGTAGGTTATAGGTGCGGGCGTCGAGCATCTCGGCAGTGACGCGGCTGTTCAGCTTGGCACTCATGTTCAGCAGACGGGCTGCTTCGGCGGCATGTTCGGGGCCGACGACGGTGGCGCAGAACGGCGTGGTGTGCTGCCCGACAAGTTGACGACCGTCGAACTGCTGCGGGTTCCAGGCCATGTCCATGAAGAACTGGATTTGGTACTCCATGGGCTTCAGGTCGCCCACGTTCAGTATCCACAGGCGGTCGAGCCCGAAGTCGGCAGCCACCTTCAGCTGCTCCCACATGCCCTGCGTCTGGGTGACGTTTATCCATTTCGTGTTACGCGGTGCGCCCACGTAATCGACGTGGTAGTAGAGTCCCCAGCCGCCTGGGTGCTTGCGTTCCTCGGCGGTGGGCACGCGGCGGACGTTGCCCCAGTTGTCGTCGCACAGGAGGATGGTGACGTCGTCGGGCACACGCATGCCTTTGTCGTAGTAGTCGAGCACCTCCTTATAGAGGGCCCACACCTGTGGTGTCTCCTTGGCCGGACGGCCTGTTACCTCCTTGATGATGCGGCGCTGGTTCTCCACGATGCGCTCCAGCAGTCGGGTGTCGGCTTCGGCAGACATGGCTTCGTCGCCGTCGCCGCGCATGCCGATGGTGACGATGTCCTCGGTTCCCTTCATGCGCTGGATGCCCTCGCGGAAGAATTTGTCGAGCTGCTGCTGGTTGGTCTGATAGTTCCAGGGGCCCCACTCCTTACGTTTCCGTGCGTACTCCTGATGGTTTCGGGCCATGGGTTCGTGGTGGCTGGTGCCGATGATGACACCCATCTCGTCGGCCAGACGCGAATTCTCAGGGTCGTCGGCATAGAAGGCCCATGCCCACATGGCTGGCCACAGGAAGTTGCCGCGCAGGCGCAGGATGAGGTCAAAGACACGTTCGTAGAAGCGGTGGTCGCCGTAGTTGGTGCCGTAGGTGTTCTTCACCCATTGCATCAGGCAGGGACCTTCGTCGTTGAGGAATATGCCGCGCCAGCGCACCGTGGGTTCGCCGTCGGTGTACTCGCCCGGTCGGATGTAGAGCTGGGAATGGCGCTCGACAGCCACGTCGGCCCACCATGCCCAAGGCGACACGCCAGCCTGACGGGCCAGTTCGTACAGACCATAGATGGTGCCTCGGCGGTCGCTGCCGGCGATGACCAGTTGCTGCCCGACGAGGGTGATGAGGAACTGCTCGCAACGGCCCTGCAGACGGGTGCGCTGTTCGCGTGTGAGCAGACGGGTGAGGGCAGGGGAGTGCCCCAGCGTGCCGGCTACGATGGTGGCGATGGTGGGCGTCTTCACCCAGCTGCCTACGGAAGACGTAACGGCCATGAGGTCGTTCATCACGTTTTGTGCTGCATGGCGCACGCCGCGCTCGTCGCTGGTGTCGACAAAGATGGCGAACTTGCCGCTGGCATTCAGCAGTTGGGTGCCAGGCTCATGGCTGAAGGAAACAAACTGGTCGGCGGCCCGGACTGTGCACAGCAAGGCCGTCAGCATCAAGGAAAGGAGAAATGCAGGTTTTTTCATCTGAAAGCAGTTTCGTTTTTATTCTTAACTGCAAATATCCGAAATATTAGGCAAATGTGAGGCCTCCGTCCGACCCTTTTTTCAATAATGAGACATCTGCCGCACATTTTGAGACGTAAAACGGGGCTGTATGTGGCAGAAATTTGTTTACTTTGCACAGAAAACATAAAAACTATTGCAATGAAACCAACGTTTCCTTCTCTCCTTCGTGTTTCTCTATTGCTGTTGTGCCTGGCGATGGGCACTGCAGCCAGTGCCAAGTTGCATCTGCCTCGGATGTTTGCCGACGGCATGGTGGTGCAGCGCAATCAACCTATCCGCATCTGGGGCCAGGCCGATGGTGGGGCAACGGTGAACATAACCCTGCAGGCCGAAGGCAAAAAGCTCCGCACGCTGGGACAGACGGAAGCGAAGGCCGATGCCGACGGACGCTGGATGGCGCAACTGCCTGCCCTGAAGGCTATGGGGCCGCTGAAACTGACGGTGACGGCTGGCTCTGAACGGCAGGACATTGCCGATGTGTGGGTAGGCGACGTGTGGATGTGCAGCGGACAGTCGAACATCGACGTCAACGTGGAACGTGTCTATCCGCAGTACGTCAGTGAGATAGACAAGGACGCAACGGACCGCGTGCGCCTGTTCCGTGTAGAGAACGAGGCTGTGCTCGACGCTCCGCGCAGCGACCTGCGCAGCTCGGGGTGGACAACCCTGTCGAAGCAGAACGCATGGAAATTCTCTGCCGTAGGCTATTTCCTGGGTAAGCGTATGCTTCAGACTCAGGGCGTGGTGCAGGGCATCGTCCAGTGCAGTTGGGGCGGAACGCCCATCGAGTCGTGGCTGCCTCGCGACGTCGTGCGCCAGTTCGACAGCCGCATGGCTTCCGAGGCCGACTACTATGCCGACCCAGACCTGCGCCGGCTCTCGATGGAGGCCAACAGACAAGCTTCGCAGCGCTGGGACAAGGTGCTGGAGGCTAACGACCCTGGCGTAAGCGGAGAGTGGACAAAGCCCGACCTGAACGACCGCCGTTGGACAAGGGCCAGCCAGTACGAACTGCCCGTGCAGCCGGCCCATGACTTCTGCGGCACCTATTGGATGCGCCAGCACATACGCATCGATGCTGCCCATGCCGGACAGAAGGCACAGTTGTTGCTGGGCACGCTGGTGGATGCCGACTTCACTTATCTCAACGGACAACTGGTGGGCCATACGGGTTACCAGTACCCGCCGCGCCGATACAACATCCCCGAGGGACTGCTGCGCGAGGGCGACAACGTGCTGACGGTGCGCTTCGTCAATCGCGGACAGCGTCCACAGTTTATTCGTGAGAAACCTTACAAGATAGTGTGGACCGACGGCAGCGAACAGCCGCTCTCCGAGCAGTGGCTGGTGCACGACGGTACACAGATGCCCCAGATGCCCCAGATGCCTGCGGGCTACCAGAATATGGCTGCAGCGGCTTATAATGGTATGCTGAGCCCACTGGCTCCGATGTCGCTGGCTGGCGTAGTGTGGTATCAGGGCGAGTCGAACACGGGGCGTGCTGAGGTTTACGAACAGGAACTGAAACAACTGATGAGCGTCTGGCGCGAACGGTTCCAACAGCCCGAGATGCCGTTCGTCATCGTCCAGTTGGCCAACTACATGGCTCCCAGCGAACAGCCACAGGAAACGGGCTGGGCACGTCTGCGCGAGAGCCAGCGCCGGGCCGCCTTGGACGACCCGCGTGCCGAACTGGCTGTGGCCATCGACCTGGGCGAGGCCAACGACATACACCCCCTGAGGAAGAAGGAACTGGCAGAACGAGTGGCCCAGGGTTTCGACCGTCTGGTGTTCAACAGCAAGGCGCCCCTGTCGCCACAGCCCATTGAAGTGAAGGACCTGGAGGACGGAACGTTGCAGGTCACCTTCGACCAGCCACTGACGGAAGGCTCATTGCGAGGCTTCGAGCTGGCTGACAACGGGGGGCGCTTCCGCAACGTGGAGGCGAAGGCCCTGGGTACAAAGGTGATATTAAACGGAAAGGGCACGCGTGTGCGCTATGCATGGAAGAACAATCCCGTGGAGGCTAACTGTCGTGCCGCAGGGGAGGGGCTGCCTGCATCGCCATTCGAGATGGAACTGCCGCAACCCCGATATCCCAATCCCATGCTTTGGGCCGATGTGCCAGATCCCGATGTCATCCGCGTCGGTGAGTATTTCTACATGGTCAGCACCACCATGCACCTGATGCCTGGGGCACCAGTCATGCGTTCGCGCGACCTCGTGAATTGGGAAACGGTAGGCTATATCTTTGATAAACTGACTGATTCACCGAAGTATGACATGAAGGAGGGTACGGTCTATGGACGTGGTCAGTGGGCCACATCGCTGAAGTATCACAAGGGACGTTTCTATGCCCTGTTTGCTCCTAACGACAATCCAGGCGGAGATACCTACATCTGCACGGCCGAACGGGCTGAGGGCCCATGGACGATACTTTCGCGTATGCGCCACTTCCACGATGCTACGCTCTTCTTCGACGACGATGAGCGTGTGTATGTCTTCTACGGAACAGGACAGATGTGTGAGCTGAAGGGCGACCTGACGGGCGTGAAGGAGGGGACGGATTGCAAACTCTTCGAGCGTGACAGCGATGAACGCGGATTGCTGGAAGGCAGTCGCGTCGTGAAGCACAATGGCAAGTACTATCTGCTCATGATTTCCTGGACGGGCGGCCATCCGCGCCGCGAGGTTTGCTATCGTGCCGACAACATCAAGGGCCCCTACGAGAAGAAGGTGATTCTGGAGACGGAGTTTGCCGGATTCGGCGGAGTGGGGCAGGGTACCATTGTCGATGACACCGAAGGCAACTGGTACGGCGTCATCTTCCAGGATCGTGGCGGCGTGGGCCGTGTGCTGACGCTTGAACCCTGCCGTTGGCTGGATGGCTGGCCCATGCTGGGCGATGAGAAGGGACGCATCCCAGAGATTATCGACGCCAGTTGGCTGAAGACCTTGAAGGGCAAGGAACCCTTGAAGCAGCAGCGGCTGACCCTCTCCGACAACTTCGACAATCCAAAACTGGGGCTGCACTGGCAGTGGAACCACAACCCCGTGGACGAGGCCTGGAGTCTGACCAGCCGAAAGGGCTGGCTGCGACTGAAGACCTGCCGCGTGGTGCCTAATCTGTATCTGGCTCCCAACACACTGACACAGCGCATGGAGGGACCGTCGTGCAGCGGCGTGGTTTGCATCGACTACTCGCACATGAAGGACGGCGACTGTGCCGGCTTCTCAGCCATCAACGGCGATGCCGGCGTGCTCACCATCAAGCGCGAAGGTCAGAACTTCTGTCTGGAGATGAGTGAACAGTCGGTGCAACTGACCGACCGCGAGAAGGCTGTGACGAAGGTGGACGAGAAGATGAAGGAACGTGTGGCACTGTCTGCAAAGGCCAAGAAGATATGGTTGCGCATCGACGGCGATTTCCAGAACCATCGCGACGCCGCCAACTTCTACTACAGCCTCGACGGCAAGCAGTGGACGAAAATCGGCACCACCGACTATCGCATGATATTCGACTACCGCCGCTTCTTCATGGGCTCGAAGTTCGCCATCTTCAACTACGCCACGAAACAACTGGGTGGCTGGGTCGATATCGACAGCTTCGACTACACTTTCTAATCCGAAAACACGTGTAAAAAAGAAAAGAGGCTGTGTCGATTATTCCGACACAGCCTTTTCTAATTCTTCCATTGCCTGGGTCCATTCGTCCTCGGCCTGGGAGAGTTGCGCCTTCAGTCGCCCGTGTTTTTCGTATAGCGACATATCGCTGCCCCCCTCGGGCGTAGCCATTTTTGTCTCCAGAATGGCGATGGCCTGTTCCAGTTCGGCAACGGTTTGTTCAGCATCGCTGACGGCTTTCTCCAACTTCTTTCGCTGTCGGGCTTGAGCCTTTTGCTCAGCCCATGCTGCCCCGCCAGACCCGCTTCGTCCCTCCTTTGAAGGGAGGGCGTTTGCCTGCTGAGATAAGTTCTCTCCCTTTAAGGGCATGTTGGAGTGAGTCTTTAGATAATCATAAATTCCCCCAAGATACTCGCGGACTTGTCCATTGGCAAATTCATAGACACGCGTGACCAGTCCGTCGAGGAAGTCGCGGTCGTGACTGACCAGGATGACGGTGCCGTCGAACTGGCGGATGGCCTCCTTCAACACGTCTTTCGAACGCATGTCGAGGTGGTTGGTGGGTTCGTCCAGGATAAGCAGGTTGACGGGCTCGAGCAACAACTTAATCATTGCCAATCGGGTACGCTCGCCGCCAGACAGCACTTTCACCTTCTTGTCCGACTCCTCACCGCCGAACATGAAGGCTCCCAGGATGTCGCGAATCCGCGTTCGGATTTCACCTCGTGCCACACGGTCGATGGTGTCGAAGACGGTGAGTTCGCCGTCCAGGAGCTGGGCCTGGTTCTGGGCAAAATAGCCAATCTCTACGTTATGCCCAATCTTCAGTGTCCCGTCGAAAGGTATCTGCCCCATGATGCACTTGACGAGTGTGGTCTTGCCCTCGCCGTTGCGGCCTACGAAGGCCACCTTTTCGCCACGACGGATGGTGAGGTTGACGTGAGAGAAGACTGGACTCACCCCCAA
>CACZRZ010000043.1 GCA_902783655.1 uncultured Bacteroidales bacterium
GACAAGCTGGACATCAACGACCCCGCCACCTACCAACTCTATTGCGACGGACGCACCGTTGGGACGTTCCAGTTCGAATCGGCTGGCATGCAGAAGTACCTGCGCGAGTTGCAGCCCACCACCTTCGAGGACCTCATCGCCATGAATGCCCTCTATCGGCCCGGCCCTATGGACTATATACCCGACTTCATCGACCGAAAGCAGGGACGAAAGCCCGTGGAGTACGACATCCCCTGCATGGAGAAGTACCTCAAGGACACCTACGGCATCACGGTCTATCAGGAGCAGGTCATGCTCCTGAGCCGACAGTTGGCCAACTTCACCCGAGGCGAGAGCGACACCCTGCGTAAGGCCATGGGTAAGAAGCTGAAGGACAAGCTGGACCACATGAAGCCCCAGTTCATCAATCAGGGCAAGTCCAACGGACACGACCCCAAGGTGCTGGAGAAGATATGGGCCGACTGGGAGAAGTTTGCCTCGTATGCCTTCAACAAGAGCCACGCCACCTGCTACTCGTGGGTAGCCTTCCAGACGGCCTACCTCAAGGCCAACTATCCGGCTCAGTTCATGGCAGGTATCATGAGCCGTGCCAAGGATATTGCCGAAGTCACGAAACTGATGAACGAATGCAAGGGCATGGGCATCGAGACCCTCGGGCCCGACATCAACTTCAGTCGCCATAAGTTCAGCGTCGACCCGGGTGGCAACATTCGTTTCGGACTCAGTGCCATCTCCGGCCTGGGTAGCAGCGCCGTGGATGCCATCGTGAAGGAGCGCGACGCCAATGGACCCTACACCGATATCTTCGACTTTGCCAAGCGTGTGCCCATCTCCACCGTGAAGCGTAGCGGACTCGAATGTCTGGCCCTGAGCGGTGCCTTTGATGCCTTCTCCAACCAGGTGACGCGCGAGCAATTTTTTGCCAAGGGGCTGAAGGATGAGACCCTCATCGACACCCTCACCCGTTTCAGCGCACAATACCAGCAGGCCAAGCAAGAGGCACAGCTCTCCCTCTTCGGCGGACTCGACGATGTGGAAATCAACACACCGCCCATCCCCGTGGCTGAACGTTGGAGCACCCTCGAACGCCTCAATCGCGAGAAGGAGAAGATAGGCATATACCTCTCAGCTCATCCGCTCGACGAGTACGCCGTCGTGCTCAAGGGAATGTGCAACGTGCAGATGGAACAAATGGGTGACCTGTCGGTCCTGCAGAACCGCGAGGTGCGCATCGGTGGCATTGTTACAGGCCTGCGCAAGGGTGTTTCCCGCACAGGACACCCCTACGGCATCGTCACCATCGAAGATTACAGCGGCTCTGCCGAACTGCCCCTCTTCGGCACCAACTGGACCACGTGGAGCAACTTCATGGAACAGGGTTATTCGCTATACATCGTCGGCCGCGTGCAACCTCAGAAGTACAAGCCCGACCGCTTCGACTTCGTCATCGAACGCATCGACTTCCTGGCCAACGTCAAGGAAAAGGGCATACAGACCTTCACCATCTCCTTCTGTCTCGAGAACCTCGACGAAGACTTTGTCTTTGCCCTGGCCGACTACGCCAAGTGCAATCCCGGTCACACACAACTGCAGTTCCGCGTCTATGAGCTCGGGCAGGAAATGCACCTGAGCACCATCGCCACCAAATACCGCATTGCACCCACCCAGAAGCTACTCGACCTCCTGGACAAGCAGGAGCATGTGACCTATAAGATAAATTAAAAAGTTAAGAGGTTAAAAAGTTAAAAAGTTAAGAAGTGAAGAGTGAAGAACCGGCTCGGCATCATGCACGGCTTTGAAGTGCGCCAGCCCAAATCATAAAATCATAAAATATTTAAATCATTAAATTATTAAACTTTTAAATCAAAATTATGGCACTACACATCACAAGTGAGAACTTCAAGGAGCTGACCCAGAGCGGAAAGCCCCTGGTACTGGACTTCTGGGCCACCTGGTGCGGCCCCTGCAAGCGGCTGGCGCCCATCATCGAGGAACTGGCCACCGAATACGAAGGTCGTGTGAACATCGGCAAGTGCGATGTGGAGGAGGACGACGAACTGGCTATGCAGTTCCAGGTCAGCAGCATCCCCACCGTCGTGTTCTTCAACAAACAGGGTGAGATGTTCAAGCGCCTCGTGGGCCTGCAGAGCAAGGCTACGCTGGTGGAGAATATCGAACAGTTGCTTTAGAAGCCATGTCCGACTTTGAGAATGAACTGCTGCAAGATGCAGAGGATGACGTTCGCACCGTCGAATTCATCAAGAACTACCTGCCGCAGGAAGTGAAGGAGCGCTTCACCGACGACGACCTTTACTACCTGCTCGACGTTATCGTGGAGTACTATGCCGACAGCGGCATCCTCGATGCCGAACCTGACGAGGACGGCTACATCGACATCGACGTAGAGGAGATTGCCAACCATCTGGCCAGCCAGGCCCGTAAGGACAACATCGGCGACTTCTCGCCCGAAGACCTTCGCTGGGTGGTGGAGGGCGAAATGGAGTACGCCGAGCAGTTGGACGAATAGGGTGCTACTCCCACTTGACGGACCTTGCCCCGTCGGGCTGTTCCTCTATTTTCACGCGGACGGTGTCGTCGGGCAATAGGGGCTCGATGAGTTCGGGCCACTCTATGAAGCAGGGACTACCCGAATAGAAATAATCTTCGCAGCCCATATCCTGGGCTTCGGAGATTTTTTTTATCCGGTAGAAGTCGAAGTGATAGATGGGCCCGTCGGAGCCCTCGTATTCGTTGACGATGGCAAAGGTGGGCGAGGCCACCACATCGTCCGTCACACCCAGTTCTTGGCAAATGGCCTTGATAAACGTTGTCTTGCCGGCTCCCATAGAGCCATAGAAGGCAAAGACACGATGGCTGCCCATGGTTTCCACGAACCATCGGGCGGCCTCCTTTATAGTTGAAAGCTGAAAGTTGAAAGTTGTGAGATTCTCCATACTCGTACTTTTTCGCCTGCAAAGATACGATTAAGCGAGAACAAATGCAAATAAATTTGCAATTTGTCGAGCGTGAGTATTTTCGACAACATGTCAAAGATACGATTAAGCGAGAACAAATGCAAATAATTAGGACTGTTTACGCGCCAGCGACACGAGCCTTGGGGTGTTGCTGCATGGGGATGAGGCTTTGGTGACGTGTGGCTTTGCTTGACGCACAATTGTCCGTCAAGGGAAACCATAGTATGGTCTGAGCTCCAACGACGTGTCGTTTCGCTTGACGGACAATTGTGCGTCAAGCAAAGCGACGTGTCGTGAAACGAAAAAGCCCCGCTCCTGCCGGGTGAGGGCAGAAGCGGGGCGAGGGAGAAGGATATGTGGGAAGGGTGAGCATGAGATATAAACCAGGGGGAGGTTGTGTGCTGGCGCTGCGTCGCTCACCGTTTCTTCGGCCGCAGGGTGATAAGGGGTATGAGCATCTCCTCCATGGATATGCCTCCGTGTTGGAAGGTGTCCTTGTAGTAGGAGACGTAGTAGTTGTAGTTGTTGGGATAGGCGAAGAAGCTGTCGCCGAGGGCGAAGATGTAGGCCGTCGACAGGTTGGGGGCCGGCAGCTGTGCCTTCATCGGGTCGCGAATTTCGAACACCTCTTTCGGGTTGTAGCTGAGGTTCTTGCCCAGCTTGTAGCGCAGGTTGGTGTTGGTGTTGCGGTCGCCGATGACCTTGATGGGATTGCCGCAGCGGATGGAGCCGTGGTCGGTGGTGAGGATGACGGTATAGTCGGATGCTGCCAGGGCGCGGAAGAGATCCTTGACAGGCGAATGACGGAACCAGGAGAGGGTGATGCTGCGGTAGGCGGCCTCGTTGTTTGCCAGTTCGCGCACCATGCGGCTCTCGGTGCGGGCGTGGGAGAGCATGTCTATGAAGTTGAGCACCACGACGTTGAGGTCGTAGTCCTTTAGCGAGGGCAACTGCTGTACCAGTTTCTCTGCGGCCTGCGAATCGTTGATTTTATGGTAGGTGAAGGTGTTGCGGCGGCGGTAGCGGTCGAACTGTGTTTTGATGAGTGGTGCCTCGTTGAGGTTCTTGCCTTCTTCCGAGTCCTCATCGACCCAGAGGTCGGGAAACATCTTGGCGATGATGTTGGGCATGAGGCCCGAGAAGATGGCGTTGCGGGCATACTGTGTGGCTGTGGGCAGTATGCTGCAGTAGAGGTCTTCCTCGACGTTGAACTGGTCGGCAATCTCGTTGTAGAGCATGCGCCACTGGTCGAAGCGGAAGTTGTCGATGACCAGGAGGAACACCTTCTCCCCCTGGTTCAAGGCTGGGAAGATGCGCGACTTGAAGATGTCGGGACTCATCAGGGGACGGTCGTCGCTGCCGTCGATCCAGTTCATGTAGTTCTTGCGGATGAACTTGCCGAAACCGAGATTGGCCTCTTGTTTCTGCATGTTCAACATTTCGGTCATCTGACTGTCGGCGGCTGTCAGGTCTTGTTCCCAGTTGGTGAGGCGCTTGTACACCTCCTTCCAGTCGGCGAACGATGTGGCGTCGCTTATCTGCATGCCTATCTTGCCAAAGTCCTGCTGGTAGGCCGACTGCGCCACTTCGGTGACGATTTCCTTCTGGTGGATGTTCTTCTTCAGGGTCAGCAGTATCTGTGTGGGGTTGACGGGCTTGATGAGATAGTCGGCAATCTTGGAACCGATGGCCTGGTCCATGATGTCCTCCTCCTCGCTCTTGGTCACCATCACGACGGGCACGGTGGGCAGCACGTCCTTGATGCGTGTCAGGGTCTCCAGTCCGCTGATGCCAGGCATGTTCTCGTCGAGCAGGATGAGGTCGTAGGGACGTTCGGCACAGCGCTCAAGGGCGTCGTAGCCGTTCGTCACGGTGTCCACCTCGTAGCCTTTCTTCTCCAGAAACATTATGTGTGCCTTCAACAGCTCAATCTCGTCGTCTATCCAAAGCAGGGACCTCCCCCTACCCCCTCCCAAAGAGGGGGCATGAGCCTCCTGTCTTTCATCCATATTCATTATATATTTATATTTGATAATAATTTTTAATCGTACATCCCGCCTTAAGGTGGTTTATGTCCCCTCCTTGGGAGGGGGTAGGGGGAGGTTAGAATCCAAATGGGAAGTCGTCTTCCTCATTTTCCTCCTCAGTTTCTTCCTCCTTGGCCTCCACGTCGTCGGGGTCGAGCACCTCGAGGTCGGTGGGCTCGTCGATGCGCAGGTCTTCGGGTATCTCCAGCGGAGCAAACTTGTCGTCGAAGAACTCCTTGTATTCGTCGAAGCTGAACGAGCGACCCAGGTTCTTGAGGTTCTCGTCGCTGATGAGCAGGGTGCGGATGCCCTCGAGGACGGTGGCCATGTGACGCTCGGAATAGAGGGCTTGGGCGTAAGCATGTACCTCGTCGTAGCTGAGGAAACCGCGGATGCACATCATCGACAGTCCCTGGTCCTCCAACACCTCTATCTCGAAGTTTCGCACCATGTAACTGGTGAAGTTGTAACGTGCCATCTCGTAAAGGAGTTGGTCTTCGTCGAGGCTGTTGGTGGGGTAGGCGAGGACGAAGTTGTAGGTTGTATAGCGCTCGGCACTCAGGGTGTCGGCCACCTGTGTGCTGTCGCCATCTGCCCAGTCGCTGTGCCGTCGTTTCCAGATGTCGCTGGAGTTGTATTTGTCGTCGGAGAGCAGACGGCCTTCTTGCAGTCCCTTCACGATGTATGCGGCCATCTCGCCGATTTCTTCCTTGCTGTAGTTCTGTACCAGTTCCTTCAGCAGGTCGAGGAATTCGGTGCGTTGTCCCGAGTAGAGGTAGGTCATGGCGCGGATGAACATGATGCGGGCACGATGCGCCCCCAGGGGGAAGTTGTCGGTGTGATAGGTGTAGTTGCTGTCCACCGTCTCGTAGTGGTTGGCCAGGTAGGCATCGTAGGTGGCTGCGTAGAGCGAGTCCTCAAGGTGCTTGCCTTCGCGGGCTATGCGTTCGTAGTTGGGGTTGGCCACGCGAATGGCGTTCTTGTCCTCGGGGAAACTGTCGACCAGCAGGGTGCGGTAGTGCTGTGCCCTTTCGTTGTCATCCAGGCGCCAGTAGAGCAGGAACAGATGGTAGTAGACATCGGCTCGCGACTGTGTTTCGGGGAAGTCCTCGAGCAGGCGCATCAGCATGCGCAGGGCATAGGGATAGTTCTGGATGCGTTCCATGACGGCAACGCCGCCCTTGTACAAGCCGTCCTCCAGGAGTTGGTTCGAGGCGGCCATCTGTTCCTCGGTCATGGGAATCTGTGCCAGATAGTACTCGCGGTGATGCGGGTCGTTGGCCAGGGAGTCGCGAATGCGTTGTTCCTCTTCGTCGATTTCTGCCTGCTGTGCTGCTGCGACGGAATCGGTGTTTTCGTCGTAGTTGTATTCCTCAAATTCGCCGCCGCTGGGCGCTGCCTTACTGCTGCGTCGCCAGTTGTCCTCGTTCTTTCGGTTGCCCCATTGGCGCTGGAAGGCCTGTTTGCCGGCCATCACCGTCTGGGGGTTGTAGAAATACCATGCTCCGCGATCCTGCGATGTGGTGGCTGCCTGATTGTTGTTGGCGTTGTTGGGACGGTTGGCGTTAGGACCTTGTGCTCCCTGAGCACCGTTGTTTCCTGTGCTGGCCGTGGCGTTCTGGGCAGCCTTCTTGGCTTCCTCCTTTTCCTTCTTCTTCAGTGCCTCGATGACGCGGTCGATGGCTGCCAACCGTTCGTCTTCGGGCATTTTGGCCAAGAGTTGCAGGCTGTCCTGCAACTTCACGGCGGCCAGGTGAGGACCGGCCTCGTCGAGCGCCTTCGAGCGCCATTCCGATTCGGCGTACTCGTCGTGCTCCTTGTCGAGGATGGCGATGCACTGGGAGTAGGTGCGCTGGGCATCGACGTAGTTCTCCCTCTCCCAGTATATTTGTGAGAGGCGAAGCAATACCATAGCCTTGGCAGCACCGTTTTTGGTGCTTTCCTCGGCACCTTTCTCGTAGGCTCCGATGCACTTGAGCGTGTCGCCCGTCGAAAGCCAGATGTTGCCGATGGCATAATAGACCTGGTCGAGGTAGTCCTTGTTCTTGTCACTCTTGGCCATGCGTTGGAGTTTCTTGATCATGGCCTTGGATGAGGTTCCCGACATGACTTCGGTTTGCAGGATGCGGGCATTGAAGGCCAGTTCGTAGGGTGGATTGCTGCGAATGACACGTCCAAACGACTTGTAGGCGTCCTCGTTCTGCCCCAGTTCGCGCTGCATCTGTCCCATGAGGAAGTTGAGTCGCGAACGCTGCAACTTGTGCTTGGTGTTCTTTATGCTCTTGCGCAATTCGGGGATGGCCTTCTCGTATTGTTCCGTAGCAATCAGGTAGGCCGCCTGGGTCGTGGTCAGTTCGCGCTGACCTTCGGTTGTGATGCTGTCGCGCTTCATTTTGTCGAGCACGTCCTCGGCATCGTATGGCCATTCCAGAGCCACGTAGCAGCGTGCCAGCCAGGCACGGGCCACGCTGCTGACCTCGGGTTGGGTGGAATAAAGCCGGATGATGTAGTTGAACGTGGAAGCGGCCTCGATGAATTCTCCCTTCTGGAACTGGGACTTTCCCAGCATCAGCCAGGCATGTCGCAGATAAGGGTTGAATTCCTTGCGGGCACGAAACTCCTTTTCCTTCGGTGTCAGCTTCTTACCGCTGCTTACGGTGGGACGTTTCTTGATGCTGTGCAGCTTGATGGCCTTCTCGCACTTCAGTATGGCATTGTCGAAGTTTCCCTTGCCCATGCCGGCTGTCGACTTGTTGGTGCTGATGAGCATGGGCAGCAACTGGGTGTAGTCGTCCTGATGTCCTCGTTCCTGGGCTTCTACTCCCTCGATGAACGAAACTTGCCCGTTATACAAAGTGTTGAAGCGGGCAGTCGTAGCATGGTAGAAGCGTGTGGCGGGGGTGTTCTTCTTCGTGGAACACGAGGAGAAGAGGAAAAGAGAAAATGAGAGAATGAGAAAATGGGAGAATGAGAAGATGTGGAAATGAGAAAGCTGTGCATATAGCACGCTCTTTCTCTCTGTTCGTTTATAAGTTCTCTCTTTTCTCATTCTCTCATTTTCTCATTTCGCCGTCGTGTCCACTGCTTTTCCAGTGGGTTTTCTCATTTTCTCAACCTCTCATTATCTCTAATAACGCTCGCGCGTGCGATTTATTGCCCAAACCTACGAGAGAATTCACTGACGGCGTTCGCCCACAATCATCAGCACCTCGTCGCGGATGTCCTCGGGCAGTTCTATGGCACGTAGCTGAAGACTGCGCACCCAACCTGCCACTTCGTCGCTGCGCATGGTGAAGAGAACGTCGCGGAATTCATCGGTTTCGTCGGGTGAATACTCGTCTGCCCGACGACCGCGGAAGCGGTCCAGTTCCTCGTCGTTGTAGTATTCTATCTCCTTCGACAGAGCAGCCAGCAAGCTTTCCTTTTCGCACACTTCGTGCTGGCCGCAGCATTCCATGTCGATAGGGTTGACTGCAGGCTGGTCGTCGGGCATATGGCGATAGCGCAGCCACCCAGCCAGGGCGGCCAGCAAGCCCAGCATCAGCAGGGCTACAAGTATGTATAGGGCTAATTCCATTTGACTATAAATCCGACTTTATCGAGGTCGCTCCAGAAGTTTGGATAGGACTTGCTTACCACCTGTGGGTTGTTAATCCTTATCCCATTATCGGCCCGCTGACACACTGGGGCCAGGGACATGGCCATGCGATGGTCGTCGTAGGTGTCGAACACAAGGCGCGCGTCTGTCTTGAGATCTGTATTGTCTGCAGAGTAGTAGCCTTCCCATTCGATGGAACTGTCCGAGGTCTTCAGCGGCACCAGTTTGCCCAGTTCCTTGTCGAGAGCCGCGATGCGGTCGGTCTCCTTGATGCGGAGACTTTGCAGTCCCGTCAGGCAGAAAGGCACCTCGAGCATGGTGCAGGTCACTGCCAGTGTTTGAGCCAGGTCGGGCTGGTGGGTGAGGTCACACAAGAAGTAGCATGTCACTCCCTCTCCCTGTGTCAGTCGTGCCACCGATGTCCCGTCAGGTTCCGTCAGAAACTGGGTGTGCACGCCCAGCGAACTGAACATCTCGCGAACCAGGCTGTCGCCTTGAATGCTGTCGTTACATAGTCCCACCAGGTCTATCTGCACGTCTTTGTTTCTTGCCAGAGACACCATCTCATACCAGTAACTGGCCGCACTCCAGTCTCCTTCGACGGAGTATGGGCGCGGTGTGTAAGGTACGGGCTGTACCTCGATGGTATCCTTCTCTGTCCAATTCACCTTGGCACCGAAGTCGCGCATCATGGTGATAGTCATGTCCAGATAGGGACGACTGGCGATGTTTCCTGTCAGCTTCAGCCGTAGGCCACGCCTGAATGTTGGACCCACCATCAGCAGGGCCGACACATATTGCGAACTGACATCGCCTGCAATAGTCAGGTCGCCTCCCTCCAGGTCGGTTCGCCCCGTGATATGCAGGGGAGGAAACCCTTCTTCGCCCATATACTCGATGTCTGCACCCAGTTGGCGCAGGGCATCCACCAACAGACCTATGGGGCGATGACGCATGCGTTCGGTGCCAGTGATGTCGTGGACACCAGGTGTTACGCACAGGTAGGCCGTCAAGAAACGCATGGCTGTGCCCGCTGCACCGATGTCTATCAATTGGGGCATGTCCTGCAAGGCGCGTAGCATGACGTTCGTGTCATCGCAGTCCGAAAGGTTTCGGGGCAATTCCCTGCCCTGGCTCAGTGCATTGATGAGCAGGGCACGATTGCTGATGCTCTTGCTTGCCGGCAGTGTTATTCGCCCTTCCAGACGGATTGGTGGGAACAAACTAAGACTCTTCATAAACTATTTTTAATGTTTCAGCGAACAAAATTACAAAAAAGTTTGGTTGTAACAAAAAAAGTACGTACCTTTGCACTCGCAAACGCAAAAACAGAGCGGGATGTAGCTCAGCCCGGTAGAGTACGCGTCTGGGGGGCGTGTGGTCGCAAGTTCGAATCTTGTCATCCCGACTGAAAGAAAGAGACTGATAATCGTTAGGTTATCAGTCTCTTTCTTTTGTGTGTATGGTCTCATCGTTTCACGACGGCGCGAAGTACGAACCACAGGTGCTCGACTATGGCGGTGGGCCAACCGTAGTGATGGGCCATGAGGCGGAGGCGCTCAAGGAGAGAACGACGATGGTTCTTGGTTGTGAGTCCTTCGCTGAGGTAGTCGGTAAGGACGAGACCCGTATTGAGGAAACGCAGACGGCGTTTTTCGGCACGCAGCATGATGCGGATGCACCAATCGTAGTCGGCCGAGTAGCGATAGTCCAAGTTGTAAGGCGTGGCACGAGCCAGGTCGGTACGGACGTAGAAACTCTGGTGGCAGACGAGCATGCCGCTGCGAAATGATTTGCTGGTTAATCGTACGGGGGCCTGCAGACGACGATGGCGCAGGAAATGTCCCTCGTTGTCGACAAGGTCGGTTTCGCCATAGAGCACGGCGTAGTTTACCCGGTCGCGCTGCCATCCTGCCTTGTCGGCAATCTGTTGGATGGTGGTGTCTTCGTGCAACCGGTCACCGGCGTTCAGGAACACCAGGTAGTCGCCTGTAGCTTGCTGGATACCCTTGTTCATGGCATCGTAAAGCCCTTTGTCCGGCTCACGGACCACGCGGATGATATGTTTGTTCTGTCCGTTCCTTTCTACATAGCGTTGAATGTGAGAAAGTGTGTGGTCCGAGGAGCAACCATCGATGAGAACGTGCTCGATGCAGGGATAGGTCTGTTGTTCCACACTCTGGAGTGTCCGCTCGATGGTGGGTTCGGCGTTATAGGTAACGGTTATGATGGTTATGAGTGGCTTATCTTTCATATTCCTTTATATATAGTTGTGCCACGCGTCTTTCGTTATAAGTCTCGTGTGCATAGTTGACGGCTTCCTGTTGCAATTCCGGGTGGTCGAGAACGTATCGAATACCCTCTGCCAGGTCGCCGGAATCGCAATAGCGAGCCACATAGCCGTCTTTTTGGTGGTGAATCATTTCTGGTATTCCGCCTACATGGAATCCCACACAAGGTGTGCCACACGACATGGCTTCGACGATGGTGTTTGGCAGGTTGTCCTGCAAAGACGGGGTGACGAAAACATCGGCAGCGGCATAGAGTTGCGCCATGCGTTGCTCACTGTCGATGTATCCAACAGAAAAGAGGGGTGTGGCGATGGCTTCACCACCAACGAAAGAAGGAGTGGCTCCGGCTACGACAAGGCCGATGTCATCGCCTTGCAGTTGTGCCAGGGCTTTGAGCAGATAGCGCATACCCTTGCGCTCGTCGCTGATTTTTTGGCAGGAGAAAAATATGAGGCGTTTGTCTGTGGGCAAACCAAAAGCCGCACGTGCTTTGTCTTTGGGTATGGGACGGAAGATGCTGTGGTCAATGGCGTTGGGGATGGATACTATACGTTTGCCCTGGGTCAGCAAACTTTTGCGTGCCTCTTCGGCTATCCACTGGCTGCAACCCACGAAGGTAATGTCGGCATGTTTCCAGATATGTTTCTTTGCCTCGAATACCTTGTAGGATAGGTCTTTGTGGGTAGGATGAATAAGCTGTGGGCAGTCGTGACAATGGGTTTGGAAGTGGTCGCAATCTTCCGTGTAATGGCAGATGCCGGCGTAGGACCATTGGTCGTGCATTGTCCAAATGATACGCTTGCCACTTTGGAATATCCGCTCCAGGACCTTCAACGACAGGAAACCTTGGTTCACCCAATGTAAGTGCACGACGTCAGCCTCCTGGAATTCGCGAGTTTGCGTAATGTCTTCTCCGCAATTGGCGATGTCCACCAACCACAGATTCTGCTTGCTCAGTCGATTTGCCAAGAATATACGCAGCCGCTCCCAGTAAAAGTTGAAAGTTGAAAACTGAAAGTTGAAAATCGACAACCCGTTGCTGCGTGTTCGCATCGACACTTTCACACCTTCGTTCTGCAAGGCGTGCATCAGTCGGCTGGCGGCAATGGCCGCTCCGCCTGTCCGTTCAGTGGTGTTGACGATTAAGACTTTCATGCCTTTAACTTTTTATAAAAATAGCGGATGACCTTGCCCAACGGAGTGTATCGGATGCCCCAATCGGTGATGGCTTGAGCAAACTGTGCCTCAATGGCTGGGTCAGCTTTTGGATTGTCGATACGTGTGAGGGGTAGGGGTTGCTGTTGTGGTTCGCGGTCGAACTCGTACCATTGCAGGAGGCTCCACGAGCGGAAGTGCGTTCCCTGGGAGAGCCCGATGTTGCGTACCATTGTCCGACCGGGTGTAAGACAAAGTCCTTGAGCACGGTAGATGGCCAATTCCCAACAGATGTCCCAGGGGATGGGCCGTTTGTCAAGGCTGTTGAGGCAGTGGAACACGCCGCCGTATTGAATGCGATTGAGATCTTCTTCTGTGAGTCCTTGTAGGGCTTCCTCACGGGTCGTATAGTGTCGGAAATATCCGTTCCATCGATTGCGCCATGTGCCCCAGCCCCATCCGCTCATGTGTGGAGTGAAGTAGAAAGGCACGTTGTCCAAAGCCAGATTGGTGAATCCGGCGACATGCATCACGTGAGGAATATCTTGATAAAGTTCGAAGGCCTGATTCATGTACTCCAGATAGTAGGGCGATGTGACGATGTCGTCCTCCAGCACGATGATGCGGTCGTGCTGCTCGAAGACCTGAGCGATGCCCTCAGTGATGTTCCGTTCAAGGTAGAAGTTCTCAGGACGTTCCACGAGGGTGACGGAGCGGAAGGGTCCATCCTGATTTCCCCTTGAAGGAGGGAAAAACTCCCTGACAACATCCCTTACTTCCCTGACGAGAACCCATGACTGGTCGTCTTTTCCCCCATCGCTGAATACGTACAATTCTGTTTCGCTGGCCAATGTGTTACGAGCCAGAGCCTCGAGTGTCCGACGTGTATTGTCGGCCCGATTATAGACGAAAAGTGCTACAGGAGCGTGTTTCATGCCCCAAAGATACAAAACAATTCACAATTCACAATTCATAATTTATAATTATTTTTGTAATTTTGCAACATGAAAGTCAGAAACCATGCTTTTGACCTCTTGTGTGGTGTGTGTATCGTGCGCATGATTATGCTGCACGTTGTCGGCATGTGCCATCTGCGAAGCGAGTATCATTTTGGTAAACTAATGGCCTGGACATTCTTCTTTCTGGCTTTCTTCTTTTTCAAAGCAGGCTATTTCAACAAGACCGTCAGTGGCGACTCATGGGCGTTTGTCAAACGCAAGTCCATGCAGTTGTTAATTCCCTATCTGGCATGGGGACTGATAGGCAATCTGGTGTATTTCGGTTTCCTATACGGCTGGCCTCGGGTGTTCGCAGCTACGTGGTTCGATGTGTACTGGCAACACCTGTGGCGCTTTAGCCATTTCTACGGCAATCCGCCAGTGTGGTTCCTGTTCAGTTTCTTCATGATGTACGTAGGTGTTCATTTATGGCGGAGGTTTGTACATCGCGAGACTTACTTGTGGGTATTGCTTCCCGCTCTTTCGTATTTGCTATATAAACAAGGAAATCCGCTGTATATGAGCCTGAACAACGTGCCGCTGGCCATATTCTTCTTTGAGCTCGGACACTGGTGGCACGGCGTACAACATCGACTGCCCCGATGGTGGTTTCTCACATTGTCGTTGTTCTTGGTGCTTATCTTCGTGTATGGCAACCGGCATTGGCACGGCGAGTTTGATATAAGCCGCAACTTATGGATACAACATCCGTGGGGATGTGTGCTGAATTCTGTCTGTGCCGTCTGCGGTTTGTCCGGGGTGCTGCTTTCGTTTCCTCTTCGTCGTGTGCCTTTGGTGGGTTTTGTCGGCGAACATTCAATGGTTTTCTTCGTCATGCACTATCCCCTCATCTACCTCTATCGCATGGGCCTCAGCGTTTGTCGCGTCAGCATCATCGGACGGTGGCTTCACGTGGGGATACTGCTTGTATTGGTTTTCTTCATCTGTTCTTTGTTGGTGCGAAGTATAGAAAAGATTCCGTGGCTGAGTGGAAGATATAAAAAAATGAAAGTTGAAAGCTGAAAATTAAACTTTTCTTCGTATCTTTGCAGACATGAAACTACGTAACCACGCATTTGATTTCCTTTGTGGCATCTGCATTATCCGCATGGTGAGCCTGCATGTCATGGCATTTTGTGGTCATGCCGACGACGATTGGTGGCGCGAGGTGATGCAGTGGACATATTATTTCATGTCCTTCTTCTTCTTCAAAGCCGGATACTTCAATAAAAGCGTGTTGGGCGACAGTCGGCAGTACTGCATGGACAAGGCCAAGCGATTGCTCATCCCCTACGTGACCACGGGCTTGATAGGCGGGGCCATCTTTTTCTCTTTCCAACCTTTCATCATCGATCGTTTCCATCACACCATTGAACCTATCGAGCTGAATCACATCTGGACGACGAGTTCTTTCTATGGCAACAATCCCACGTGGTTTCTGTTCAGTTTCTTTGCGGCATACATTGCTATTCATTTTCTGGAGAAGGGGCGCCATCGGGTTCTTGCCCATGCACCGCATTGGGTCCTGCAATGGTCTTCGGTGCTCTACTTCATATTTCCTTTTATTAGTTACTGGCTCTTTACGTTAGGCAACCCACTGTGGATGAGCCTGAGCAATGTGCCCATGGGCTTGTTCTTCTTCGAACTTGGGCGTGCATGGAGCCGTCTTTTGACCAAATGGAAACCGGAAACAACCATCTACTTCTCCTTGGCACTTATTGTATTTTTCATTGCCAGCAACGTCATCTTCCATGATGCAGCTTATGTGATGTCGAACAATAAGTTCTCGGGCAATCCCATCGTCACTGTTGTTAATATTACAGCCATCCTGTGTGGTTTGTCGGGCTTGTTGATTGCCGGAGGATTGCCTCGTGTGCCCGTCCTAAACTTCATCGGCGAGCATTCGATGGTGTACTTCGTCAGCCACTATCCCATATTATATTATGTAAAGTACATGCACCTCTGTTTCGGCCGTAGTATTTTTGGCCGCTACGACGAGGTGCTGATACTGCTGCCAGCCATTTTCCTCATCTGTTCTTGGATGGTTCCGTACATTGAACGTACTCCATGGCTGAGCGGGCGGTGGCCGAAAAGAGTGAAAAGTGAGGAGTGAAAAATGAAAGTGAATCACGAAGAACTACGAGCGAAATATAACCCTGACGGGTCGCTGTTGCGGCAGATGCAGGAGCGGATGTTGCATGTCTATCAAGCCATCGATGATATTTGTCAACGCCACCATATACCCTACTGGCTGTCGGGCGGCTCCATGCTTGGGGCTGTCAGGCATCAAGGATTCATACCATGGGACGACGACTTGGATCTGGAGATGCTGCGGCCCGATTTCGAACGATTGATGAGATTGCTGCCAGGAGAATTGCCCGAGGATATGGTGCTGCAATGGCACACCACAGACCCTAACTATTTTTTCCAGTATGCTAAGGTAAGGGATAAGAATAGTCAGCTCTTCGAGCGTAATGGTTACGATCGTGTGTGGAAGGAACACGGCATCTATGTTGACATCTTTCCGTTGGAGCGTATGCCTCTGTGGATTCATAAACTCTCGCTCCTTACTTTTGGACATACCTATAAAATGCTGCGCACAGCCGAGGATCCTATTCAGGCCATGCGAAGCGTGCGAATGCTTGCCGCTGTAAACCGCAGTCTTCTCTTCCCTATTTTACGTCTATTGGCAAAAGTATTCCGTAGCAAGTACTATGATTTTGCTATGGGCATCCCCTATTTTCAGAAGAGCCCCTTGGAGAATTTCCTTCCTGTTCGCCGTGTTCCGTTCGAAAATACAACAGCACCCATTATGAAGGAGGCAGAGAAGTGTCTGGCCTATCGCTATGGAGACTACATGCGCCTGCCCAACAATCCGGGTGCGCAGTATCATGCTGAGGATGTAAGGATTGAGGGTTGAAATTTCAATCAACTTTCACTCTTCCACTCTGAATCTTGTAGTCGTAGCTGTGTCGGCCTTCAGCGCGGAAATCCTTGTGGTAGCGCTCCAATACATCATGGAACACCTCGTCGTATAGTGGTATGAACAAATCGTCCTTGGACAACAAGTGGCTGATAATTTCGCGAGCCAAAGGTATTGTGGTTTCCAAATCATTTGTCTGGCCTCCATTGAAATGAGTCCCCTTAATGGAACCTGGCGAAACATTCAGTATGCGGTTGGATGAACCGGCTTTCTCCAGTTCCACATTTACGCTTTCTACGAAAACCTTCAAGGCTGCTTTTGTAGCGCAATAAACAGAAAAGAATGGTGTCGACATGAAACCGGCAATGCTACCCAGGACACCACAATAGAAGTCATTCGGAGCGAGCAGTCGAGAATAGAAGTGCTTAATAATGCGTATTACAGGAATGGTGTTAACCTGGAAGTATTGCTGAATCAAAGGTTCTTGGATGTCCTGGAACAAAGCCAGATGTCCGAATCCTGCGGTAATCATAAGCACATCTGCATCGAGGTGGCGGTCGAAGATAGCATAGTCGTCCTGAGTCAAGTCAAACTGTTCGTAGTTAAACTTGTCGGCCCATCCCAATGCCGGTGCCACCCGGTCAATGATGGTCACATCATATTTGTCGCACAATTCCAATGCGATGGCTAAGCCGATACCGTTGCTTCCGCCAACTACTAATGCTTTTCTCATCATTTGATGTCCGGATTGGGCTGGTGGTCAATTTTGCTTTTAATTTCATCGTACCGTTCCACGATTTCCTTCTTGATGCTGGTAGTCGAGACTCCATCGCCGTATGGGAAGTAGAATACAGTGACCCCCAATTCCTTTAGATAGTCGTACTTGCCGGTCCAGTCGTCGCCCACGACAAAGACATCGATGTTCAGTTTCGTCACAATCTCGGTGTGGTCCAATGAACGCTGAGGAATGACGATGTCGGGATATTTCAGAGCCTTGACGATGGCTATACGCTCTTCGAAGGGAATGATGGGAGGACGTTTATAGGAGCATACCAACTCGTCGGTGCTGACGCCTACAATCAGTGTGTCGCCCAATCCGTGGGCGTACTCAATCATCTTCAGATGGTTCGAATGGAACATGTCGAATGTCCCAGAAGTATATACTACAACTCTGTCGTTATACATAGTTTTCGGGTTTAGATGGTACAAAGTTACGGAAAGTCGAGTGAAGTGCCAAATTTTTTACGTTTAAGAATTACGTTCTTTATCTATCATCTGTATCACCTCTTCGCTCTTTCCCGACTGGAATTTGCGGGCAAACATGCGTCCGCTCTGCATCAGTGCTGGGAAGTCCTTGGCCTGCATCACCTGTATGACTGGCTCGTAGACGATATAGTGCAGGGGGGTCAGCGCATCCAGTCCGGGGTATTCC
>CACZRZ010000044.1 GCA_902783655.1 uncultured Bacteroidales bacterium
CAGATGATTCTCTTTGGACAGGAAATGGATGCCCATCATGGCGATGCCTACAACATGACCGATGACGGCAGCCCATGCACTTCCTTCAATGCCCCAGCCGAAATACTTAATGAACACCACGTCGAGCACCAGGTGAACGACATTGTCCACCAAGATGGATACAGACACCAGACGTGGACTGCCGTCAACACTGACCATCGTGTCAATGCCCCACATCAACAGATAGGCTGGTGCGCCTAACAGCATCACCCGCAGGTATTTGTAGGTGGGCTGATAAAGCTGCTCATGGTCACATAGCAGGCGTGTCACAACATCGGGTGCAAGCACACCACATGCTGTCAATATGAGGCCAGTCACCAAACAAGCTACCATCGAAACGATGAAGATATACGATGCCCGTCGTGTATCCTTTCTGCCCAGTTCCATACCTACCAGCATGCCCGCTCCTGTAGCCAGCA
This sequence comes from uncultured Bacteroidales bacterium, assembly GCA_902783655.1. Lineage (GTDB taxonomy): Bacteria > Bacteroidota > Bacteroidia > Bacteroidales > Bacteroidaceae > Physcousia. Next base: position 459 of record CACZRZ010000044.1, read on the forward strand.
GCATGTTGACGGTGTACATAAACTGAAGCAATGGCAGTGACAGGTTGATGGCACTCACCGAGTCCTCATCAATCAGGTTGCCCACTATCATCGCATCAACCACATTTCCCAAACAGCCAGACAATCCAATGAGGATGGATGCCCACAAGAAACGCCAGAACTGGACGTTAAACGCTTTTTTCTCTTCTGTATTCACCTTGAAGATTTACTATTTACGGATTTGCTATTTACGATTTTACTCAAAGAAACCGAAGCCACCGATAGCAGTGAGCATTCGCTCGACATAGTCCCATGCGGTGTCTTTCCAGTTGAAGCCGAGACGATGGAGGACAGAGCAGGTGTAGCGGTTGTCGCGCTCGATGACAGCGGCCTTTTGTCCGTGAGTCATGTCCTGGTAAGCCATAAGAGCCGAGAGGAGTTTTGCCTTTTCGGGGTCTTGTCCGGCAATGTCAAGAGCCTGCTGGAATTCGTCGGCTTCAACAAACCGCATTTCGTCGCCTACTACCTTTGCCATGAGTTGGAGGACATCGCCCAACAGCTCGGCATGGTTGTTGAATGGGTGGAACACGGTACACTCCTTGGGTGTAGAGGCCAGGAGCACCACGGCCTTGGCAGTCTGGTCGATGGGCGACAGCTCTGTCAGCTCGTCGTAACTGTCGTATGGGCAGCAGCCCAACACGTGGAACACCTTGAGCCGCCCCATGTAGGAGTTGCTGTTGAAGTTGGCCTGGAACTCTCCATCGTAGCTGCGCGGTGCCAGATTACCCACACGCGTAATCTTTGCATTGAGGCCATGGTGGGCAACAGCGTCGAGTACCACTCGCTCTGCCAGGAACTTGGAGTGGATATAACGGTTGTCCAGGAACTGGCCGAACCATAGTTTCTGCTCATTCATCGAAGGTACCGGTTTGCCGTCGCCACGGTCAATCCAGATTTGAGCCACGGAGGTCGTAGAAACATGCACCAGGCGTGCACCGGTCTTCAGACAGAAGTCCACGCAGCGCTGGGCACCGCCGATGTTCACGTCCTCGATGTCGGTGCCCTTTGAGAAGTGCTTGACATTGGCGGCACAGTTGAAGACGATGTCAATAGAGTTGAGAGTTGAGAGTTGAGAGTTGAGAGTTGTGAGGTCTTGTGTCACATCGCCATTCACGACGAAGAGGCGGCTGCCGAAGAGTTCTTTATATGACTTCTCGAAATAGTAGAACAGGAGGTTACGCAAACGTCGTTCTGCGTCTTTCTGTTCCTTGCCGCGCACGAGACATGTAATGGTTGTGGCATCGGAGTCGATGAGCTCGCGCAACACATGGATGCCCAGATAGCCTGTGGCACCAGTGAGGAGGACATGGCCCAGTTGCTGACGTTCGCCCTTGAGGAAAGTCTCTATATTGTTTCGCTTCAGGATGGCGTCGATGCCGGTATAGTCGAAGTCGCTAACCTCGGGATCTGCATCTTCAACGGTGGTTTCTCCACTGACAAACTGTGCCAGCATACGTGGTGTGGGATGGGTGAACACGTCACCGTAAGCCACATGGTGACCCGCCTTGTCGGCCTCGATGATGACCTTGGTCACCATGAGTGAAGTGCCGCCCAGCTCGAAGAAGTTATCGGTGGCACCGATCTTGTCTATGTAGAGAATCTTGCTGAAGATGTCACAGAACTGCTGTTCCATATCGTTGGCGGGTTCCACATATTCGTGGTCGTCAGCCTGGATGACCGGTGTCGGCAACGCCTTGCGGTTCACCTTCTGGTTCTGGTTCAGCGGGATGGCGTCAATCTGCATGGTAGCAGCAGGAATCATGTAAGACGGTTTCTGCTTGCCGATGAAGGCGTTCAGTTCCTTGATATCGACCTTCTCGTCGCTGACGATATATGCCGCAATGAACTTGCCACCCGTCTCGTAGTCGAAGGCCTGGACGGTAGCGTCCTTGATGCCGGGGTACTCGCGGATGACGGCCTCCACCTCTTTCAGCTCAATGCGGAAACCGCGAATCTTCACCTGTCCGTCGCGACGGCCTACAAACTGGATATTGCCATCGGGCAGATAGCGCACAATGTCACCAGTACGATAGACCCTCTGGTATTTACGATTTACGGATTTTCGATTTTCGATTTGGGCTTCGCTGTCAATAAACGGATTCGTCAGATAG
>CACZRZ010000045.1 GCA_902783655.1 uncultured Bacteroidales bacterium
TGTTCCTGAGCATATAAGGCAGCACTCAGGAGCAATAGAAAAAAGGTTGAAAGAAGTTGTCTCATATCTTTATACGTCGTTAAATTCCGATTTGTCTGCCTGTTCACTATTCTTCACGACATTTCTCCGCCAACCGCTTACCCAGTTCGAAGGCATTCTTCAAGTCGATGTCGTAGTGTTCGTCACGATACTTGCGTTTGTCTTCTTCTGAGAACAGATTGAAATCGTAGCGTGAATAGTCGTTAAACTGATAGGTGTTGCAGACGTAGAGTGTTTCGGAGTAGCCGAAGATGTCAGCCATCACCTTCGTATTCTCCTCTAAGATAGGGGGATAGCCTATCACCTTCATATAGTCCTCGGGACAGTTCATTGTAAAAATCATGGCTGTGGGAATTACCTTATCGCGCAAGGTGACATGCTTGCCGTTTTCGTACATGTATGTACCAACAGGGAACATCAGACGCTCCATGAAGGCACGGAGGACACCCGTAGGATAACTGTAATAGACGGGCGAACCCAGCACCAGTACATCGGCCTGGCGTGCACGCTCCAAAACGGGGCGAAGGTCGTCCTTCAAGGCACAGACGCCATTACACTTTGAGTTCTTCAGTTTGCAGGCAAAACAACTCTTGCACCCTTTGAAATCGATGTCATAGAGGTGAATGAGTTCTGTCTCTGCACCTGCTGCTTCGGCTCCACGCATTGCACTCTGGAGCATGTCGGCAGTGTTCTTGTTCTTTCGTGGACTGCCGTTGAAGAACATCGCTTTTAATTTCTTTTCTTCCATAATGATTTATTCTATAAAATGGATTCTATCATTTCTTCTTTAGCAACAGGACTCCTGCAATGGCTAAGAACAAACTTGCGACGACTACCTTCATATCAGGTAGGATGATAACAGGAATTTTTGCCATCTGCATGTCGCCTAATTTCAAGCAGCAGTAAACAGCAAGGAGCGTGGCCGCGAGATTTCTCCCTGCATGTAGTATCACACTATACCAAATGTTTCGCGACCAAATAAACACAAACCCATAGACCAGGGCACTGATGAAAGCACCAGGGAAGTTACGCACGTGAAACATTCCAAACAAAAATGCCATCACTATACAGACAACGACTTTTGCGCCTCGGCTACGAAAGGGAGAAATAGCCATTTGCCTGAAACATAGTTCTTCGAGCACTGGGGCAAGCAGGACAGCATGTACGCTGGACAGAAGGTCTTCACGCAATTCTTCTGTCGTGTAGGTCAACGGCTCCATGTGGACAGGCTGAGCCAGCGACGCCATGCCATATACGATATATCCTTCAGCAACAAGCCATAGAGGCGCTATCAACAACAGCCCCAAAATGACGGAAATCGTAGGAAACTTAAGCGGAATTCGTTCTGCAGCAGGGAACATTTTCGGTTCGACATATTGCACAAGACAGAGCGTCATTGCGATGCCCGCCAATGTAATTAGCCATGTCAGCATTTCACCAACGAAGGTCTGATGATTGCCAGCAACGGGCAGCGCCGTTATGTAAATAATCGCTATACCATAAGCAGCCGAGAGAATGGGCATCAGGGGCTTAAAGAGACTGGCAACTTTGTTCATATCATAAATTCCCCATAATAAAAACGAGCCACACATTTGAGCATCGTTGTGTGAGCTTTGGCGGGTGTCATCTCGCTCACTGTAAGCGGTTTGCGAACTGTTTGAATTTGAATGTATGGAAAATGTCGCCTGCCGTAACGGTCAGATGGAGCGATCGTTCTTTCTTTGTATCATTCTCCTCGAAAACGACCCGAAGTTTATTCCCATTTATCTCTGCCTTGAACCAATCAGCCGTTATCGTATGATAGTTATTCTCTTCGCGAGGAGGATAATAGTATCCTTCATTAGACGCGGCTCCTTCTATCCACGGTGATGAATAGTTCCGACAAGAGAACATGAACTCGCCACCAGTTTTAGAAACATTATAAATGCCATCGGTCGTCTGTACCGGCACTTCTGCTTTCCAAACCATCGGGTCCCAGTCCCCGTCTGCGTCGTCGCAAGAGGCGATGGAGAAAACTGCAAGCATCACAAAGACGAGTCTCCAGATCTTCGTTGTTTTCATTTTCGTCATAAAGAAAAATACCTTAACTCGCGCAAGGCAGAGACTTCAGTCTGTTTCGGGCACTGCCTCGCGCGCGTATTTAAATAAGGAAAGGGGCAGGTGGCAATAGCCGTCCTGGTGCTGGTCGAGATAGTCCTGATGGTAGTCGCTGGCCGAGTAGTAGGCACGCAGGGGCTCCAGTTCCACTTGCATGGGTCGGTCAAGCGTCTGTTCCACCTCGCGGAAGACCTCGCGCAGGAGGGGGAGGTCAGCGGGGTCGGTGTAATAAACACCTGTACGGTAGCGCGTGCCTCGGTCCTCGCCTTGCTGGTTCAGGCTGGTGGGGTCGATGGCTCGGAAAAACATGCGCGTCAGGAAGCGCAGGCCCACGATACGTTCGTCGTAACGGACACGGACGGTCTCGGCATAGCCCGTCTGGTCGGTATAGACCTCCTCGTAGGTGGGGCTGACGATGTCGGCCTTGCCGTTGGCAAAACCCGTATCGGTGTCCACCACACCATGTATCTGCTTCAGGTAGTGCTCGGCACCCCAGAAGCATCCGCCAGCGAAATATATCTCGCGCATAACTTACGGTCTATTGTTATCCTTTCCTGATTTTGTTGCCCTCGACAAAGGCATTGCCCACGACCTGACCGATGCGGCGATACTTCAGCGTGGCCTCGTCGAAGCAGATGAGATGGAGTTTGTCGAAATCGACACGTCCTTTCTCGTTCAGCACGCTCTCGTCGGCTGTCAAGTTCACCACCTCGCCCACGATGCGCACCTCGCCCGTCGATGTCTCGCGCACCTCGGTCAGTTGGCATTCCAGCGTCACGGGCAGTTCCTCGAAGGCCGGAGCGTCCACCATTTCAGCCCGCATGGGCGTCAGCCCACTCTTAGCTACCTTGTCATGTACCTTCAGACCCGAGACGATGCCCACATAGTCGGCCTGCACCATTGTCTCCTCCGTAGCAAACATCACTGTGAAGACCTTCTTCAGCCGCATGTTTTCCAGCGTCTGGCGCTCGTGTCCCAGGTTCAGGGCCATGTGTTTCTCGCTGCACTGTCCGCCCCAGGCCACATTCATCAGGTTTGCCACTCCGTTCTCGTCGTACGTACCCACCAGGAGCACGGGCAGGGGAGCCGTAAACACTCCCTTCGTTCCAAAACTCTTTCGCATAACGTTATTCTATGTTATATATATTTCTATTTCAATGACTTCAACCATTGTTCGGCCAGCGGAGGCCAAACAAGACCGACACCGCGACGCATGCCGTATCCGTGGCCCCCTTTCGTCAAGTAATGGACCTCGATGGGAGCACCGGCACGCTGCATGGCATCCATGATGACAGGCACGGATGGACCACTGTACTTGACATCGTCCTCGGTGCCGAAGACGAACATGGGAGGCGTGTCCTTGGTGACGGTCAACTCAGGCGTGAGGGTGTGGTTGGGGCCTTCGTCCAAATAAGCCGGATAGATGAGTATGCCGAAATCGGGACGGCACGAGAGGCTGTCAATTCTGTCCTTCGGATTGCCCTCGTAGGCAGGTTCGGCAAAACGGGTGCAGGCACGGCACGAAAGGCTGGCACCTGCAGAGAAACCTATGACACCGACCTCCGTAGCGCCCTTGCTGCGCACCAGACGGATGGACCGCTGTATGTCCTGCAGGGCTCCGAGACGGTTGTTGGGCACACGGTAGGCCAACACATAGGCATTGTAGCCCTGGTCGGAAAGCCACTGAGCCACCTCCTGTCCCTCCTTCTCATATGCCAACATCGCATAGGCACCACCCGGACAGACGATGACGGCCTTACCATTACTCTTCGAAGCCTCGGGTACGAAAGCCTCCAACGTAGGGTCTGTGACCTGGGTAAAGGCTACGCCGTCACTGGCACGCTGGCCCCACACCAAGTCCTTCCGTTCGGCTCCGCCAGGAATGGTCTTTCCCCAGATGGAGGCAGGCTTATTGACATACTGAGCGGACATGCTGAGAATGAGAAAATGAGAGAATGAGAAAATGAGAAAATGAGTCAGTGCAGTGCGTTTCATAGGTGTATGGTTTTATTCAACAGATAATTGTCGAGCAGGGTGATGGCAGCCATCGCTTCCACTACGGGTACGGCACGAGGCAGGACGCAGGCATCGTGGCGACCACGTGCCTTGAGCATGGTCCGGTTGCCATCGACGGTCACCGTAGGCTGTTCGCGTAGCAGTGTAGCCACAGGCTTGAAGGCCACGCGGAAATAGATGTCCTGACCATTGGATATGCCGCCCTGGATGCCACCGCTTCGATTGGTGCGTGTGACAATCCGCCCGTCCTCGTCGGTTGTAAAGATATCGTTCTGTTCGGAACCACGCTGGCAGACACCAGCGAAGCCCATTCCGTACTCGAAGCCCTTGGCGGCATTGATGCTGAGCATCGCATGGCCCAGTTCGGCGTGCAGTTTGCCAAAGGCCGGTTCGCCCAGACCAATGGGACAACCTTTGACTACGCAGGCTATCACGCCGCCGATGGTGTCGCCCTCGGCCTTCACCTCCTGAATGAGGTCGGCCATGCGACTGGCCACTTCGGCATCCGGGCAACGTACATCGTTCTCCTCAGCCGAGGCCAGGTCATAATCCTCGTAGGTACCAGGCAGCACGATGTCGCCCACCTGTTGGGTGTAGGCCTGGATGGTGATGCCCAACTGGCGCAGGGCCAATTTGGCAAAGGCACCGGCAACGACGCGACTGATGGTCTCGCGAGCCGACGAGCGTCCGCCTCCGCGATGGTCGCGCAGGCCGTACTTCTGCCAATAGGTGAAGTCGGCATGGCTGGGGCGGAAGACGTTACGCAGGTTCTCATAGTCGGCGGAGTGCTGATTTTGGTTGCGCACGAGGAAACCAATGGGCTGCCCCGTAGTCAGTCCCTCGAACACGCCGCTCAGCACCTCCACCTGGTCGGCCTCCTGGCGGGCTGTGGTCAGTCGGCTCTGTCCCGGCCGACGGCGATTCAGTTCACTTTGGATGAAGTCCATATCGACTTCGATGCCAGCCGGCATGCCGTCGATGACACCACCGATGCCCGCCCCGTGGCTCTCACCAAACGACGTGAGCCGGAAAAGATGGCCGAAACAGTTTTTCATAGAGATAATTATTTAAAAGAGAAAAGTACTCTTCTTCTCTTTTATTTAACATTAGTGACAGTGGCCGCAACCGCAGTGGTCGCCGTGGTGATGATGGTCGTGGTCGTCGCAGCCTTCACAATCTTCACAGCCACAGCCACAACCGCCCTCGCCGGTGAGCATCTTCAGCGTAGCGGTGATTTCCTCATTCGTGGCCTCGCGGATGTCCACCACCTCACCGACGAAGATGAGCGACCTGCCAGCCAGAGGATGATTCAGGTTGACAACGACCTCCGTTTCGTCGATTTTGGCAATCAGACCGTTGAAGCGCATACCGTCGGCATTCTGCAGAGGAACGACAGCACCTTCGTAGATGTATTGCTTGTCCAAACGGCCGTCTATCTCGAACGTCGAACGCGGCACCTTGATGACACGTTCCTGCTCGTACTCGCCGTAGGCCTGCTCTGGGGTTAGTTCGAAGTCGAACTCCGCATCCTTCTGCAGACCAACAATCTGCGACTCAAAGTCGTCGAGCGTCATGCCCAATCCGCTCACGAACTGGAACGGCTGTTCCTTCGTAGCTTCCTCCACCAACTCACGTCTGCCTTCTTTATTCTTGGCGTACAGCCGATAAGCGACTGCCACATACAAATTAGGTTTCAATTCTGACATATTCCTTAAATTATTTAGTATGAATGGGTACAAAGGTACGAAATAATTTGTATCTTTGCAAATCGGAATCAGTAAAATACCAAAATCTCATACGACGGATGGGCATACAATACCGACTGACAACAACCATCATCGAAGACCTGACGATGGAATTCAGACCCGAGCAAATGGCAGGGCCCGAACAGAACGAGATACGCGCCACACACCTGCCGGCCGAATGGGCGAGGCAGAGCGGTGTGCAACTGACGTGGCCCCATAGGGGAACCGACTGGGCACCCATACTGAAAGAGGTGACGGAATGCTACATCCGCATGGCGCTGGAGATAAGTCTGCGCGAACGACTCATCATCGTCACACCTGAGCCGAAAGCAGTGGAACAGCTGCTGCAAGAACGTCTGCCCCGACGTGTGCTTGGGAATATCACGCTCTGCGAGGCACCTACCAATGACACTTGGGCACGCGACCATGGGTTCATCACCCTGCTAACGAACATGGGCAGCCTGTTGCTCGACTTCCAGTTCAACGGATGGGGCAAAAAGTTCCCTGCCGACCTGGACAACCAGATATGCCGCCGCATGATGGGACAGGGCGTATTGAACGGTCAGTACGAAGACCACCTGGACTTCGTGTTGGAAGGCGGCAGCATAGAGTGCGACGGACGCGGAACGGTGCTGACCACCAGTCAATGCCTCCTGGCCCCCAACCGCAACCAACCCCTGTCGAAGGACGAGATAGAGGAACACCTGAAGCGCTACCTGCGCGTAGAGCGCATCCTGTGGCTCGATTATGGCTACCTGGCTGGCGACGACACCGACTCGCACATCGACACGCTGGCGCGCCTGTGCCCTAACGATACGATTGCCTACGTACAATGCACGGAAAAGGAGGACGAGCACTACGAGGAGCTGAAGCGGATGGAGGAACAGCTCCAGTCGTTCCAAACCCTGGACGGACGGCCCTATCGCCTCATCCCCCTGCCAATGGCTAAAGCGCAATACGACGAGGAGGGGCAGCGCCTGCCAGCGACATACGCCAACTTCCTCATCATCAACGGTGCCGTGCTGATGCCCACATACGAGGATCCGGAACGGGACGAACTGGCACGCCGGCAACTGCAACAGGCCTTCCCACGCCACGAGATTGTGCCCATAGACTGCCGAATACTCATCGAACAGCATGGTTCGCTGCACTGCTGCACCATGCAATTCCCGCAGGGGACCTCCCCCTTACCCCCTCCCAAGGAGGGGGCATGAACCGCATTGAGAAAGGATGAATACAAGAAGATGCAAACATCAAGCATTATACATTAGTGCAAACATCAAGCATTACATTAGTACAAACATCATACATTATAAACATCATACATTATAATATATATGGATAGCAAAAGCCTGGGACAAGAAGAATGCAAGGTGGCTCACACCCCCTCCTTGGGAGGGGGAAGGGGGAGGTTGAGAGTGGGCCTCATTCAACAATCGTGCGTAGCCGACGTAGAAGAAAACAAAGAGAAACTGGCACGCAACATACAGGATGTGGCAGAGAGGGGTGCACAACTCGTGGTGCTGCAGGAACTGCACGACTCGCTATACTTCTGCCAAGTGGAGAACGTTGACAACTTCGATCTGGCTGTACCCATTCCCGGGCCCTCAACCGAGTTCTATAGCCGACTGGCGTGCCAGCACCATATCGTGCTGGTAACAAGTCTTTTCGAGCGCCGAGCCACTGGGTTGTATCACAACACCGCCGTGGTCTTCGACTCGGACGGCAGCGTGGCTGGCAAGTACCGCAAGATGCACATCCCCGATGACCCCGCCTACTACGAGAAGTTCTACTTCACCCCGGGCGACCTCGGCTTCCATCCCATACAGACGTCGGTGGGCCGACTGGGCGTGCAGGTTTGTTGGGACCAGTGGTATCCCGAAGGTGCACGTCTGATGGCCCTGCAGGGAGCCGAACTGCTCATCTATCCCACGGCCATCGGCTACGAATCCTCCGACACGTCCGAAGAACAGGAACGCCAGCGCGAGGCATGGACTACGGTTCAGCGCGGACATGCCGTTGCCAACGGGCTGCCTGTGATTACAGTGAATCGTGTAGGGCACGAGCCCGACCCCAGCGGCCAGACACGCGGCATACAGTTTTGGGGCTCGAGTTTCGTGGCAGGTCCACAAGGAGAACTGCTCTACCGTGCCCCAAAGGATAAGGAGGAAAACGCCGTCGTCGAAGTGGACATGCAGCGAAGCGAAAACGTACGTCGTTGGTGGCCCTTCCTGCGCGACAGACGCATCGAGGAGTTCGGCGGACTGCAAAAGAGATACATCGAAAACGATTAGCCATGAATAAGAATACCTTCAAATTCATCCGCGAGATACACCGCATCCCCAGGAGTCAGAAACTGGCGTGGTGCATCATTCATTATCCCGATGCAGAACGTCCGGAACGACGTCTGCGGCTGGGTGTTATATTAGAAGGAACCGACAAGGCCATAGACCTTGCCGACGGTGTCTTCATCCAGAACTGTTCCAACCAGAAGGCAATGATAGCCACACGGGAGAAACAGGGCGACTGGTACCATTACGAATGCCAGGAAGGCTACACGCTCCACCTACCCTACTATTTCATCAGCGACATGTACTATAAACGCATCTATAGTACTGACCTCATGGACAGCTATCTGCTCTAATCCGACTTAGTCTTCAAAGTCGTACCGGTCGAGCAGTTTGCCGCACTTCGAGCAGAACACCTCGTGACGATAAATCACGTTGCCGCAATCGTTGCAGTGATACGTCTGTTCTTCCTTTTGTTTTGTATCTGTCGTTTCCATAGTCTCTAATATAACTTTCAGCCTTTAGCAGCTATACACTCAATCTCCACCAGTGCCCCCTTAGGGACAGCCTTCACGGCAAAGGCGCTGCGGGCAGGGAAGGGCTCGTGGAAGAACTCGCTGTAAACCTCGTTCATGGCGGCGAAGTCCTCGATATTGGCCAGCAGTACGGTGGTCTTCACCACATTGGCCATCGTCAGACCAGCCTCTGCCAATATGGCCTGGGCATTTTCCAGAGCCTGACGCGTCTGTGCCTTGATGCCATCGGGGAACTGCCCCGTCTCGGGATTGATGGGCAACTGTCCACTGGCGTAAACAAATCCATTCACTTCAATGGCCTGACTGTACGGCCCAATGGCTGCCGGAGCCTTGTCTGTCTTGATTGCTTTCATATTTTGATATTTTATAGTTATGAGGTTTTGGCTGGCGCGCTGCGCGACTCGCAATGCGCAGCCAATTTTGAATTTTGAATTTTTAATTTTGAATTCTCTTTATTCTCCATCCGATGGCAGCTACGAAGATACTCATCAGGGGCGAGAGCAGGTTAAAGAAACAATAGGGCAGATAGGTGAGCGTGGGCACACCCAGGACCGTGGACTGCGTCATGCCACAGGTATTCCAAGGAATGAGCACAGAGGTGACCGTTGCTGCGTCCTCAGTGGTTCGGCTAAGCAGGCGACTCTCGTAACCCTCCTGCCGATAGACATCCTTGAAGATGTCGGCATTGAGTACGATGGAGATAAACTGGTCGCCGGTTGTGATGTTGAGGAAGATACCCGTCCCCACGGTGGACGAAACAAGACTGACACGGCTACGAACCCACCGCAGGATGACACCCGTGATACTCTCTATCATGCGGCTGGCCACCATCGATGCTCCGAAACACATGGCACAGAGAATGAGCCATACGGTATTGAGCATACCAGCCATCCCGCTGGTGGAAATGAGTTCGTTGAGAGACGCATTTCCTGTATCAACAGCAGTGGAGCCATAGTACGTGATGGCAAGTCCGCGTATCAAAGTATTGGATGATGGTGCAGAGTCACCATACAACACCTCGCCTCCAGCTATCTCGCTAAGGATATGCGGTTGCAGGATGAGGGCCACAATGCCTGCCAATATCGACGAAGCAAAGAGGACGATGAGCGAAGGCACCCGACGGGCAATCATCACTCCCGTCAACAAGGGAACAAGGAGTGTCCACAGCGAAATGTTGAACGTACGCGACAGCCCCTCGGTGTATTCCGCCACCTGCACCTCGGCCCCACTGCCGCTTCCCAGACCGGCAATGAAAAAGATGACGATGGTAATGAGAATGGTGGGGACGGTTGTGAACATCATGTAACGGATGTGCACGAAAAGGTCGGTTCCCGTAGCCGAGGATGCCAGTATGGTGGTGTCGCTCAGGGGCGACATCTTGTCACCGAAATAGGCACCCTAGATGATGGCACCTGCCGTCCAGGCCTCCGAAACGCCCAAAGCATGACCTATGCCCAGGAGCGCCACGCCGATGGTGGCAATAGTGGTCCACGAACTGCCCGACAACAGCGAGACGAGGGCACAAATGACACACGAAGACACCAGGAAGAACTGGGGCGACATGATCTGTACACCATAGTATATGAGTGTAGGCACCACACCGCTAATCATCCACGAACCGGCCAACATGCCCACGCAGAGCAGAATGAGCAACGTGATGCTCACCTCGCCCAGCGTTTTCTTTATCTGCTGTTCGAAAGTGCGCCAAGGTATGCGATAGACGGACATCGACAGACTGACACATACGGCCATACCCATCAACAGCGCCACCTGACTGCCCCCATTGAGCGAGTCGCTGCCAAACAGCGTGATGACCACACTCAGAAAGCCTATCAGCACCACCACGGGTATGATGGCTATCAGCGGATGGGGTGTTCGATTTACCGGTTCCATATTACAGATTACAGTTATTCTTCCTTTTCCTTCTCGTCCAACAAGGCGGTGAGCCGGAGGATTTCGTCGCGATACTGGGCGGCCTCCATGAAGTCGAGACGCTTGGCAGCCTCCTGCATCAGGCGGCGCGTATTGTCGATGCTCTTACGGAGTTGCTTGGGCGTCATGGTGTCAACAATTGGGTCGGCGGCCATAGAGGGAACTTCCGAATTGACAATTGATAATTGACAATATTGTGCTCTGGAGCCACATCGGTTCGCCGCGTAGCTGTGCCCATCTCGGCCTGTACGATATCTTTCTTGACAGCATGCGGTATGATGCCGTGTTCCTCGTTGTAGCGCAACTGCACCTCACGGCGGTGGTTGGTTTCCTCGATGCAGGCCGCCATCGACTTCGTTATCTTATCGGCATAGAAAATGGCCTTGCCGTGAACATGACGGGCAGCACGGCCAATGGTTTGCGTCAAGCTGGTCTTGCTGCGCAGGAAACCTTCCTGGTCGGCATCCAGGATGCCAACCAAGGACACCTCTGGCAAGTCGAGCCCTTCGCGCAGAAGGTTGACACCCACCAGCACATCGTACTCGCCGCGGCGCAGGCTGTCCATTATCTGGACACGTTCCATAGTGTCCACCTCATGGTGGATGTAGCACGAATTGATGCCCGAGCGGATGAGATAGGCCGAAAACTCCTCTGCCTGACGCTTGCTGAGCGTAGTGACGAGGACGCGCTCCCCCACTTCCACACGCCCGACGATTTCATCCAGCAGGTCGTCGGCTTCATGTTCACGCGGGCGGACCTCAATCACAGGGTCGAGCAGGCCTGTCGGACGGATAAGTTGTTCTACAACAACTCCTTCGGACTCTGCAAGTTCGTAGTCGGCAGGTGTAGCCGAAACATAGATTATTTGGTGGGTGAGTTGCTGGAACTCCTCAAACTTCAGGGGACGGTTGTCGAGAGCCGCAGGCAGACGGAATCCATACTGTACGAGGTTCGTCTTGCGGGCACGGTCGCCACCGTACATGCCACCTATCTGGGGCACACTGACGTGGCTCTCGTCGATGAACATCAGGAAATCCTCCGGGAAGAAGTCGAGCAGGCAGAAGGGACGGGTACCCGGAGCCCGACCGTCGAAATAGCGCGAATAGTTTTCTATGCCCGAGCAATGACCCAGTTCGCGAATCATCTCCACATCGTAAGTCACGCGTTCGTGCAGTCGTTTGGCTTCCAATGGCTTACCTTCTTCCTCAAAGCGCTGTACCTCCACCGCCAGATCATCCTCAATCTGCCGCACGGCCCGTTCCTGGGTGTCCTTCGTTGTCATGAAGAGGTTGGCCGGATAGATATTATACTCCTCAAATGCTGCCAGACGCTGCATGGTCATGGGATCCACCTCCTCAATGCTCTCTATCTCATCGCCCCAATAGGTGATGCGCAGGAGATTGTCGCTGTAGGCCAAAGCAATGTCAACGGTGTCGCCCTTGACACGCACCTCTCCTCTATTGAGACTGACGTCGTTGCGCACATACAGGCTGTCCATCAGCTTACGCAAAAGTACGTTACGGTCTATCTCCTGACCGACCCGAATACTGATTACGCTCTCGTAGAAGGCAGCCGGATTGCCCATGCCGTAGATGCAACTGACGGAGCAGACGACAATGACATCCTTGCGTCCGCTGAGCAATGCACTGGTGGCCGCCAGTCGCAGTTTGTCAATCTCGTCGTTGATGGCAAGGTCTTTCTCGATATAGGTATCTGTGCTGGGAATGTAGGCCTCGGGCTGATAGTAGTCGTAATACGAGACGTAGTACTCTACCGCATTATGCGGAAAGAAGCCCTTCATCTCGCGATAGAGCTGGGCAGCCAATGTCTTGTTGTGGCTGAGGATGAGCGTCGGTTTACCAACCTGCGCAATGACGTTGGCCATTGTGAAGGTCTTGCCCGAGCCCGTCACACCCAGAAGCACCTGTGCAGGGTCGCCACGCCGGACACCAGCCACCAGTTGCTCGATGGCTTGCGGCTGGTCGCCCGTGGGTTGGAATGGAGAAACAAGTTTGAATGCCATAGGACGACAAAGATAGTCATTTTTATTGAATATTTAAAGATTAGGCATCATAAAAGAACGGGAATAGGTAAAAAAACATTAAATAATGCACGCCAAGTAACATTTTTCAACTTTCAACTTTCAACTTTCAACTTTATTTCGTATCTTTGCGCTCCAAATATGCGCGTATAAGAGATGTATAAGGTAATTTCAGCCTGTTTATTGTGCCTGCTCATGGTTTCCTGCGGCGAATATGCCACCGTGCAGAAGACCACCGACTACGAGTATAAGTACGAAGTGGCCAAGGCCTACTTTCTGGAGGGACGCTATACCAAAGCCTCCACCCTGCTCTACGACCTGCTGAGCATCATGAAAGGTACGTCGAACGGCGAGGAGTCTCTCTATCTGACGGCCATGAGCGAGTTTTGCAACAAAAACTACGACATGGCGCACAACAGTTTCAGGAAATACTATCAGTCATATCCCAAGGGTGTCTATACGGAGCAGGCACGGTTCTACTCTGCCCTTGCACTGTATAAGCAAACACCCGACCCCAGGCTCGACCAGTCGAGCACAGAGGAGGCTATGGACGAATTCCAGACATTCCTCGACCTCTACCCCTATACCACTCTGAAGGACAAGACGCAGGAGATGATTTATGCCATGCAGGACAAACTGGTGGAGAAAGAATGCCTGTCGGCCAAACTCTACTACGACCTGGGCACCTACCTGCTGAACAGCCTCTACGGCGGCAGCAACTACGAGGCTTGCGTGGTGACGGCACAAAATGCTCTGCGCGACTATCCATACGCATCGCCGGAGAAGCGCGAACTGCTGTCGATACTGATTCTTCGTGCCAAGTACCAGCTGGCCTTGAAGAGCATAGAAGAGAAGCGCATCGAACGCTTCCGCGACACCATCGACGAATACTACGCATTCGAAAATGACTTCCCGGAATCGAAGTTCCTGAAGGAGGCCAAAAGCATCTTCCGCAACTCCGAGAACGTCGTGAAGCGTAAGAATCTGAACATTGAGGAGGATTGAAGATTGAAGATTGAAGATTGAAGATTGAACTTTTGGAGCAGCGAGAGCCATCGGGCTTGCACGAATGGCCGAGTCGTGACAA
>CACZRZ010000046.1 GCA_902783655.1 uncultured Bacteroidales bacterium
CTTGGTCAGTCACCTACGGTTGCCGTACGTTTCAATCCCCGCAAGATATCCCATCTTACCCTGAATCAGGAGGCACTTGGCGACCCTGTGCCTTGGTGCCCCGATGCCTATTATCTCAATGAGCGTAAGGCATTTACTTTCGACCCGCTTTTTCATGCTGGGGCCTATTATGTGCAGGATGCTTCGTCTATGTATCTCGCAGAAATAGTTCGGAAGTACACTCCTCACTCTTCACCCCTTACTGCCCTGGATCTCTGTGCTGCCCCTGGTGGCAAGAGCACGCTGCTTGCCGCCCACTTGCCCGAGGGTTCGACACTCATTTCTAATGAGCCCATCCGCAAGCGTGCTCAGGTATTGGCGGAGAACATGCAGAAGTGGGGCTATCCCGGTTGCTACGTCACCAACAACTATCCGCAGGACTTCGGTCATCTGCGTCAGGCTTTCGACTTCATTCTCACCGATGTACCTTGTTCCGGAGAGGGCATGTTCCGCAAGGACCCAGTAGCCATCTCGGAATGGAGCCTCGACAATGTTCGCCAGTGCGCCGAGCGGCAGCGTGACATCCTTCGTTCCATTCTTCCCACCCTGCGTCCGGGAGGATTGCTCGTTTACTCCACCTGTACCTTCAATCGCTACGAAGATGAAGAACAGGTCCAGTGGCTACAGTCGGAATACGGCCTCCAGTTGCTCGAACAGCGCCACTTCTTTCCCGGTCGCGACCGCGGTGAAGGGCTTTATATGGCGGCCTTACGGCACACAGAGAAGACAGAGGACACAGAGGATGAAAGACGCCCGCTGCCTTTGAAGACCCTCAACGTCATTGCCGACGTTGCGGAGTATTGTGCGCAATTCACAATTCACAATGGACAATGCACCATTGACAATTCACAATTCACAATGGACAATGCACCATTGGAATTATCCTACGACAATTCCGTTGCCTACCTTCGTCGTGAGGCCCTGCATATCGCAGCTCCCCGTGGCCTTGTCGCCGTTACCTATCGCGGCATTCCCCTTGGTCTTGCCAAGAGTGTCGGCACCCGTCTCAACAATCTCTACCCACAGGAGTGGCGCATCCGCACCACCTACAATCCCGTTGAGCCCCTTCCAGATTTCTTCTTATAGCAATAGCAACCTCGGAAAAGCCCTGTCTCATTTGTTTTTTCGCTCGTTTTGCACTATCTTTGTACCCGTAAGACGAAACGGATATGAAGAAACCGGCATTACTATACTATGACTTGCATAGTAACGTTGTAGCCTTCAGCACGATGCGCCAAGGGGGATTCAGCGTCGGCAATTACGCTGAATTCAATATCAATCAGTTCTGTGGCGACGACGAAGAGGCCATCCGTCGGAATCGGAGTCTCCTGTGCCAGACCTTGGGCATCGGTGATGACCGTCTCATCATGCCCCATCAGGTGCATCTGGCCAAGGTGCAGCGGATTGACGAAGCCTTCCTGGTGAGTAGTGCCGAGGAGCGGAACCAGCGTCTCGAAGGTATCGATGCCGTGATGACAGACTTGCCCGGTGTGTGCATCGGTGTAAGTACTGCCGACTGCATACCCATACTCCTCTACGACACTTGTCACCATGCCGTTGCCGCTATCCATGCGGGATGGCGAGGAACGGTCAGTCGCATAGCGGAGAAGGCCGTTGCAGCCTTGAACGCAGCCTATGGTTCGCAACCCAATGACCTAAAGGCGCAGATTGCTCCTGGTATCAGTCTCGACAGTTTCGAGGTGGGCGACGAGGTCTATGATGCCTTTGCCACAGCTGGTTTCGACATGAAGGCTATCAGCCGGCGTCAGGCGAAGTGGCACATCGACCTGCCTGCATGCAACCGCCTGCAGCTCACTGCTGCCGGTGTGCCCGCCGCCAACATCGCCGTTGCCGACATCTGCACCGTCCACAACAGTTCCACCTTCTTCTCTGCCCGTTGTCTCGGCATTCAGTCTGGTCGCATCTTCACGGGAATAATGATGTTAAAGTAAAAGGTAAAAGATAAAAGAGAAAAGATAAAAGATAAAAGTGAAGTATGAAGTAAAAGATAAAAGCCAATACCATGACCAGAAGACTCATTTCAACGATAGCCATAGCATTTGCATGTGTTATACAGGCTTACGCTCAAATCAGCGTGAAGGGATACTCTTTGGTTTACTCTTCGGAAACTCCGGAGCGGGCCGCTTCGCTGCTCGACCTTTCCGACGAGGAACTGGCCAACTGCTCGGGTGACTTCATGAGCACCAAGGCACTGGAACGTCACTGGAACTACAGCAAGAAGGCCTCGTCGACCTGGAACAAGCGTATGGGCACAACCGCCGCGGAACATGCAATGGTGCACAAAGTCGAAGACGGGCACCTGCATATGCTGGCAGTCACCAAGGACGGCACCGCCGACGGCTTCATCACCAGCGGTGTGAACATGAAGCAGGGCTTCAAATACGGTATCTTTGAGATTAAGGCCAAGTGCAATCCGCACAAGTCCAACTTCCCCGCCATCTGGATGATGCCCGTTGACGGGACCGACGGCTGGCCCAACTGTGGCGAGATAGACATCATGGAACAGATAGGAACCAGCAGCACAGTGTGGAGCACCGTCCACCTTGGGGCCCGCTACGACAAGCCCGTAGGCAAGAATTATGCCTATAGCGGCAACATGCCAGCCTCCGACGACTGGCATGTCTATTCCCTGCGCTGGACCCGGACGTCACTCGTCTTCTACTGCGACGGCATACAGGTATTCCGATATAACAAGGATGCCACGCTCGACCTGGATGCCCATCCCGATTACGAGAAATGGCAGTTTCCCTACAACAAGGAATTCTACGTCATCCTCGACCAGGCCCTGGGCATGAATACCTCGTGGGGCAGCGAGGAGCCCGACCCCACCTTCACCTACGAGATGGACGTGGAATACGTGCGCATCTGGCAGGCACCTGAAAACTACGAGGCCGACAGCTACTACACGCTGAGCAACTACAAGGAGCCGACACGATACATGGCCGTTGCCGCCGACGGCACCCTTACCACCACTGAAGTCTCAGATCCCAGTCAGTTGACGTCGGACATGATTTTCGGCTTTGTCGAGACCGATACACGTGGGAAATATTACATCCTGACCTATTCGGGCCAGCGCGTAGGCTATCTGAATGTTTCCAATAAAGCCGTACCTCTGGACGACAAGGGCTACCCCTACTACATGATAAAGGACGACGCGAAGGGGATAGCCTTGGACCATGCCATGAATACGGCTCCCTTCAACTATTCCGATGGCAGTCGGGCCCTGAGTCTGAACACCAGTCGCAACAATGCTGTCACCATCTCAGGTACGGCGAAGAGTGTCTCGTGGTGGACGCTTCACGATGCCACAGACCTGATAACGGCATTGCACGGTCCGTCCTCGTCCGTCGCCCCATTCCATCGGCCTCGGAAGATGGTCCGCAACAATCGGCTCGTGATTGTAGTGGGCGACAAGGAGTACACCCCAACGGGCATCCGCATCAAAGTAAAGTAAAAGAGAAAGTGAATTAAAACTTCGCATGCGGACATGTTCAGTAAATAATTTCCCCTATAAAAATCTATGGAACAGTTAGTTCTATGGAATATTTTGTTTATCTTTGCAGACGTATTCCTATAACCAACAGATTACGGACATGAAAAAACTGCAGACTTCGCTCTTCGCACTGCTCATGATGGCAGGCCAGGCACAGGCACAAGTATCGTTCGGCCACGCCGAGAAACTGAACACCGGTTGGAGCTTCCTTCGCATGGATGCCTCCTGGGACATTAAGGAACAGGATGGCATGAAGGAGAAGAACTTCGACGATTCGCGCTGGCGCAGGGTTGTCCTGCCCCACGATTGGGGCGTAGAGCTCCCGATGTCGCCCGACAAGGGCTCGTGCCAGGGCTATTTGCCTGCCGGCGTTGCCTGGTACAGACTGCATTTCAAGGTTGCCAATGGACAACTGACCGTTGACAACGGCCCTGTGCCCGGACAGTTTTTCCCTGGCCAGAACCCGTCTGACGGCAACTCCACTTCTCAATCTTCAACTTTCAATCTTCACGCTTCAACTTATATCTACTTCGAGGGTGTGTACAACTACTCGGAAGTGTACCTCAACGGCCACCTGCTGGGCAAGCGTCCCAGTGGCTTTGCCTCGTTCCTCTACGACATGACACCCTATCTGGAGCAGGGCGACAACGTGCTGGCCGTGCGTGTGGACCACGGACAGGAGTTCGACTCGCGCTGGTACACCGGATCGGGCATCTACCGCAACGTCTGGCTGGTCACCGCGCCGAAGGTGCATCTGGCCCAGTGGGGCACGGCCTACAGGCTCAAGTCCATCAATGCAAAGCAGGCCGAACTGGAGGTGGATGTGGAGACGACTGACGATTCGAAGTCCAGCACCATGGGCTCCAAATGGAGTGCCGTAGTTGAACTGAAGGATGCAGAGGGTAGGGTAGTGGCCACGACGAAGACCGCTATCGGCAGTCAGGAGAAGAAGACCGTGCGGCTGACGGTGAAGAACCCGAAGCGCTGGACACTGGACAGGCCTTACCTCTACACACTGAAGACCCTGCTCAATGCTCCGAAGGCCGAGGACAACGACATCTCTGAGGTTCGTGTGGGCATGCGCACATTGGACTTCTCGCCCGACAAAGGCTTTGCCCTGAACGGCGAGTGGATGAAGGTGAAGGGCGTCTGTGTCCACGACGATGCCGGCGTGTTGGGAACGGCCGTTCCTGCCGAGGTGTGGCGCCGTCGTCTGCTCGAGCTGAAGGCCATCGGCGTGAATGCCATTCGCATGAGCCACAATCCCCATGCCCCCGAGGTGTACGACCTCTGCGACGAGGTGGGGCTGTTGGTGATGGACGAGGCTTCGGACGAGTGGGAGTTCCCCAAGCGCAAATGGATGAAGGGCTGGAACGCCGGCACACCCGAGTTTCAGGGCACCTATACC
>CACZRZ010000047.1 GCA_902783655.1 uncultured Bacteroidales bacterium
CCACCTATCAGCAGCGCTTGCGCCAGGCCGATGCTATGGACTTCGACGATCTGTTGCTCTATACCTATATATTATTAAAGGAACATCCTGAGGTACGCCAGAAGTACGAAGACCGTTTCCAGTTCGTACTCGTCGATGAGTATCAGGACACCAACTATGCCCAGCATCAGATTGTGTGGCTCCTGACCGAGCATCGGCAGCGTGTCTGCGTGGTGGGCGACGATGCACAGAGCATCTACTCGTTCCGTGGGGCCCGCATCGACAACATTCTCACCTTCCAGCAGGCGTATCAAGGCGCCAAACTGTTCAAGTTGGAGCAGAACTACCGTTCGACGCAGATTATCGTGAATGCTGCCAACAGTGTCATTCACAACAATCGACGTCAGATTCACAAGGATGTCCACAGCATGAAGGAGCAGGGACAGCCCATCGAAATCTGCGAAGCCTACAGCGACAAGGAAGAGGCTGCCATCGTGGCACGGCACATCAGCGAGCTCACACGCCGCGAAGGCTTCGACTACGGCGACATCACTATACTCTATCGTACCAACAGCCAGAGCAAGGCGTTCGAGGACGAGTTTAAGCGACGCCGCTTTCCCTATCGAATCTATGGCGGACTTTCTTTCTACCAGCGCAAGGAGGTGAAGGATGCATTGGCATATCTCAGACTGGCTGTGAACCCAAACGACGAGGAGGCCTTGCGGCGCGTCATCAACTATCCCGCCCGAGGCATTGGTAAGACTACTCTTGACAAAGTGTTCCAGTCGGCTCTCGACCATCAGGTGTCGCCATTCCTCATCCTTGCCAATCCCGTTCAGTATCAGCTCAATGTCAATGGTCCCACACAGACGCGACTGCAAGGCTTTGCGCAATTTGTCAATGAGTTCCACGACCTTGTCTCTACCGAACGAGCCGATACACTGGCTCTGCGTATGCTGCGCAAGTCGGGACTCGTGGATGAGATAAACGCAGGCAAGGAGCCCGAGGACCTCGACCGTCAGGAGAACTTGCAGACGCTGATTGACGACCTGCAGGCATCTGTTGCCGACAACGAAGAGGAGGGCCGTTCCGTCCTGCTCACTGACTATCTGCAGAACATAGCCTTGCTTACCGACCAAGACAAGACTGACGAGCAGGCTGCCTCGTCCATCACACTCATGACCATTCATGCTGCCAAGGGACTGGAGTTCCGTGCCGTCTTTGTCGTTGGTCTCGAAGAGAATCTTTTTCCCTCTGAGATGGCTATCGAGGAAGGAGGACTTGAAGAGGAACGTCGTTTGTTCTATGTGGCCATTACCCGTGCCGCTGAGCGTCTTTTCCTCACTTGGAGCCATAGCCGTATGCGCTTCGGCAAGTTCGAAAACAACCAGCGAAGCCGTTTCGTCAAGGAAATCAGCCCTGCATGTATCAGTACGGGGAAAGAACGTAGTATGAATGTACAACCTGCAATCCGACCAGCAAGTGTACTCCCTCGACCCACACCTCTTCCTCCTCAACATCAGGAAAAACTCTCCCCCCTGGCATCCAAGCAGTCGTCGTTCACGGCATCGGCTCCCCTGCCCGAGGGACAGCAGGTTCAGGTAGGAAATCATATCGAGCACAGTCGCTTCGGTCGTGGCGTAGTAACTGCCATAGAAGGTACAGGACTCGACACGAAAGCCACTGTTCAGTTCGAGAATGCCGGCACCAAGCAACTGCTCCTGCGCTTCGCACGCTTTACTGTCATTACATAAAATAAGAGAAGAACGATGAAGATCGGATTACTTTCAATTCTATTATGCATGGCGAGTGTCATGACACTGGCACAGCAGGTGATCATTAGTGGTATGGTGTACGACGAATCGTCAGGTTCCAAGATAGCGCAGGCCATCATTACGATACCTGGCACAAACATTTCTATAGTGACCAACGACGACGGCATATTCACGTTGGAAACAGAACAGTTGCCGCCTGCCATTCAAGTCTCGCACATCGGATACAAAACGAGGTATGTGGAAATCAGCGGCATTCCTGCAGACAATATGCCCATAAAACTGACTCCTGCCACTATAGTGTTGAAAGAGGTAACGATACAGATTAACGACCCGGAGGAACTGGTGCGGCAAGCATTGAAACGTATTCCTCAAAACTACCCCCGGATGCCAGAGCTGCATAAGGGCTTCTATCGCGAGACTGCCATGAAGCGGCAAAACTTCATTTATGTGGCAGAAGGCGTAATTGATATGTACAAAACTGATTATCTTCGTGACGTATCACACGATCAGGTTGCCATCGTCAAGGGAAGGCGTCTGATGAGTACGAAAGCCAGCGACACCTTAGGCGTGAAGGTGATGGGTGGCCCCCTCCTGCCAATCCGTTTCGATGTGGTGAAGAATAGGGACTTGCTGTTTAGTAGCGAGGAAATGGTTAACTACAAGTTCCACATGGAGCAGCCTGTTACCATCAAAGACCGCCCACAGCTGGTCGTCGGTTTCTCGCCAAAAGTTGAGCTGCCGTATCCGCTATTCAAGGGGCTCCTGTATATTGACCGGGAGAATTTGGCCATCACTCGAGCAGAGTTCTCACTCGACGTCAGCGACCGTGCCAAAGCCACACGATATATGTTGGCCAGTAAGCCGGTAGGCGTTCGATTCAATCCTAAAGGATTGTCATTCCTCATCGATTATCACTATGAGAACGGAATGACACGCTTCTGCTATGTTCGCAGTACCTTCCGTTTCAATTGCGACTGGAAGCGCCATTTCTTCGCTACCTCGTACACGGTAAGCAGCGAGATGGTAGTAACTGATAGAATGAACAAGGATGTCAAACCCATCAAGGGACGTGATACCTTCGACTCGCACGATTCCTTCTACGATAGAGTGGACTATTTCCTCGACCCCGATTTCTGGGAAGATTACAATATCATAGAACCTACGGAAACCCTCGACCGCTCCATAGGTCGTCTGCTGAAACACTATGTTCAATAGTGTGACCAACGAGCGTGAGAGCATAACGGGATTTTGTCGAACTGACGTTAAAATAGAAAAAGGGACCGTGTCGTTCATGTTGACACGGCCCCTTTTTCTATTTTAACGTATTTAGTGTTATTTCTTTTCTCGTTCTATCCAAGCCAGCGTGTCGCCTCGATGAACGAATGATGCCTTCTTGGCTGCGACCTCGACCAGACGGCCTCCAATGCCAGCCTTGACGGGAACGAATTCGCCCCAGGAAGCCTGTACGTAACAGAGGATGTCGCCGTCCTTGTATTCCTGACCGATGAAAGGTTCGAGGCAGGGAACGACTTCGTCGCCGCCCTGGAACTCATAGAACACCTGACCGTTGACGGGGCTGACCACAGCGTCGGCCTTGGCATGCTTGAAGGCAGCCAGTTCTTCGGGACTCAGTTTCGAACCAATCTTTGCATCCTTGGCTTTCTGCAGGTCGCTGAGGAAATTCTTCTTGGCCTGTCCGCTCTTGAAGTTGCGATACTGCTCGGGATGCATAGCCAGTTCGAACAGTTCCTCGTCGTCCTGTCCATATTCCCATCCGTTCTCGTCCATCTCTTTGCGGAAGTCGTCGAGGGCATTGGGATAGAGAGTGTGTGGGTCGGTATCGGTAAATTCGCGCCCCTGTTTCTTTGCCAGTTCGATGAGCTCTGGAGCAATGGGACCAGGTACCTTGCCCGACTTGCCGAGAATCATGCCCCACATCGAGTCGTCCATCATCACGAAGCGACCCTTGCCCTGTGCCATTGTCAGCAGGTTCATGAGCGCAATGTTCTTGACATACTGGCTGAAGGGGGTAACCAATGGGGGATAGCCCACCATAGGCCATACGTGCTCTACTTCGTTGAAGAGGGCTACGAGCATGTCGTCGGTGTTCAGTTCGGATTCGCCCTTCTGCTTGCGAATCATGTTGATGGCGCTCTGTATGCCACCCAGGTCGGCCATCATGGAGCCCATCATGCCCCCAGGCAGACCGCTGCCAAGCAGGAGACTGGACATGTGTTTGTTGGCAGGATTGATGAAATAGCCCAACCAGTCGTCTATGAACTCCTGAGTGAGCGAACGGGCTTTCATGTAGGCGTTCATGTTGATTTCGGGCACGTCGAAACCTTCGTTCTTCAGCATGGACTGAACGCTGATGATGTCCGGATGAACCTTGCCCCAACTGAGGGGCTCGATAGCTGTATCGATGATGTCGGCACCATTGTTGCAGACCTCCAATATGCTGGCCATCGACAGACCTGGACCAGAGTGCCCATGATACTGAATGATGATGTCAGGATGATTCTTCTTGATCATGCCCGTCAACTTGCCCAACATAGCAGGCTGACCAATGCCGGCCATATCTTTCAGGCAGATCTCTGCTGCACCGGCCTCAATAAGTTTGTCGGCAATGGCACTGTAGTATTCAGCCGTGTGAATGGGGCTGGTGGTGATGCACAGAGTGGCCTGTGGAATCATACCTCCTTCCTTGGCATACTTGATGCTGGGGATGATGTTGCGGACATCGTTCAGACCGCAGAAGATGCGGGTAATGTCCGTACCCTGCTTTTTCTTGACCTTATACATCAGTTGGCGCACATCGTCGGGCACGGGGTACATGCGCAGAGCGTTAAGTCCGCGGTCCAACATGTGAGTCTTTATGCCCACCTCGTTGAAAGGCTTACAGAAAGCTCGTACCGCCTCGTTGGGATTCTCACCGGCCAGCAGGTTCACCTGTTCGAAGGCGCCACCGTTAGTTTCCACTCGGTCGAAACATCCCATTTCGATGATAACTGGGGCGATGCGCGCCAACTGGTCCTTGCGTGGCTGGAACTTGCCCGAACTCTGCCACATGTCTCTGTAGACCAGACTAAACCTTACTTTCTTTTTCATGTTCTGTTATGTTTTTAGATATGTATAACCGTAATTATTGTAGCAAAGTTACAAAAAATCGAGCGCAGAACAAAAAGAATCAATTCTTTTTTTATGCTGAGTGCTATGTAAGTTCAACATAAGTGCCAAAGTAACTAAAAAACTTTGAATTCTAATCTTTTGTCTGTTATTTCTTATCCTTATTATCGCTTCGTTTATGGCTACGGTGGCGTTTGTTATTTCTGCTTTGTCCATAGGGACGGTGACTCTTGTCGCCATGCTGTTTTCTTGCTCGTCTTCTACCTCCCGACTTTCCGCCTTTGTATTCGGGTCCTTCGCCCAATTCCTCGGGAATGGGGTTCTTGTCGATTTCTTTTTCCAGGAAATGTTCTATGTCTCGAAATCTTGGTTGATCCTTCTCGCTCACCAGTGTGATGGCAGCTCCTTCGGCTCCGGCACGTGCAGTTCGGCCAATGCGATGGACATAATCTTCGGCATCGTGAGGCACATCGTAATTGATGACAATCTGAATGTCATCGATATCAATGCCACGTGCCACAATGTCGGTAGCCACCAGCACGTTCACCTTCTGGCTCTTGAAGCGGAACATTACGTCATCACGCTCCTGCTGGGTCAAGTCGCTGTGCATAGCTCCGACGTTGAACCCCTCGCGTCGCAGGGCAATGGCCAAATCCTTCACTTTCAGTTTTGAACCGGCAAAGATGATGACGCGCTCAGGCTTCTTTTGCTTGAACATGGCCTTGATGATACCCATTTTCTGCATCTCATAGCAGATGTAGGCGCTCTGGTGAATGCCTTCGGCAGGCTTGCTGATAGCCAGAGACACCTCAACTGGGTTGGTCAGTATGGTTTTAGCCAGCTCCACTATCTTTTCAGGCATAGTAGCCGAGAACATGATGGTCTGGCGTTCCTTGGGCAGGTTCTTCTCAATCTGCATAATGTCTTCGCAGAACCCCATGTCGAGCATACGGTCGGCTTCGTCCAAAATGAAGAACGACACATGTGAGAGGTCGATGTTGCCCAGGGCTATGTGACTGATGAGTCGTCCTGGTGTGGCTATGATGATGCTGGCGCCGGAGTCGAACCCCCGTTTCTCCTGTTCGTAGCGTATGCCGTCGTTGCCCCCATACACAGCCACGCTGCTGATGTCGTCGAGGTAGTAGGCAAAACCCTGCATAGCCTGGTCGATTTGCTGAGCCAGTTCACGAGTCGGAGCCATGATGATGCAGTTGATGTGTTCTCTGGGATAGTCGCCTTCACTGAGCATCGACAACACCGGCAGTAGATAGGCCGCTGTCTTGCCTGTTCCCGTCTGAGCTACGCCTATGATATCGCGTCCTTCCAGTATGGGGGGAATGGCGTGCTCCTGAATGGGAGTCGTTTCTGTGAAGTTCATATCATCGAGTGCGTCGAGTACACTGTCACTAAGGTCTAAGTCGTAGAAATCCATTGCTGTAATTAACTATTTGACGATTTACGATTTATTTAGTTTTGGGTTATCACCTCGGAGCTTTCCGATAGAGGTAGTAGGCAATGAAGGTGAAAATGATATTAGGCAGCCACACAGCAATGACAGGGAGCATGTTGGCATTGACTGCAAAACCTGCTGCTACGGCCTGGAAAAAGACGTACGAGACGCTGAGCACAAGGCCCACGCCCAGTGAGAATCCCATGCCTCCCTTGCGCTTCCGGCTGGAGAGCGAGACACCAATTACGGTCATGATGAAGGCTGCAAATGGTGAGGCAAAACGTTTGTAGTATTCTACCTGATAGGGTTTCAGGTTACCCGTTCCGCGTATCTTTGCACGTTCAATGTGTTCCAGCAGTTCGCAGTTCGTCATTGTCTCCTGAAAGTGACTGGTGGAAAGGAAATCGGAGGGTTCCATAACGATTACTGAGTCGATAATATCGTGATGGATGATGCGTTCGCGCATTCCGTGCATATCGCGTATGGTGGCGTTACGTATTTTCCAATGGAAACGTTCACTCGACAGGGTATCATAGGTGATGGTGGAGGCTGTGAGGTGCGACACCAGTTTCTTCTTCTCGAACTTGTCGAGTTGGAAATGATAGCCCGTCTTGGTGGGTTCGTCGAAGTGTTCTACGAAGGCTATTACACCAGTGTCCACTTGCATCTGCACGTTGTCGGCGTATGTGGCATTCTTCTTTCGGTTTTTGTATTGGTTCTCAAAGTCCAGGCGTTCTACCGAACCTGGTGGGATGACTTCGGAACCCAAATAGAAGGTCATAGCAGCAATGACGGCAGCGCTGAGCAGATAGGGACGCATCAGTCTGCGCAGGCTGATGCCCGCACTGATGATGGCGATAATCTCGCTGTTGCCTGCCAATTTCGAGGTGAAGAAGATGACCGCAATGAAGACGAACAGGGCGGAGAAGAGGTTGGCGTAGTAGGGCATGAAGTTGAGATAATACATGGCTATCTCCTGCCAGGGTGCACCGTTCTGCGTGATTTTGTCGATGTTGTCGTTATAGTCAAAGACCACCGCCACGATGATGATGAGTAGCATCGAGAAGAAGTACGTACCCAAGAACTTGCCGATGATGTACGTGTCTATGCGTTTAAGAAAGGGCGGGCGGAGCTTCACGATTTATCGTTAAGAATTAAAGGTTATGGATGAAAGTCCTATAGTCGGTTTGTCACCCTTCTCATCATGTGGCTCTTCCACGTGGTGAACGTACCGTCGATGATATGCTTTCGGGCCTCGCCCACGAGCCACAGGTAGAAGGCGAGATTGTGCATGCTGGCAATCTCCAGCGCCAATAGTTCCTGAGCCTTGAACAGATGGTGCAGGTAGGCCTTCGAGTAAAAGGTGTCCACAGAGGCTGTCCCGTTGGGGTCGATGGGGGAGAAGTCGTTTTCCCATTTCTTATTCCTGAGGTTCATGATGCCCTCCGAGGTAAACAGCATGGCGTTTCTCCCGTTTCTGGTAGGCATTACGCAGTCGAACATGTCCACTCCACGCTCTATGGCTTCAAGCAAGTTGGCTGGTGTGCCCACGCCCATCAAGTAGCGTGGACGGTCCTTGGGCAGTATTTCGTTCACCACCTCTATCATTTCGTACATCACGTCGGTGGG
This sequence comes from uncultured Bacteroidales bacterium, assembly GCA_902783655.1. GTDB lineage: Bacteria > Bacteroidota > Bacteroidia > Bacteroidales > Bacteroidaceae > Physcousia. The sequence goes on from CACZRZ010000047.1 coordinate 7,960, forward strand.
TTCGCCCACGGCCAGTCCACCAATGGCGTTCCCGTCGGCCTCCTTCGATGCGATGTATTCTGCCGACTGCCGGCGGAGATCCTTGTAGGTACAGCACTGCACGATGGGGAACAGGCTCTGGTGATAGCCGTACTTGGGTTCTGTCTCGTTGAAGCGTGTCAGGCAGCGGTCCAGCCAACGATGGGTCAATCCCAGGCTCTTCTTGGCATAGTCGTAGTCGCTTGTTCCTGGCGGGCACTCGTCCAGTGCCATGATGATGTCGGCCCCGATGGAGCGTTCGATGTCCATTACACGTTCGGGTGAGAAGAAGTGCTTCGAACCATCAATATGGCTGGTGAAGTAGCATCCCTCTTCCTTCAGCTTACGTATGCCTGTGAGTGAGAACACCTGAAAACCTCCGGAGTCGGTCAGCATGGGGCAGTCCCAGTTGATGAATCGGTGCAGACCTCCTGCCTGTTCCAGTATCTCCGTTCCAGGGCGCAGGTACAGGTGGTAGGTGTTGCCCAGTATGATTTGTGCCCCAACCTCTTCTTTCAGGTCGCGTTGCAGCACACCCTTCACCGATCCCACTGTGCCCACAGGCATGAATATGGGGGTCTCTATTTGTCCGTGGTCGGTCGTCATCAGGCCTGCACGGGCCTGCGTCTTATCATCGGAATGTATTAGTTCGAATTTCAAAGTTCAAAAGTCAATATAAATTTCTAATCCTTCGTCTTCTCCCCTGGTATTGAGAACACCACTGCGTCTTTCACCTTCTCGGGCAGCAGGGCATAGTCGAACACGTCCTGCACGGTCTCTACGTAGTGGAACGACACGCCCTTCAAGTACATCTCGGGTATCTCCTCTATGTCCTTGCGGTTCTCCTTGCAGATGACAATCTCGCGTATGCCGGCACGCTTGGCGGCCAATATCTTCTCCTTGATGCCCCCCACAGGCAGCACCTTTCCGCGCAGGGTTATTTCGCCGGTCATAGCCAGATAGGGACGTACTTTTCTTTGAGTCAGGGCCGAAGCCAGCGACGTAGCCATCGTGATACCGGCCGATGGGCCGTCCTTCGGTGTAGCGCCTTCGGGCACGTGCAGGTGTATGTTCCAATGTTCGAAGATGCGCGAGTCTATGTCCAACATGTCGGCGTGTGCCTTGATGTATTCCAGGGCCAACATGGCACTTTCCTTCATCACGTCGCCCAGATTGCCAGTGATAGTCAACTGTCCGCCCTTGCCTCGGCTCAGACTGGTCTCTATGAACAGTATCTCTCCGCCCACACTGGTCCAGGCCAGGCCTGTCACTACGCCAGCGTTGCCGTTACCCTGGTATATGTCGCGGTTGTAGGGTTCCTTGCCCAAGAGGTGCTTGACCGTGTCCACCGTGATGGTCGTTATCTGTTCGCTGTCGTCCTTGGCAATGCCGAGTGCCACCTTGCGGAAGAGTTTGTTCAGTTGCTTCTCCAGGTTTCGAACACCACTCTCGCGGGTATAGTGCTCGATGAGAAACTCAATGGCAGCCTTCTGCATCTTTATGTCCTTGCGGTCCAGCAGCCCATGGGCTTCCTTGGCCTTCTTGATAAGATGACGACGTGCTATCTCTATCTTTTCCTCCGTGCAGTAGCCTGAGACCTCGATGAGTTCCATGCGGTCGAGCAGGGGACGTGGAATCTGCCCAACGTCGTTGGCCGTAGCTATGAACATCACCTTCGACAGGTCGTAGTCCATGTCGAGAAAGTTGTCGTGGAATGTCCCATTCTGTTCGGGGTCGAGCACTTCGAGCAGGGCCGACGAGGGATCGCCGTTCATCGTTCGTCCGCTTATCTTGTCTATCTCGTCGAGGATAAAGACGGGATTGTTCGACCCGGCCTTGATGATACTCTTCAAGATGCGCCCAGGCATAGCACCGATGTAGGTTCGACGGTGTCCGCGAATCTCAGCTTCGTCGTGCAGCCCGCCCAGCGAGGCGCGCACATATTTGCGCTTCAGTGCCGATGCAATGCTCCTGCCAAGCGAGGTCTTGCCCACGCCCGGAGGTCCGTAGAGACAGAGGATGGGCGACTTCATGTCGCCTCGCAGTTTTAACACAGCCAGGTGCTCCAGTATGCGCTCTTTCACCTCCTGCATGCCATAGTGGTCGGCCTCCAACACACGTTCGGCATTCTGTATGTTCAGGTTGTCCACAGTGTATTCCTCCCAGGGCAATTCGAGTATGGTCTGCAGGTAGTTCAGTTCGATGTTGTAGTCGGGGCTCTGTGGGTTGATGCGCTCCAGCTTTGACAATTCGTCGAGGAAGGTGTCGCGGGCATACTTCGGCATCTTCTTGCCTCCCATGCGCTCGCGCAGTTTCTCCACGTCCTTCGTGGGGCTAGCTCCGCCCAGTTCATCCTGAATGTTCTTCATCTCCTGTTGCAGGAACCATTCGCGCTGCTGGCGGTTCACCTCCACGTGAGTCTGCTGCAGGATGCGGTTCTTCATGTCCACCAGCGTCTGTGCGCTGTTGATGCACTGGATGAGCCTTGCCGTGCGTTCCTTCACGATGGCCATCTCCAACATGGCCTGCTTGTCCTCCTCGGGGAGGGGGAGGCAGGTGCACAGGAAGTTGACCATGAAGACTTCGTTCGAAATGTTCATGACGGCAAACTTGGCCTCGTTCGGCAGGTCTTCGTTTGTTTCTATGAAGTGTATGGCACGCTTGCGACTGGTGTCGGCCAGGACATGGAACTCTATGTCTCGCTGGTCGGGATAGAATTCCGTCAGCTGTTCCACGTTAGCCTTCATGTAAGGTTTTGTCGTCACCACGTCGCCCAGCACTATGCGGCTCGATGCCTGCAGTATGACGCTAACCTGTCCGTCGGGCAGTTCGAACAACTTCACTACTCGCGCCACCACACCCGTCTGGTACAGGTCTTTGGCCGATGGGTTCTCTACGTTGGCATTTCGCTGGCAGAAGGCTCCGATGGAAGTCCCCGTCTCATAGGCCCGACGCACCAGGTTCAACGAACTCTTGCGACGCACGGCCACAGGAGACATCACGCAGGGAAACATTGTCAACCCCCTCAGTGGTAGTATGGGCAATATGGGCGGTATGGGCTGCTCCGTCAATTGCCGTATGTCACCCTCGAAATCCGCGATAAAAGAGAATGGATTCTGTATCTGTTCTTCGTTCATCTATACATTATCTATAATTAAAGTGTGCAAAGATACAAAATAAACTTGTAAAAAGAAAACAATTTAGGAAGATTAACGTATTTCGAAGTAAGGTAGGGAGATGCATTATTCCAGCAGCAGTTGGAAAATGGTGGCCGAATGCCTGCCCTCTATCCATTTTTGCAGAGTGCCAACGGGCTGATAACCAAGGCTGCGGAAGAGCGCTTGAGCAGGTGTGTTGGATGTGGCCACGTAGGCGTAGAGACAGCAAAGATGGAGGCGACGTGTGGCGTAGTCGGTTAGTTGTCGGAGTGCTTCGGAAGCAATGCCGTGACGGTGATATTCGCTGAGAACGACAATGCCAACTTCGGCACGGAGATGATGAGGGCAGAAGCTGGTTAGGTCGACGAGCCCAACGGCCTTCCCATCGGTTTCGATGACAAGACGTAGTTCGCCGTCCCGATAGATGTCGGACGTCTGCTGTTCCAAGTACTGGCGCACGGTGTATCGTGACAGGTGCTGACTGCTACCTGACGACGGCCAGAGCTCTGAATCATTCTCTATCCGATAGACCAACTCCAGGTCTTCGGGCTCCAGTGCTCGCAACGCAATATGTTTATTCTCTGTCCTCAATCTTCAATTTTCAATCTTCAATCTTCAATCCTCCATCTTATACACATCATACGGCAGTATCATGATTCCCGTGCTGGGATTGTATGTGCCCAAATTAGTTTTCGTGTCGTCTGTGGCCATAGCTATGAGGCGGTCGAGGATTTCGGCATAGGTGTACTGAGTGGTGTCGAAGATGGTGTACTGGTGACATGCGTGTGGGTCGGTGCTGAAAATGAGTCCGTTTCGCTGGCAGACATCTTGCATCTGACGCAGCGAATCTTCGGCCCCCAGGCAGAGACAAACCTCTGGGACAGGTTGGCGCTGTGGTAACATGTCCAGTGCTTTCTGCAGGGTTTGCTTGATCATGTCGATGAAGGCTCGCAGGTAAACTGCCAGACGAATGATTTCGGACACCACGCGATAGCGGCGACGGAAATGTTTGTCGAAAAAGATGAGCATGGCCTCGTAGAAAACATGGACATAGCGATAGCTCGATTTCTGGGTACTCTCGCCCTTGTAGTGGAGAATGGGTGTCGGCACGTAGGCATTGCGCCAGCCACCCTGCAGCAGACGATAGGAGAGGTCGATGTCTTCACCGTACATGAAGAAGGTTTCATCGAGCAACCCTACTTGGTCGAGGGCCTCGCGACGCACCATGAAGAAGGCACCGCTGATGACCTCAATGTAGTTGGCTTCCTCGCGATTGAGGTAGCGCATGTAGTAGCGACCAAAGCGACGGCTGTGTGGGAAGAGAGAAGTCAGCCCCGTCATTTTACAAAAAGCCGTCCAAGGGGTAGGTACACCGCGGCGCGATTCCCAGGCAAAGCGTCCATTATTGCCATACATGGCGGCTCCTGTGGCCCCGACCTCGGGATGTTGGTCGAGGTACTGAATGCAGTCCGTGAGTGTGTGTTCCGTGACAATGGTATCGGGGTTAAGCAGCAACACGTATCGCCCCTGAGCCTGACGAATGGCTTGATTGTTGGCTCGCGAAAAACCGCGATTGTCGGGGTTGGCAATAAAGTGTACCTGTGGAAAACGTTCTGAAAGATAGGCAACAGAACCGTCGGTGGAATTGTTGTCGACAACAAACACCTCCATTTCCAGCCCGCCTCGCGAGGCCAATACGGAATTAAGGCACTGTTCGAGATAGTACCTGACGTTATAACTGACTATAACTACACTTATATCCAAATCTGTAATCTTTATGTTGTCGGACGCAATGCCACACGTCCTGTATTATATTATTCCTTAGTCTCGGCATCCTCTTTCTTCGGATGAACAGTAACAAAAAACACTGCCCACAATCCGATTAGTGCCACAAAGATGCCGTTGGTCTCGTGACTAATCAGATAGTAGGCAAGACCAAAGGCCACGGGCACAAGGGAAATAATCAGACGCGTGGTGCGACTGAAATGTTTCTTACTGAGTGACAATGGTACGGCTACCAGCGTCAGCAGGCACAAAACTTGGAGTATATACTTTATGTCCATATCTTTTTTTATTATTATCTTTTCAACCTTTCACCTTTTCAACCCGATTCAGCCTCCTGCCTGGAACGGGGTTCGATTGACGATAGAACGCCCAAGGGTTACTTCGTCTGTATATTGCAACTGGTCGTTCTGCGCCACTCCGCGGGCAATGACGGTGATGCGTACACCTGTGTCGACGAGGCGACGATAGAGGTAGAAGTTGGTGGTGTCGCCCTCCATCGTGGGACTTAGGGCCAGTATCACCTCCTTTATCTCGCCCATCCTTACACGGTCGACGAGGCTCTGCACCTGCAAGTCGCTGGGCCCTATGCCGTCCATTGGCGAAATGACACCTCCCAGGACGTGGTATGTGCCTCGGTATTGCTGCGTGGCTTCTATGGCCATCACGTCCTGAATGTTCTCCACCACGCATACGATGCTGTGGTCGCGTCGAGGGTTGGCACAGATGTCGCAGGTGTCGGTGTCGGAGATGTTGTGGCAAATGTGGCAAAACTTCACCTCCTGTCGCAGGCGGATGATGCTCTGCCCAAAGGTTTCTACGGCACGTGTGTCTTGTCGCAATAGGTGCAACACCAGTCGCATGGCGGTCTTTCCGCCTATGCCTGGCAGTTTTGCAAATTCGTCTACTGCTCGTTCAAGCAATTGTGAAGGATAGTGTTGCATATTCAGAGGTGGTAGGGCACTTGAATCTTATAATGTGCCTTTGCTCGAAGGCAGTTGCATGTGTTCAACATCGCGGCGGACAGCCATTTTTAGTGCTCGAGCCAGGGCCTTGAATATGCCTTCTATCTTATGGTGCTCATTCGTGCCTTCGGCCTTGATGTTAAGGTTCATGCGTGCTGCATCACTCAGACTCTTGAAGAAGTGCAGGAACATCTCTGTTGGCATTTCTCCGATCCGCTCACGATGGAATTCGGCATCCCAGACCAACCAGGGACGGCCACCGAAGTCGAGGCTGACCTGACACAGACAGTCGTCCATGGGCAGACAGTAGCCATAGCGCTCTATGCCTCGTTTGTCGCCCAGGGCTTTGGCAAGACATTCGCCCAGACAGAGGGCGGTGTCCTCGATGGTGTGGTGCTCGTCGACATGCAGGTCGCCCTTGCAATGAATGCTGAGGTCTATGTTGCCGTGTTTGGCTATCTGTTCCAACATGTGGTCGAAGAATCCAAGTCCTGTCTGTATGTCGGTCTTACCTGTGCCGTCCAGATTCACGCAGACCTTTATGTCCGTCTCCTTCGTCGTGCGACGGACCTCTGCTGTGCGCTCACCTGCATAGACGATTTCACATACCTTTTCCCAATTTAACTTATTGTTTAGTATGATGGACTTACATCCTAAATTATCAGCTAGTTGTGCATCACTATCCCTGTCGCCAATAACGAAACTGTTGGCCAAGTCGAAAGCCCCGTCCATATAGGGTGTCAGCATTGCTGTTCCAGGTTTCCTCGTAGGGCGGTTGTCCTCAGGAAACGAGCGATCGATGTGCTGCGCGTCGAATTCCACGCCTTCGCCGTGGAGTATCTCGAGCATCAGGTTGTGGGTGGGCCAGAAGTCAGCTTCGGGGTAAGAGGAAGTGCCCAGTCCGTCTTGGTTCGATACCATTACGAACAGGTAGTCGGTGTGCTGGCGCAGGAACCGCAGGGCTGATATGGCACCAGGCACAAACTGGAACTTCTCAAACGAGTCTATCTGTTCGTCCTCGGGTTCGCGAAGGATTGTGCCGTCGCGGTCAATGAATAGAATCTTCTTCATGCTTTATACTGTCTTAGTGCCGCCAGGAGTTCGCAGTTCTCTTGCGGTGTGCCGATGGTGATACGCAGGCAGTTGCCACAGAGTACCACGCGGTTACGGTTGCGCACGATGATACCGCGGTCCACCAAGTAGTGGTAGATGCTGCCAGCATCCGTCACCTCCACCAGGAAGAAGTTGGCATCGGTGGGGTAGAGCCGACGGCAAAGCGGCAGTTCTGCTATAGCTGGCAACAGGTGGCCGCGCTCGGTGCAGATGGTGGTGAGCCATTGCTGCAGCTTAGGCCGGTTGTGAAGAACTTCGCGCGCCTGCTGTTGCGTGAGCAGATTGATGTTATAGGGATATTTCACTTTGTTGAACAAGGCGATAATCTCTGGGCTTGCAAAGGCCATTCCCAGACGGATGGCGGCACAGCCCCAGGCCTTACTCATGGTGTTCAGGACGATGAGGTTGGGATACTGTGACAGGTCGAGCCGGAAAGGACGCTGTTGATTGAAATCGCTGTAGGCTTCGTCCAGCACCACGATGCCCTGGAACTCACGAATCACTTTCTCTATCTCGTCGCGCTTCAGGCAGTTGCCCGTGGGATTGTTTGGCGAGCACATCCAGATGACTTTCGTCTTCTTGTCGCAGGCTGCCAACAGACGGTCGGCATTGAGTTGGAACCCCTCGTCGAGGAGTACTGGACGATATTCCACATCATTGATGTTGGCACAGACTTCATACATACCATACGTGGGAGCAATGGCTACGACATTGTCCTCCTTGGGCTCGCAGAAGATGCGATATACCAGGTCGATGGCCTCGTCGCTGCCGTTTCCCAGGAACATGTGTGTGGCAGGAACGCCTTTCACACGGCTCAGTTCGGCCTTCAGTTCCTCCTGCAATGGGTCGGGATAACGGTTCCACGGACCGTTGTAGGGATTCTCGTTAGCATCGAGGAAGACGTGTGCCTCACGTCCCTTGAATTCGTCGCGGGCGCAACTGTAGGGTGTCAGCTGCCGTATGTTGGTGCGGACCAGTTTGTTCAAATCACAATTCATAATTCACAAATCACAATTATGCTTCGCTGTGGCGTAAGCGTTCGATTCTCAGTGTCATTGCATTCTTGTGTGCATCCAGTTGTTCGCTCTCGGCCATCAGTTCCACGGCGCGGCCAATCTGGCGAAGGCCCTCGGGTGTGAGTTCCTGGAAGGTCACCTTGCGCTGATAGCTGTCGAGGTTCACTCCGTTGTAGGCCACAGCATAGCCATTGGTGGGCAGCGTGTGGTTGGTGCCGCTGGCATAGTCGCCTGCACTCTCGGGGGTCAGATGTCCCAGGAACACGCTACCCGCATTCACCACGCGGTCAGCCAGTTCCCTATAGTTGCGGGTTTCGATGATGAGGTGCTCTGGAGCATATTGGTTGGTCAGGCGCATCATTTCCTCGTCGTTGCGGACAAGGATAATCTTGCTGTTTTCCAACGCCTGGCGTGCAATCTTGTTACGAGGCAATAGGGCCAGTTGGCGTTCCACCTCGGCTTCAACCTGAGGGATAAGGCTCTCACTGGTCGTCACCAACAGCACTTGGCTGTCCACACCATGTTCGGCTTGCGAAAGCAGGTCGGCTGCCACAAAGTCGGCACGAGCCGAATCGTCGGCCAGGACCTCCACCTCGCTTGGCCCGGCAGGCATATCGATGGCCACATCGTGGAGCGAAACCTGTTGTTTGGCACACATCACGAATTGGTTGCCGGGGCCAAATATCTTATACACTTTGGGTACGGATTCTGTTCCATAAGCCATTGAACCTATGGCCTGTACGCCACCAATCTTGAAGATACGATTGACGCCTGCTATGCGGGCAGCAACCAGTATGGCTGGGTTCACCTTACCCTCACGGTTGGGGGGCGTGCAGAGCACAATCTCGCGGCAACCGGCTATCTTGGCCGGAGTGGCCAGCATCAGTACGGTGCTGAACAAAGGTGCAGTACCGCCAGGGATGTACAGACCCACCCGTTCGATGGGGATGGCCCGCTGCCAGCAGGTCACTCCGTCGGTCACCTGGCATGGTTTGCCCTCGAATCGCTGTGCAGCGTGGAAGGTGTAGATGTTTTGATGGGCCAACTGGAGGGCGGCTTTCAGTTCATCGCTGACCAGGGTTTCGGCCTCCTGCATCTCTTCGTCGCTTACTGCCAGGTCGGTCAGTTGTGCCTTGTCGAACTTCAGTTCATACTCGCGCACGGCCTCGTCGCCCCGTTGGCGGATTTCACGAAGCACGCCAGCCACTACGTTGTTCAGTTCAGTGGCGTCCTTCGTGGGACGGCGGAGCAGTTCGGCCCACTCCGCTTCGTTAGGATATCTATATACTCTCATACTTCTTTTCGGTGGTTCACGTTCCCTCTCTTGGAGAAGGTTAGGGGATGTTCCTAATTACAGTATCATCTTCTCAACCGGCACCACGAGGATGCCCTCGGCACCCAGTTCCTTCAGTCGGCTGATGATTTGCCAGAAGCTCTTCTCGTCGACAACCGTGTGTACACTGTTCCATCCGGGCGTGGCCAGAGGCATCACCGTGGGACTGCGCATTCCGGGCAGTACGCTGATGATCTCTTCCAGGTTCTCACTGGGCACATTCATCAGCACATACTTTTTGTCCTCGGCATTCTTCACGGCTTCGATTCGGAACAAAAGCTCGTCCAGAATGTCGCGCTTCTCTTGGCTCATGCCTTTGTAGCCAATGAGCAAAGCTTCGCTCTTCATCACCACTTCCACTTCGCGTAAGTTGTTGCTGACCAGCGTCCCACCGCTCGATACAATGTCGAAAATGGCGTCGGACAGGCCGATGCCCGGACTGATCTCTACACTTCCGGTAATAACGTGGATGTCGCTATGTATGCCGCGCTCCTGCATGAAACGGCGCAGGATATTGGGATAGCTGGTGGCAATCTTGCGGCCTTCGAACCACTGCAGGCCCGTATAGTCGACAGCCTTGGGAATGGCCAGCGACAAACGGCACTTGCTGAAGCCCAGCGGACGAATGATGTCCACGTCTTCTCCTTTCTCTTCCAGCTCGTTCTGTCCCACGATACCTAAGTCGGCAACCCCCGATGCTACGCTCTGGGGTATGTCGTCGTCGCGCAGGTATAGCACCTCGACGGGGAAGTTCGAACTCTCCACCAGCAACGTGCGCTTACTACTGGGGATTTTGATGCCGGCCTCCGTCAGCAGACTGATGGTATCCTCATAGAGGCGGCCTTTCGATTGTATGGCAATTCTAATCATATCTTTATACCTTATATTATCGGGGTGCAAAGATAGTGATTTTCCGAGACATGACCAAATCCACAAGCCATAAAGTCGGTGCGGCCTCAATATTGTTATTAGTCGTGGGCTTACGACACACCCGTCGTGGGGCAACGACGCACCAGTCATCAGGCGACGACACGCCAGTCGTGAATCGACGTTTCGTTGGGCTTCAATCGACGTGTCGTTGGAGCCGGATCGACGTGTCGTTGGAGGTGAATCGACGCGTCGTTAAAACTCAGGCGTAACGAGGACGGATGAGGGAAGATGAAATGTCATGTTTTTTCCGGTACGTGGATGGATAAACTCCAGCTGGTCGGCCCAAAGCATGAGACGGGCATCGGCACGACCATACAGACGGTCGCCGACGATGGGGTTGGAAAGACCTTGGGGGTGTGCCATGTGGACACGGAGCTGGTGGGTGCGACCCGTATGTGGCCATAGTCGGACGAGGGCGTGACCTTCGCTGTTGCCAGCCACTTCGTAGTGGGTGATGGAGCGACGGCCGTATTCCTCGTGTACCATCTGTCGCGGTCGGTCGTAGGGATTGGGACACAGGGGGAGGTCGATGATACCGGTTTGACCGACTGGCATAGGATGCTCTAAAAGAGCCGAATAGCGTTTTTGGACAGTATGGTGGATGAACTGTTGCTGCAAATGCAGATATGCCTCGTTGGTAAGTGCAACAACCATCAGACCGGATGTGTCCATGTCCAGACGGTGGACAATCACTGGCCCCTCGGCTTGGGGATAGCGCTGGCGGACAATATCGAGCAACGAGGGCAGTTCGTCCTTGCCAGGAACAGAGAGCAGGCCCGACGGTTTGTCGAAGATCACGATGTCGGCATCTTCATATAGGGTACGCAAGCGGCTCATCGTTTCTGCATAGTCCTTCATCATGGGGTTGGGTTCCACATTCAACCCCTGTAGCATCCATGAGAGGATGGGCTTGCACTTGTGCTGGCACGAGGGATAGAAATGGCCCTCTTCGCGTATCTCACCCTTGGGCGAGCGGCCCATCCAGAACTCGCCCATGCATAGCGGGCGAAGTCCGTGATGGTAGGCATATTGCAAGAGTTTGGGAGCGCAGCAGTCACCTGCACCAGCCGGTGGGACTTTGTCCGCAAAGATTTCCAGCAGCGAGGCTGTTTCGCCCTTGCCGTTCAGCAGGTGGTATTGTTCGAAAAGCCATTGCTGCAGGGCTTGACTGCGACAGGTTCGTTCCTCACCCATGGGAAGGAGCGAAATGGCGGCTTCCTCCTCTTCGAAATATGTTCCGTGCAGGTCGAAGACAGGGGGCACGAAATAGGGCAGGGTGCTGCGTCGGCAGAGCGTGCCCGAAAAAGCAGCCAGGAATCCGCCTTCGACGACAAGCACCCCCAGCATCTTGCCTTCGGCGACCTCGGCGGCCCAGTCGGGGTGTCGGGAAATTTCGTGCTTAACCTCCTCGGCTGCCAGCAGGCACAACGGGTGAGGTTCATAGCAGAATGGATAGGTCATCTGATGCGGCGGCTCGATGCCCCTCGCTTCTGGCGGTAGTGGGTGAATCATTCGATCTCGAGTTCGAATATTTGGTGCAATTGCCTGAGAGCTGAACTGTCGCTGAGCATCTTCTTGAATAGGTCGGGCTTACTGTACGATTTCACTGCCACCTCGATGGCGGCCAACTGTATGTCCATGCTGACATCAGGCACTTGCAAAGCGGAGCCGATATACTGAACTATTTCTCCTTTAAGTTTTTCTATCGTTTTCTGTATGAATGGGTTATTAACCGTGATAGAAAATGACTTCGGGGATGTAATCTCAGGTGTGATGGCTCTCAGACGTTGTGCCGTCACAGCCTCGCTTTGCGGCAAGGTGTTGGCAAACTGCTGCCACGTCAGTATCAGATTGTCTGTGTCGAATTTCCTTGTCAAGGTGGTGGCCTGAGGGACTGTTGGCTCGTTGGCTGCTTCAGGTTGGGGAGGCTGACCGACAGGAGACTGTAAAGTCTTGCCCGACGGCATGCGTATGCTGGTCGAGGACAGGTTCAGTTTCTGCAGTGTCGGTGCAGAAGATACCTTTTTTGTTGTTGCAGATTGGGGTACAACAGGACTCACTGCTCTCTGTGGGGCAGTGGTCTGGGCAGATGCAACCGCTACCTGAGCGACTGCCTGCTTAAATAGGGGTTTAAGTGTCTTCGCAGGGCGGCGCCCCGCGCCAGCTCCGTCTTCGTCGGTGGCTTCGGCAACCAGAATCAGGCACAGCTCCACCTGGAGACGCTTGTTTCTGCTTTGGCGGTAGCCCAGGTCGCAGTCGTTGCACAGCTTAATGGCCCTGTACACGAATTGTGGGCGGCAGCGCATGGCCTGTTCATGGAACCGCTTTTGTTGCGACTCGCTGACCTCAAGCAGGGGCAGTGTCTTGGCATCGCGACTGACCAGCAGGCTGCGGAAATGGGAGGCCAGACCTCCGATGAAGTTACCACCATCGAAGCCCTTCTCCACGATTTCGTTGAACAGCAGGAGCGAGTCCTCCACGTTCTTCTCCAGCAAAAGGTCCACCATGCGGAAGTAGTACTCCGAATCCAAGATGTTCAGGTTCTCAAGTGTGGCCTGATATGTCACATTGCCTTGAGTGAAGCTCACCATTTGGTCGAAGATGGAAAGGGCATCGCGCATACCGCCGTCGGCCTTCTGAGCAATCAGGTTCAGTGCCTCTTCCTCCACCTGATAGCCTTCCTTTTCGGCTACATACTTCAGGTGGTCGACGGTGCTCTTCAACGTAATACGTGCAAAGTCGTAAACCTGGCAGCGGCTCAGTATGGTAGGCAGAATCTTGTGTTTCTCGGTCGTGGCCAGGATGAATATGACATACTTTGGCGGTTCCTCAAGCGTCTTTAGGAAGGCGTTAAAGGCCTGTTGCGAAAGCATGTGAACCTCGTCGATGATGAACACCTTATATCGTCCAATCTGGGGCGGAATACGAACTTGGTCGATGAGTTCGCGTATGTCGTCAACGGAGTTGTTCGATGCGGCATCCAGCTCGTGGATATTCATCGAACGTTGTTCGTCGAAGGCACGACACGATTCGCACTCGCCGCAGGGTTCTCCGTTCGGGCCCAGGTGCTCGCAGTTGATGGTTTTGGCAAAGATGCGTGCGCAGGTGGTCTTGCCTACGCCGCGAGGCCCACAAAAGAGGTATGCGTGTGCCAGCTTGCCCGTCCGTATGGCATTTAGCAAGGTTGTGGTCAGAGCCCGCTGGCCTACCACCATGTCGAACGTGGCAGGCCGGTATTTACGGGCCGATACGATGTATTGTTCCATTGTGTTTCATAAAAGTTCGTACAAAGATACGATTAAGCGAGCAAAATACCAAATTTTGGAGCAGTGAAAACAGAGATATGCTTGCATAATCTATGTTGAGTCGTGACAAAGTAAGACCAAAGGTCAAACTTGTTTGAATATTTTCGAGCGTGAGTATCTAAAACCAACGGTTAAAGATACG
>CACZRZ010000048.1 GCA_902783655.1 uncultured Bacteroidales bacterium
GAAACTTGACGAAGTCGATGCTGAGAAAATCGGTATCATCGGCATCTGCGGATGGGGTGGCATCGCCCTGAACGCCGCCGCTGCCGACCCGCGCATCAAAGCCACCGTCGCCTCGACGATGTACGACATGACGCGCGTCAGCGGCAACGACTACAACGACGCTTTCGACGTAGAAGAAGCTCGTCACAAGAACCGCGAGAACCTCGCCAAACAGCGTTTGGAAGACCCCAACGCGATGGCTGGCGGCGTACTCGACACAGTTCCGCCACAGGCTCCCCGTTTCGTCCACGACTACTTCGACTATTACAAGACCGAGCGCGGCTACCACAAGCGCAGCGGCAACTCGAACGACGGTTGGCGCGTCATCGGAACGCAGGCCTACGCCAACAGCCGTTTCCTCTACTACATCAACGAAATTCGCTCCGCCGTTCTCATCATGCACGGTGCAGAGGCCCATTCGCGCTACTTCGGCGAGGCCGCCTACCACTACATGGTCGAGGGCAAGGCCGAGGGCTACAACTTCGTCGGCAAACCCAATCCCAACCCCGAAAACAAGCAGTTGCTCATCATTCCCGATGCCTCGCATTGCGACCTCTACGATGGCGGCTACGAGGAAAAGGCTGGTCAGGGCCAGCCCAAGAACATGATTCCCTGGGACAGGCTGGCGGAGTTTTTCGAGAAGAATCTGAAATAGTGCTTATTGAATAATATATATGGAAGTAGTACAAAGCTTTACGATTGACCACACCCGTCTGAAACCGGGCATATATGTATCTCGCGAGGACAAGGGTTTCACAACGTTCGACCTGCGCATCACAGAGCCCAACCAGGAGCCTGCGGTGGCTCCCGCAGCCATTCACAGCATCGAACACCTGATGGCTACGTGGTTCCGCAATTCACAGGTCAAGGAAGACGTTGTTTATGTTGGTCCCATGGGTTGCCTGACTGGCATGTACATCATCATGCGCGGAGAATACAGCGTTGAGGACATGCGCAGGCTCACTATCGAGTGTCTGGAGTGGATTCTCACGCAGGACGAAGTGCCTGCCACACGTCCCGAGGCCTGCGGCAACTATCTGCTGCACGACTTGCCCATGTGCAAATGGGAGTGTGCCCGCTATCTGAATCGCTTGCGGAACGATTTCCATTGCGAATACACCAAACTTCAGGTAACGCTCAGCGACGGCAAGACCTTTGCCGACGCCTGAGCCGCTTGAGTTTTTCCCACGCGTGGGACAAGCCTTTTCCACGTATGGTACAAGCTTTTCCCACGCGTGGGAAAAGCCATAACGACACGAGGATTGAATTACGACATATGAGTCATTGACTCACGACACACGAGTCATTGATTTACGACTCACGAGTCATTGGATTGCGAGACACGAGATTTGGGGTGGAGACTTAGTACCAGTCGATGTTGCTGGAGTAGCTCGACTGCTTCTTCCAGCGGAGGACGTCGGCCAGTGTGCCTGCGGTGCAGGCAAAGGTGAAGTTGTAGCTTCGGTATGGTGCGATTACCATTGAACAACCCATCGTGAAGCAATGGAGGTCGCGATTGACGGAGGCGGTGGTCATGGAGAGTTTCTTGTAGTTGAAGTCGTAACCACTGCTGAAGTTGATGGCCCATCCGGCAGAGAGGCGGATGTTGCCGGAGAAGTTCAGGGTATGGGTGAACTTGTAGCCGTAACGCATGCGGTTGGTGTTGAACTTGCCGCCGGTGTTTTCGCGCATCGAAATACCATAGCTGACGGAGAGGCTCCAGGGGAAGGAGAACTTGACATATCCGTCTTCGTCGAGACTATTGCTACCCTCCCCCGACGACTTACGGGCCTTCGCTCGGTCGGGGTCGACGTTCTGTGCCTCGGGGTCGGTTTCTTCTTCCTCCTCCTCGTTCTCTTCCTCGTCGCTCGTATTTCTTTTCTTATTCTTTTCGTCCTTTTTGCCGAAGAGTTTCTTGAAGGTCTCGTTGTTGAACGTATAGGAAAGGTTCTGCGACATACCCTGGAATCGACCGAAACGTCCCTGCGACCATTCGGTGTGGTCGCTGACAAACACTCTTCCGCTTTCGTCGATGTCGTAGGCATACGTCGCAAAGACGGCATTTAGGGAGAAGGTGTAGCGCTTAGTCAGCTTCAGGCGGACACGCATCGAGAGGTCGCTCCACGGACGCGACTTGGCAGCCATGTTGTACGACATGCTGGCACCCAGTTCGTCGATGATGCTGATTTTCTTCGTACTGTCGCGGTCGGCACCCTTGTACACCTTCATTTCTATGTTGTTCGAGATGTCGAGGCTGACGCTTCCGGTGGTACCCTGCGGTGCTGTGCCGTAGAGCGAACCGGCATAGGGCGAATAGACAACGGTGGAGACATTGCCGTTGGCATCCGTGCGGACGTAGCTGTCCCAGAAGCCGTAGCGGGGCTTGCTGAAGTCGGGCGCGTAGGAGAAGCTGACCGTAGGCGTGAAGACGTGGCGAATGGCCTGTATCTTCTTGCCGCCGAACCAAGGCAGGGGGTTGAACATACCATAAAGCTTGGTGTTGGCGGATATGCTCATGTTGTAGTTGTAAACGTTGTGGAAGCCGTACACCGTATCGCGTTGCAGTTTGTTCGCATCGTTGTCCCACGACTGCATGACCTTGAAGGAGTACATGCGGTCGGTGAAGTTGAACGAAGGTGTCACGTTGATGTAGTTGAACAGGGCAAACGAGGCACTGATGGGCACCTGGTGGCGCATGCCGTTGCGCCAGTCCTTGACAAGATTGGACTTAAAGAGCAGGTTCTCCTTCGTGGAGATGCTGTTCGAGAGGGTACCCGTGTAGCTGGTGGCAATCTTCTCGTACCAACGTTCCTTGCCGACGGCCTTCTTGCGCTTGAAGGGATTGAAACGCGAGAGGCTGATGTTGAGCGAAGGCAGGGTGACGGAGATGCTGGAGTCGCGCATGTTCTGCGAGAGGTTGAAGGTTCCCGACAGGGTGAGTCCGATGTTGCTGAACGTCTTCGAGTACGACACGGAACTGGTACGTGTGCTCTGTGTGTAACTCTCTGGGTTATACATCGATGTCAGGTTGTTACGCTCATAGCTGCTGGTGGCGAAGTTCACGCTGGCCGAGAACGACTGAGTGGGATTGGCCTTCGCATCCTGCCGATGGCTCCACGTTATCTTGAACGACTTCGACACACTGTAGTCGGGCATGTTCTTCTCGCCGTCCTTGGTGAGCTGATAGCTAAGGAAGAAGTTGCCGCTGAACCGATAGCGCTTACGGTAGGTGCTGGTGGCCGAAAGTCCCCACGAGCCTTTGGTGTAGATTTCGCCTAACAGCTTCAGGTCCATATAGTCGCTGATGGCAAAGTAGTAGCCACCCTCGCGAACGTAGAATCCGCGACGCGTCTCGTCGCCAAACGTGGGCATGATGAAACCGCTGGAATACTTAGAACTGAACGGGAAGAAGCCATAGGGTATGGCCAACGGCAGGGGCACATCCTCCACTACCAGATAGGCTGGACCGAAGACGACGTCCTTGCCCGGACGTACCTTGGCACGCGTCAACTGCAGATAGAAGTGAGGATGCTTGGCATCGCAAGTGGTGTACATGCCGCCCTTCAGGTACATAGTGCCCAGGGAGTCGCGCTTCGAGTCCTTGCTTATCAGGAAACCTTCGCCCTGTTCCGTATAGACATTGCTGATGAAGGCCTTCTGGGACTTGAAGTTATAGCTGATGCTGTCTGGTTCGTACTCGTCGCTGCCCTGCTTGAAGACAGGCTTGCCCTTTACCGTACCCGTCGAATCGGTGCGGCTCATGGCATGAACCACACTGCTGTCGGTGTTCATCGATATGAAGTCGGCCTGCAGTTCCAGGTTCTGATAGTTGATTTTGCTCTCGCCATAGAGATTGGCGATAGAACGGGCATAATCGAAGGTGATGCTGTCCTTGGCTGTGTATTGCACAGGGTCGTCCAGCGCACTCTTGCTCACCTTAATAGTGTC
>CACZRZ010000049.1 GCA_902783655.1 uncultured Bacteroidales bacterium
AACAGCATCAATCCTCAGAACACGTTTGTTCAGGACTTCAAATCTCTTCTGACAAAATATCCAAGTGTGCAACCTTCCATGATGGGTTTTCCCCGTGGATGGGAGACGGAACCGCTTTGGAGTACCCCAATACATTAGTTCAGAAATATCCTTTTACGCCCCATGAAAAGGGGTGTTTGTACCGACGTTGTACCTCGGACGCACTAAGTGTCTGGAATACAATGTCGGTTGTTAATTCAAGACGAATTAGGGTCATTAAACTACCCTTGAAACTGGCACGTGCCAGAATGCTACAAAATAGCCAAAATTCACGTTAAACTGGCGAAAGTATAACGCTGTTTTCTGGGCAGCTGATCGAACGAGAGATTAGTAGTTGTATTTTCCATATAGAGGGAATCAATAAAAAGAGTTGCCTCGGCAAGAAATTCGACCAATCTGGACAAATCAATCAGATTTTTTTTGTTGGATTTAGAGATAATTTGATAGATTTCTGCCCTGACAAGGGCACTCAAAGACGAGAATAAAGGATATTCGCTGAATAGTTACCAAAGCCTTCATTTGAGTTAAACAATGTTAAAGCAGGGGGGGGGGGTTAAAAAAACTTAAAAAATGTTTATTGCCCCCTCGTATAAAATGCTTAACTTTGCAGCAAAATTGATAAATACACTTTATTTTAGTACTATTGATACCGTTGAGGAATATCTTGAGACATAATAGAAGGTTCATCCTTCTGGTCGCAATGTGTTTCGTTCTATTTCCCGTTGTAAAAGCGCAGAAGGTAGCCTTAAAGACGAACACCCTATATTGGATGTCGGCAGGGACAATGAACTTGGAAGCCGAGGTCGGTCTTGGACAGAAGACGTCGTTGGCCTTGTCGGGCCTGTATAATCCCTGGACATTCAGGGATGATAAGATGATGCATCTCGGAGCCCTGCAGCCAGAGTTCAAATACTGGTTCTGCGAACGCTTTGAGGGTCACTTTATAGGCATACATGCCCACGGAGCACAATTCTTTGGCGATTTCTGGGGGCTTAGCCGTAACAACAAACGTTACGACGGGTATCTCGTTGGGGCCGGCATCAGCTGGGGCTACGACTGGATATTGTCGAATCACTGGAACTTGGAAGTAGAATGTGGAGTGGGGGTCAACCATACTTGGTACAAGGAAAGCGAATGCCTGCCTTGTATGAAGGCATCGGAGCGCAAGACCAAGACGTTCTTCTCACCCACCAAGTTGGCTATCTCCTTTGTCTATCTCTTTTAACCTCGGATTTATACGAATATGAAACATACCTTATTATATATAATATCTGTCGTACTCGTTGCCGTATTCGGGGCCAGTTGTGCCACCCATCGGACGGGGCAGCACATTCTTGTCACTCCCAGTCCGTACGAAGTCCGGCCCGACTCCAGCCGCCTTGCCATCGTGGAATTGGAATTGAACGTTCCTCCGAGATATTTCTCCAGACGCAGCCGCATAATTGTCACCCCCGAATTGATAGCCGAGGATAGTACATTTGCCGGACAATTGAAGCCTGTGGTCCTCGACGGATCCATATTCCACAAAAAGAATGTCCGAAGAAAGGCACTCGAAGGTTATGTTGACCCGTATGCCGACTACGCCCTGCGCACCGACCGTTCCAAGCCTCTCCGCTTGCCCTATCGCGATACAATCCGTTTGTCGGAAGACTACGAACGCGGTCGCATTGAGGCCACCGTATCGCACGACGGATGTGGCTCCTGCACAGGCATCGACCGTATTCAGTTGGCAACCGTCGACGCTCCACGCATAGAACCTGCCATTGTCGAGGATGTTGCTACGTCTGAAACAGTCCTGAAACCGTTGGGCCTCACCTGGATGGAGCCGGCATTTGTCGTTCGGGAGAAACTGATGCAGGGGCAGGGTACAGCTCATCTGCAATTCATTATCAACAAATACGACATCGTGCCGGAACTGGGCAACAATCACGAGGAACTGGAACAGATGGTTTCCAGACTCGAACCCATCCTCAACGATACCCTGGCCACCATCACCAAGATTACCATCTATGGTATGGCGTCGGCCGATGGTCCTCTGTCGTTCAATACCCCCTTGTCGGCCAATCGTGCCAAGTCGGCAAAGCAGTGGCTGGCCGAGCGTCTGCTCCTGCCCGAAGAGATTACGAGCCGCATCCAGACCGGTTCGCGCCCCGAAGGTTGGCAGCCCGTGCTCGAGGCCATGACCCGTGCCGGCAACCCCGACTCGCTGAAGTTGAAAGACATACTCGTGCGCTACGCCGACCAGAACGACGACGTGCAGGAACGCTACATACGCCGACTGGCCTGCTGGCCCACGATACGCGACAACTACCTGCAGAAGGACCGTAAGGTGGACTACACATACGCCTGGGTTATACGCAGTTTCACCACCGATGCCGAACTCCTTGCCAACTACCGCACACGTCCCGACGCCTTCAACGAGGAGGAACTGCTGCGTGTGGCACAACTGGCAGCCGACGACAACTCGCGCATGCAGGTCTATCGCTATACCCTCCGCCGTTTCCCGCAGTCCCAGGTGGCACGGAACAACCTTGCCATACTGTTGGAGCGCAGCGGACGGATAGAAGAAGCATATAAACTACTTGGAAAACCGACGGAATGAAAAAGACCAGTCATAGCAAGTTGAGGCCATTGGCCGGGCTGTTGGTGTTGCTTTTGCTTACGTCGTGTCTCCGCGTGGAGTACGATGAATGTCCGCCGCTGCAGGTAAGTGTCGTTGTCAAGGACAAGAACTATTACAACGTAAACAAGGTGGACCTGGAAGATGCCGTACCCGAGAACCTGCCTTTCCGTTCGTATGTGGGCAACCTAACCTACGAACTTAGGAACATGAAAACGGGTGAGGTGGTGGCCCAGAAGCCACTCTTCGACGTGCCCGACGGCATAACGACCTACGACATCACTTTCGATTCCCATCTCCCATTCGGAACCTACGAACTGACCGTGTGGGGAGGCATCAGTGACGACGAACCCCTTAGTGCCGACCGACAGAGCCTTGCCTTGCATCCGGGCGGTGTGGCCGGTGGCGACCCATATCTTACGCGCGATACCTTATTATATACCTACAACCGCTATGCCCACACCGTAGAGATGGAACGCATCAAGGGAAAACTCATTGTTGAAACTTGGTTCCTGCCTCGCGTAGCCACAGCTTCCACCAACAGTGTGGACCACCTGCGAACCCAGGTCGATGCAGCGTTTGACTACAGTGGACAGACCGCTCTCAGTCGCGACGCCGACTGGAGCGCCGATGCCGACTACAAGGTGTGGAAGACCATCCTGCCGCCATCGACGGGTGACAAACATTCTGTGGTCGATATTGACTTCCGCGATGCCGAGGGCAACCTTTGTACAGAGATTCTGCCGAAGAATGTCAATATCACGATGAACCGTAATGCCCTGACGGCCTTGCGCTATGTGTGGGCTTGGAAGGATGATGAAGGAAAGTATGGATGGAAAATCTACATCCTCATCAATGACAATTGGGAAGTATATCACGAAATGATAGTCGATTAAAAGATTCTAACAACGAGAGTATATTATTTTTTTTATTCACCTTTTTATTCACAACATTATGAAGAAATTATTCTTTTTCGCGATGACAGCAGCAGTTATGCTGTTCACCGCATGTACCAGTGACAGTGAATCCATTGTCGCTAACGACGAAGACGCTGTTCAGCGTATTGTACTTGCTGTAGAGAATGCCAGCCAACAAACCCGTGCAGGACGTACACTGCTCAGTAGCGAGGCTAAGCAGAGCATTGAGAATGTGAAGGTAATCATTACCAAGCAGAGTGACAACACTATTGTTTACACCAAAGAGTACACTGATTGGAACAACACCGAATCAACTACCTATTCAACTGGTGGCGATGGTCGTAAGGCTGAAATCGTGCTCTCTGGATCAGACAAACTTGCAGCGGGTTCCTATCACATTTATGCCATCGGTTACAGCGAGGGCTCACAGTACACTATGGGGGCAGCCGTTGCAATCAAGACCGAGTTGGCAAAGTACACAAAGGTAGCGGTAGCACCCTACAACGCATTCAGCGCAAATACCACTCTGACCGCAAACGCAGTGACGGCTGAGGAAATCTTTGCTGGTTACAACTCGTTGACGGTTTCTGGTTCCAGTGCTAAGGTTACAGTGGTGCTGCATCGTCAGGTGGCTGGTGTTTTTGCCTATGTCGATGAGATACCTTTCGTTACAGGAGCTGCCAAACTTTCTCTTTACGCCTCTAACAACAACTCAAAGCTTGTTCTTGGCCAGTTCATGCCTTCTGGAGAAACAGAGCTTGGTGGAAATGGTGGTAACACCAACAACAAGGTGGTGAATGGCTACACGTCTTCTGATGCAGTGACAAAGATCTTAACCACAAATCTTAGCGCCTGGTTCTCTCCCATCGCAGCTGATGCAAACAACCTTATTGACGCTACTAAATGGGTTAGCGCAGGGCACACCAACTTCAAAGACGGCTCCGTGTTCATGGGTAACTTCATCGTTCCCTTCCGTCGCTATGCTGGTAGAACCACGTTTGTTCTGAAGCTTGAGGACAGCTCTGACAATGAACTTCGCGCATGGAAAATCAAATTACCTTCTGCAGATATTACTGCCGGAGACATTCATTACTGGGACGGCAGCTCTTGGGCAACAACAGCTACTGCTGCTACCGTTAGTGAGTACAACATCTTCCGTAACCACCTCTATGGCGTTGGTAAGAAATTCACCGATGTAAAGGACGGAGATCCAGGAGATCCAGGTGATAACGACGATCCTGAGAGCCTTAACACCAAGGAAGAACTTCTGCTGAAGGTGAACGACAACTGGGAGGTTCTTCATAACATGGAAATCGAGTAATCAGGAAAGTGTTGTACACAGAAAGAGATAAAGAATAAATCCTGATAGGAGTGCCTGTAGGTCATACAGGCTTGCAGGCACTCCTTTCCTAAAAGAACGATGAGAAGCTTGCGCATCCATCTTGCGATGTTTGTCGCTACAATGCTCCTGACAACTGGCTGCACCAATGGCGAGTTGTCGGATGACAGCATCATCTCCACAAAAAAACACGAGGTGGCGCTGACATTCGACCTGGGAATCGATTCCCAGATCCGTACCCGTGCCGCTGGAAACAGGGAACTGGTAAGCAGCGACGACTGGCAGAAGGTGAGCAGTGTGCGCGTATATATGTTCCGCAGCGATACCGAAACCGGAACTTATACCTATTATCGACCCACGGTGAACGCATCCAAGATTGATTATATCTATGTGCCGGACTTTAGCGGAAAAACCCAAGTGTGGGGCGATGATGAAGCGGAATGGGAAGAACACGAAATGGTCATCTCGGCAATGACGCTCGACGAAGGTTGGTACCGACTGGTAGGTATTGCCCGCGACGACATCGACGGCGATGACAATACCGGCAGCACATGGACATTCAACAGCCTTGCCGAGGGAGTCACCACCATCAATGCCCTCACTGCTGCTGTTACCTCGGGCGGACTTGCCTCCGGAGAACTGTTCGTGGGTGAGGCGGAGCATGCTCCCGTGCAGATTAATGCCAGCAAGCGGCTGCACGAGACTATCATCATGAAACGTTGCGTGGCAGGTGTGCTGATGTATGTGGAGAACATACCTGCCAGCATCAGCAGTACAACGGTGAAGAGCATCGGCATTGTACGCAGAAAACATACGGGGGGAATCGACCTTAACCTTGATGCCAGTCCGTGTTTCCTCCCCACGGGAAGCATCAGCACTTTGGTGCCTGATGGCAATACGCTGGTGGGAGTCACTCCTTCCCCCACTGACTATGTGGCCCGATATGCGATACCTGGAGGCGCCGAGACAAGCAATGGTTACTACGTGAACATCACGGAAAACGGCAGCACCACTCATCCCAATGCCATCTTCCGTGGTGCCTTTGTCACACCGCAGGAAGCACCCACTGCCGATTGTACGCTGAATCTGGTGGCTTGTGATGTTGACGGAAAAGTGCTGAAGCAGTGGAATGTGAAACTGGTGGAGTCGAACGGCGCCCCTGTCACACCTACGCTGCTTTATCCCCTTGTTGCCAATAACATATACTGTATAGGCCGCAGGAATATAGCGGAAGACATTGACGACCCTGTTGACCTGGGCGAGTTGCCTGATGATGTCATCATCGTGCACGGCAGTTGGCAGGTGGACGTAGATATAGATATGTAGGAAATGAAGAGTAAAGAGCTATACGGTTTGCTGCTAAGTCTGGTGCTGCTCCTGACCGCTTGTTCGTCCGACGTGGATAACACGCCACTACAGGACGTACAGACAGGCGATGATGTTATCGTAATCAGCGGTGGCCGTCCCTCGTTAGGTGCAGCCACGCGAACGGTTACTCCACCAGCCCTGCCAGGTATATGTCAGGCCGACAGAATGAAAATCTGGGTATATTATAAAGACAAATATGCATGGGGGGATCCGTCTGACCTTACTTATAAAGAAAACATGGAACTGACCGTAAGCAATACTAACCGGGCTACCAATGGAAGTGTGGACAGATGGGCGAAGCAAAAATATACCTACACATCAGATGCCGCAACTGGCAATCATTTTGCAATGCCAGCTTTGGCCTATACAAGTACCGATGCGGCAAAGTTCGAGGTGAGTACGGGAAGTAACTATACGCTAATGTCGCTGCAACTCACTGCGGCTGCACTTGCGGCCTCTCCCATGGTGACCCCGGAACTATTCTTCGGGCGGACCAAGTTCACACATCCCGTTAATCCAAGCGGCAGCTATTTCGACAATGGGAAATGGCTCGACGAAGGACGGAATTATTATTATCAGTATGGTCTTTCTTCGCGCACATATACCGACGTTCCTATTTCAGGTCATCTCTATCGCATCGTGAGTCAGATAAATGTGAATATGACAGATGTTCCCACGGAAGTCGTGGACCATCTGGAACTCTATATGACCAACGTGCCCAAGCAGTTGGGACTGTATGGCACTCATGGCAATGTCTATGGTAGCGACGACATCGGGCGCTTCTATCCTGTAACGGCGGTTACTACCATTTCCGGCTGTATAGACAGCAATACGCTTGTGGCCACGACCAACGATTTTACTGGTGACGAGGCTCACATGTCGCTGTTCCTGCTGCCATCCGAGGTGGGCGGCGAACTGACTCTGCGCGTCCACTACAAGCCAGGGGCTGTGAAGGATAACATGGGCAATGATGTCCTGCAGCGCGACTACGTCATACAACCTGGCAAGAGCGCTCTGATGACAGGCGACGATGCCGACGTCTACAGCGTGAGTGATGCCTCATTGCGCAGCGGTAGTGACCTTTATGTGTACAATTCGACCAACCATAAGTTCTACAGCTACGCCAACGTACGCGTGAACATCAACGGCAAGTATGAGAACGTGGCGGCCGAGGAGCAGGATGTGGACATCAACCTTGAGGTAGAGCCTGGTTATGAGCGCGAACACAGCATTACCATAAAATGATAATTGATAAACTGGATTTGATAATGAGGATTGCTAAAGACATATCTGCTAAGTCTGGACTTTTGCTTATGCTCACAGTGCTGCTTGCAGCGTGTGGGAACTGCAAGAAGGGCGGCGGTGACATAGAATGCGAATGTGAACTGCCTTCGATAGAGGTTCCTATAAACATTGAAATAGAGGGCGCGTGGAACATCGACGAGCAAGGTGCCACACGTACGCCTCCACCAGATGCGGGGGGCGGAAATAAAGGTGGCGGCGGAACGGCAACCATCAGCGACGGATGGGTGAATGCGGAGAGCGACATCGAAGGCGTGGACAAGGTGCGCATCGTGGTTTTCCGACGCAAGGACACCAGCGACGGCACAGGCACCTCGGAACCATTCCTGTATGATGTAAGAAACGACCAGATTATCAATATCATAGGGTGGAAGAATGTGACGGTTCACGACACCTATACCGACGACGGACTGACCACGGACCATCGTCACCGCTATGGCAGTGGCACATTGACGAAGGTTTACGGCTACGAATATCGTGTAATTGCCATTGCCTACAACTCAACACGCACTGTGCCCTATGCTGCCAACGGCAGTTATAACGGGGTGCTGACGACGGGCGAGCAAAACTGGTTCGACCTGAACATTCACGACGGTCTGACGCTCGACGACTTCAAGGCCACCATCAGGACCCAGACAACTGCGGACAATGGTACGGACTGGCGCGAATACCTGACCGGAAACAGCGGCGGCCTGGGTGCTCCCGACGGCGACAACCATCTCACACGCAAAGTGATGGCTTGCCCTCAGCTTTTCTGGGGATACTGCCACATAGGGGACAAGGAACCAATCATCCGCTTCCAGACCACGAACGGGAGTGGTGACTTGGTGGACAATGCGCCTCTGACTGGACTGCTTTACCGAGGTATGGCGAAGGTGGTGCTGAACATCACTTTGCAGAAAAGAGCGAAGGGTACGGGACAAAACATCGACTGGCTGACTTTGATGGCCGACCATCTGTACACCGAAACGGGACTGTCCGACTATGATGACTTCCTGACACCATCAACGCCTGTCGTGGAAGATGGAAAATACACTTCGATTGACTATATAAACAGTGCCAGCGCCGGTGACAGGACGCTCACGGCATGGATACTGCCCACACGCACCCGCTTGGCTATCCGAGGAAGATATCTGTGGGCTACGACGCATTATGTGGACAACGGCCAGCTCTGTGCCGATAACATTTCCTATGGAGACATGGGGACAGGCATCATTGCCGCGGATGTGGCGGACAATGTGTTCACCTTCCGGCGAAACCATGTGTATGTGCTGACCTGCAGCAGTTCGGAAAACCAGTTTAACAACCATGAAATAGATTAGTTGCTTACGCCATGAAACGCCTTCTCATCATATTGTCATCGTTGATTCTGTTCCTTTTGCCGGCTGCTGCACAGCTCACGGCAGAACAGCGGAATGCCGTGAATGCATTGTTCGGAACGAAACCCGGCGCTCTGGAGTTCCGCGATACGCTGGCCGCCCGTACAGACGCAGGCAAGGGAAAACCTCTGTGGCACGAAAACAGTACGGTACTTGGCACGTCCCCTCTGACTGCCGACAATTCCGACATGGCCTACACCTATGGTGGGTACATCAATCTGCGCTACCTCAAAAACCGTCGTGCCCTGGTTGGCGAGAACTGCATGGTGAACAAACTCGTTACCGTGGTGGGCGTGGGTTCATGGAACGACGATATGAATAATTTGACGAACGAGGACCTTAACGACTGCGCCCAATTCAACCGTGTCATTTCGGCCGGTGTGACTGTGGATCCCGTACTGGCCATTCGCGACCTGGAGAATTACTACGCCGCCGGTATGCGCGCAGGCTTCTGCGTGGTCGCCAGCAGTGGAAGTGCCGTGCTGACCCTCGACGTGATTAAAGCCTATAGCATTGGTTTCTACCGCGACGGCCGTCTGGTGGGGACGAAAGCTGTGGCCGAAGGCGGTGGGGTGGAAGGCGTGCAATTGTCGCTTATCCAGATTCCAGGCACCGACGAGGCGACGGTGGTGTTTACCGCCGTTAGCGACTGGGTGTTCGACGAGATTCAGCTTGACCGTTCGGGTGGCGTGCAGGCTGGTATCGGTGACCTGCTGAAGGTGAAGTATGCCTTCGTGGGCAACGACCGCGTGTTCCCCATCACCCACTATCCCACTTATCCCAGTGTGGCCATCGATACCAAGCCCACAGCGGGCGGACTTTATGACTATACCGAATTTACTGACGAGGCCGACGATATCCGTCTCGATCAGGCAAAGGCGTGGACTCCCGTACTGGGCATACCGGCTCCGTTGACAGCGAGCTTGATGGACGATATGGTGAATATCGACCTGACCGATCAACTTTCTTTGCCAACTGTGCTGGCCGTAGGTTATCAGGGTGGAGCAAAGTTTGCAGTGAAGGACGCAAACGACCTTACCAAAGAGGTGTATCCGGCTGGGACGGAAGTTGGCTTCCGCTACACAATGGCTTCAGCATTGGCACTGAGTGCCGGGGCGTGGATACGCATGATACTCTACGACCGCGACGGCAACAAGGTCCAGGAGGAAACCATCAACTCGTCGGTGTTGGGACTGAGTCTGGTCAATGGTGATGCGGGCAGCGCTGCACTGACGAGCAGCGTGCCTTTCAGCGGTGCGGAGATAAGGTTTCACACTGTGCTGTCGCTGGACGTGGGTGGCGTGGGTATATACTATGCCTATGTGCGTATGAAGCCTGACACCAGTCACAAGTGCGATATCCGACCTACAATGAACACCGACCTGTGCGAGACCCAAAGCACTTTCCAGTTGCGGTCGAACCCGGATGTCAGTGTTACATGGTCGCTTGTATCTGCACCGGCAGGGTCTGCCGTCAGCGTCACTCCTGCAGGCTATGTTACCAATATTGACAAGGAAGGTGAGTATACTTTTCGCGCTACGGCTGTCGATGGCTGCTATGAGGACATAATCATAAAGAGTGGCGGCTTTGGCGACGGCACCATGGTGGACGCCTGCTCAGAGAAACTCTACAATAATGGTGTAGACCCCGACAAGTATGAACTGTCCACCAGCATCTATGGTAGCAGCGGAGCATTGCTTTCGGCAAGTGATTATACGGGTCACGAGAACATATTATCACCCACCTTCGACTCCTTTGCCGAGTATGGTGGTGGCCTAAATCTGGCCAGCAACTTGCGCATCATAGGTGTGAAACGTATCGATGGCAATCTCATCTTCGATGGTGAGGCCAACGAGGCAGCCGGGAAAAAAGGGAAACGAATGGGCTTTGTAGTAGAGGCCACTACCTCGGGACTCGATGTCAGCCTACTGCAATTCCTGCAGATACGCTGCTATCATGGAGGAACCGAGACTTATCGCCATCTTATCACAGAGAACAATGCCGTGTCGGCAAAGATTGTCGGCTCGTCGAAGACCACGAAGATACGTTACACCATTATGGTGCCTAATAAGGATGACGATGATAATTATATCAAGGTTGACGAGTTCATGCTTTGGAAATCGGGCGTGTTGACCCTCGACATCACCGACCTGCGCATCTACTACGCTTTTGTGGAGGAAGAGGACGCTACGTGCAGTGATCCGCTGAACTGTTCGGCTACTGTAATCTCGAACCGTAGCACGGGGGCACGCATCAATGCCGAGGAAACGCAGTATGGCGCTGTGGCCGATGTGGTCTCGGTGACCAACAACCTGTCATTCCTTGTCGACGACGACCCTGAGTCGTATGTCACGGTGCTGAAGACCGTCTCGGTGGGTGGTATCACCATAGCAGTGGACATGGGACGTACGATTGACTACCATCACCAACTGGGACTCATCATTGACAATAAGACGTACGTGGCTAACGTGGGCATTGGTGACTGGCTCACCGTGAAGACCTACTATCAGGGCGTGGCAACCGGCGACGAGTTCACCGACTGGAGCGCCATTGGTGCGCGTGTGGCGGGGTACGGCGACAAGAACTACCTCTACATGCAGCCTACGGCACCCTTCGACGAGGTGCGCATCACTACGGCCAATGCCGTGGGAGCACTGGATGCTACAAACTTTTATGGTCTGTTTGTTCGCAGCGATGTGGATAACGACGGCATCCCCGACTGTCAGGACACCGAATCGTGCCATAGCACGCTAGATGATATACAGATAAATAGCGTATGTGTGGGCGATGCTATCGTAGTGTCGGCCCTGGGAACCATCTCCACCGACTATAAGATTAAGTTCAGCGACGCAGCTTCAAGTACAGCCATAGGCTACAATGCTGTTGATGAGATGGTTCATACGACGAGCGATGCCTCCGGAAATATAGAGGTCCGCTACACCACCAACCAAGCAGGCTTGTTCCAGATGGTGTTCTACGATGGAAGTGGCACCCCCTTGTCATCAGCGTTCTACAGCGT
The DNA here is from genome assembly GCA_902783655.1 of uncultured Bacteroidales bacterium. Lineage (GTDB taxonomy): Bacteria > Bacteroidota > Bacteroidia > Bacteroidales > Bacteroidaceae > Physcousia. The sequence continues at coordinate 11,984 of CACZRZ010000049.1, forward strand.
GCATCCAACCCGCACCACCTGGAAGACTACGGCCACCAACAGCGATTGGAACAAATGGGACAACTGGAGCGATGGCGCGCCCTATTGCTGTACGGACGTCATTATTCCAAAGAATGCCAAGTTCTATCCGGAACTCAATGGCGACGTTACCATCGGAGATGAATTCTGTTGTCAGAATATTCATTTCGAACCAGGTGGAGCGGTAGGCGCTATCGTCAATCTGGACTATGCGCAGGCATGGGTGGAAACAGATATGAAACCCAATCGCTATGTCCTGTTTTCTTCTCCCCTGAAATATACATACACTGGCGACATGTTTGTGCCGGCAAGCATGATGGGGGTGCATCAGAATGTCAGTGACTATTTTGAAGAACTCAACGGAACCACATCACCGCAAAACCGTTTCAATCCCACCATCTATCAACGGAAATGGTATAGTACCTCAACGGGGCGTAAGTGGGAGACAGACGACAAGGATGCACTCGTGAAATACGAGACTTTGGCAGGGTATAAGGAGCTGACGAACTTGAGCCTGACGAAATGGTCGCGACACTTCAACCTGTTGAATCATCCCTATGCTTTGGGACAAGGTATGTCCATCTGGGTGGACAACGGAGATTTGCCCGAGGAGACACTCTTCCGTTTCCGTTTCCCCAAGTGGCAGGCCTCGTACGATTACTATAGCGACTTCGATCAAAACCTGATAACCAATGTGAGTGAAACCATTGCCCGCCGCGACCGTAGTGGCGGACAGCCTAACCGCTACAAGAACCTGAAGGGCGAACGTTTTATCTACGAGACCGACTTCGTGCCGGAGAACAAGAACAAAACATTTACGTTCGATACGGAGAACCTCGAATACAAGAAGTTCGAGGACCGGGTTGTATATAACTCCAACGAGTCTTTCCCCTCTACGGTTACACTTACGGCTGAAGCCTCGACAGACCACTTCGTTTTCGGAAACCCATTCATGAGCCGTATTGATGTGGAGAAGTTCCTGATAGCGAATGAGGCGAACCTCAAGGCCGTAAAGTTCTATGATGGAAACACCCTGAAGAGCGTAACCATCAGCGGCGGACTGGTTGTCGGAACAACTGAAGTCAGTTATATCGCTCCCATGCAAGCAGTACTGGTTGAGGCTCAGACCTCAGCAACCAGCACAACGGTCTCTCTCAGCAAAGACATGCTCAAAGGGCAACATGGCGAGTCCGATCCCATAGGGTGGCCCGCCTATGCTCCCCAGTTGAACATCAGCGTGAGCAGCGGCCCGTGGACTGCAACAATGGCAGTCACAGAGGAGGGTAGTGCAGAGACGGAAATGCTCTTCGACAACGAGGTCGTCCCACAGGTGGCTGTCTTTGGCGTGAAAACCGACGGCTCTGCCTATGACATTATCCACGCTGCCGACGAGATTCCTCTGGGATTCTATCTGGCGCATCCCGACACCGTCACCATTTCGTTCCGTTCGATGCGGCAATTCCCTCGTCAAGAGTATGTCCTGACTGACCAGCAGACAAACATGGACTTTAATCTGGACGATGACATCCGACTGCTCCTTGATGCTTCTTCGTACGGGCGCTTCGTCTTACGTAAAAAGTTGTCCGGCAAGGAGTACAATGGTCTGAACGGTACAGAATTTGTAATCAGAGGGCGAGAGGCTCTTGTCCGTAATGCGGATGGAATCCGCCAACTGCTGCAATACGACATGCAAGGAAGGCTTATCACCCGTCAGTCCTATGCCGAAACCACGCAGACATGCGTAACTCTCCGTCCTGGAGTTAATATATTGCGCATACAACTTCCCGACGGCCATTGGCAGTCGTTTAAGGCGTTTGGCAAGTAATTGTAGTATAAAGCCTTTTGCGCCGTAAGTTAACCTTCGGACATAGGTTCTTGAACCTTTAGTTTTTCCCACGCGTGGGAAAAGTCCCATCGACGCGTCGTTTGAGTCCCATCGACGCGTCGATCAGGCTCAAACGACGCGTCGCTTCGACGGGGTCGTCGTATCGCTTCATCGATATCCATAGTAATGGATGTTTTTAATCCTATAAATGCAAATTGCGGAATGTATATGTCAAGAGCACTGCACCGCCTTCTTTGAGTGACGAAGCGGATGATTTCTTCGGCTATGCGACTTGCTTACATGGCATACTCTACGTACCCACAGGGGCATGGGAAGCATACGCCTTCGACAACGATTGTTGCTATTTCATCAACATCCGCAAGGCAGACGGTACGACGAAAAAGGTGATTTTATTCTTTCGCGTATGCGCACACGTATATTTAAATAGGTATAAAGGGACATTCCGTGCATTGCCGTCCCTCTTTATATGCCTTTTTGAAAGTTTTTTTGAAAAAAGTGCCAGGAAAATTTGGTCAGTCCGAAAAGTTGTCGTACCTTTGCACCCGCAAACGAGAAAGAA
>CACZRZ010000050.1 GCA_902783655.1 uncultured Bacteroidales bacterium
CGGTCTCTTCCTCGGACTGGCAGCCGGTCAGGCCGGCCCCGATGGGCAGCAATGCCAGTATGGCTATGATGTTTCTCGCTTTCATATTTTCCCTTTTAACATTTTAACCTTTTAACTCTTTAACCCTTTAACCTTTTAACTTTTTAACCCTTTAACTTTTTAACCCTTTAACTTTTTAACCTAAAAATTAAAGATCGCTCCCAGGCTGATCATGAAGCCTCCGGCAGAGATGTCGCTGTTGTCGGCCAACTGCTTGAAGTTGGCGTCCTTCTTGATGCCCAGCGAATAGGCCGGTGTGGCAAACAGATAGAGATGCCGGACAGGGGCAAAGAGCAGCTTGGCACCCAGGCTGATGCAGTTGGCCACGGCTCCGTCGCCATAGCTGTTGGTGCCATCGACGACACTGGCCGACAGGCGCTCCATCTCATAGCCCACCTGTGGTGTGAGGCCCAGGCGCCGGGCCAGTTCTATCTGGTAGCCCAGGCGCACGGAGAGGGTGGAGCGCTTGTAGGACATGGTGCTCAGGTAGGTGTCGTTGCCGTCGGTGGAGTACCAGGGTACGGGGTCGGACTTGCCCAGGCCGAAGGTATAGCCCACCTGGAGGTCGATGTTCTTGAGCACCGTGCCGAGCAGCACGCTGATGCCGCCCATGGAGCGCAGCGTGTAGTCTGCGCCGAAGTAGAAGGCGGTGGGCCTGATGTACTTGATGCGGTCGAGGGCGATGGTGTCGCGTGTGGTCTCGTTGTGGCGCACGGTATATTCCACGTTCTTCGACACATAGCCCTTGCGCGAGAGCGACAACTGATAGGTGCCGATGGGCAGGGTGTGAGCCTCGCTCAGGTCGATGGGCGTGGAGCCGTTGCTGAGGGCCACGACGTCGCGCGGACGGGTATAGAGGTGCAGCAGACCCGTATGGGGCGAAGGCGGTGCGGCCTTCACTGCATTTTGGCGCTGTGCCACTACGGTGAAGGAGGTCTTCTCCGGGTCGCAGTCGGTCTTGCGGGTCTCCACCACGTAGGAACCCTCGCGCAGTTGCGTCTGCCAGATGCCGTTGCCCACGTTGCGGCCCTCGAACCAGATGTCGGCCTTGTTGTCAACAGTGACGGTGACATCGCCGAAATGGTCGGACATGTCGCGCTGTTCCACGGTGACAATGCGCAGTCCCTCGGCATCCTCGGTGGTGATGAACACGGTCTGCTCGCCTTCGTAGCGGTCCTTCGTGGCGCGTATGGTGTGGCGTCCATAGTTGAGGTACTTATGGTTGACGGGCGACGTGCCGCAGTTCTCACCGTCGATGTAGATGGTGGAGCCGGCCACCTGCGAGGCTATGGTGACATAGCGGCCGATGCCGATGTCGAGATACATCTCGTAGGTGCGGGCACCCTCGACGGGCACCTCGTAGTAGTAGTCGCGCAGGACGCTGTAGTCCTTGTGCTGGATGGTGAGTTTCTTGGAACGGCGGGGCACATAGAGCCATATCTCGCCCTCGTGGTCTTCGCGTGCCACGATGCCCATCGAACCGCCGTCGAAGGTAAAGCCTTTCTCGGGCGCCTGGATTTTGATCAGGGCTGCCTTCTCACCGTTCTGGTCCAGCTTCTGGGTGCCATGCAGGTTGGCCGTCATATCGTTCTCCAGAAGGTTGAACTGCAGGACCTTGATGTTCTGTCCCGCTACAGGCAGTACCGCCAGCAGGCAGACTGCAAACAATGCCAATAAATGTTTCATGCCATTTATCCTTAATAATGTATCCAAAGGTTTATTTGGGTGATGTTTATTCATGATTGTCTGCAAAGTTACGAATCTTATTTATTACATGCAAGTAAATCAAAGGTTTTGTTTATGTCGGCAAAACCGAAACCACCCGTTTCTTACGCCAAAAGTACCTGTCCTTTGCCAAACCACGACACGAGCCCCTTCTTGACGCACAATTGTCCGTCAAGCGAAACGACGCGTCGTTGGAGCTCAGACCATACTATGGTTTGCCTTGACGGACAATTGTGCGTCAAGAGAAGCCTTGTGAGGGAGGAAGCCTATTCTTATATAAATATAGGCGAAAGCATACGAAAACTGAGAATAAATTTGCGTTTTCGCTGCTTTCTTTGTAACTTCGCGCTCGAAATTGGGGTGGTATGCCCCAAAGACTAGTAAAAGACGATGAAGAAACTCCTGATAGAGACGTACGGGTGTCAGATGAACGTGGCCGACAGCGAGGTGGTTGCCTCCGTGATGGGCATGGCCGGATACGAGCTGTGCGAGACGGCTGACGAGGCCGACGCCGTGTTTCTCAATACCTGTTCGGTGCGCGACAATGCCGAACAAAAGATACTGTCCCGACTGGAATATTACAACTCCCTGAGGAGGAAGGGCCGACGGCTCATCCTGGGCGTGCTGGGCTGCATGGCCGAACGTGTCAGGGAGACACTGCTCACGGAGCATGGCGTGGACCTGGTGGCAGGGCCCGACAGTTACCTGTCGCTGCCCGACCTCATTGCGCAGGCCGAACTGGGACACAAGGCCATCAACGTGGAGCTGTCCTTGACGGAGACCTACCGCGACGTGGTGCCCCAGCGCATCTGCGGGCCGCACATCAGCGGATTCGTGAGCATCATGCGCGGATGCAACAACTTCTGCCACTATTGCATCGTGCCCTACACCCGAGGCCGCGAACGCAGCCGCGACGTGGAGAGCATCCTGCGCGAGGTGCGCGACCTCAGGGACCGCGGATACAAGGAGGTGACGCTGCTGGGGCAGAACGTTAATTCATATCAATGGACAATTGACAATGGACAATTGACAATTAAATTCCCCGAGCTTCTGCGCATGGTGGCGAGGGCGGTGCCAGAGATGCGCGTGCGCTTCACGACGAGCCACCCGAAGGACATGTCGGACGAGACGTTGCGCGTGATTGCAGAGGAACCGAACGTGTGCCGACACATCCATCTGCCCGTGCAGAGCGGAAGCAACGAGGTGCTGAAGAGGATGAACCGACGGTACACACGCGAGTGGTACATGGACCGCGTACAGGCCATACGCCGCATCGTGCCCGACTGTGGCCTTTCGACGGACATCTTTGCCGGATACTGCGGCGAGACGGAGGAGGACCACCAACAGTCGCTTTCGCTGATGCGCGAGTGCCAGTACGACTCGGCCTTCATGTTCAAATACTCGGAACGGCCAGGGACCTATGCCAGCAAGCACTTCGCCGACGACGTGCCCGAGGAGGTGAAGATACGACGACTGAACGAGCTCATCAACCTGCAGAACCAACTCTCGGCCGAGAGCAACCAACGGTGCATCGGACGGGAATATGACGTGCTGCTGGAGGGAGTGAGCAAACGCTCGCGCGAACAGCTCTTCGGACGGACGGAACAGAACAAGGTGGTCATCATCGACCGACAGGGACACCACATCGGCGACACCGTCCGCGTGCGCATCACCGAAGCCTCGAGTGCAACGCTGAAGGGAGTGGAGACCCCCTAGCCCCCTTTAGGGGGGGGAAAAGGACCCCCTAGCCCCCTTTAGGGGGAAAAATGAAATTGTAAATAAATAATATTGTATATAAATTGTAAATTGTACTTTGTAAAATTGTCAATTCTTAATTAACCCGATGCCAAGGAAAAGAAGAAAGATAAGCCTGCGCTGGCAGGCACTGACGAGCACCATCAGCACGACGTTTGTGCTCATACTGATGGGACTGGTCATCATTTGTGCCCTCACTGCCCGCCGACTGGGAGAGAGTGTGAGGCAGAGCCTGGCTGTGTCGGTGATGATGACCGACGAGGCTGGCAATGCGGAGGGCAGGGCACTGAAGAGACAACTGGAGCACCAGCCGTGGGTGAAGGACATCACACTGATAACCTGCGAACAGGCCTTGAAGGAACAGATCGAGGCCATGGGACAGGACCCTACTGAGTTCCTGGAGAAGAACCCCTTCCCGCCTTCGCTGGAAATGCACCTACAGGCCGACTACGCCTGCACCGACAGCCTGCTGTGGATAAGCAAACGACTGAAGAACCACAAGATGGTGAGCGAGGTGGTTTACCAGAAAGACCTGGTGGAGAGCCTGAACCGCAACCTGCACAAGGTGGCCTATATATTATTAGGTATGGCTGTGCTGCTGGGACTGGTGACACTGGTGCTCATCAACAACACGGTGCGACTCTCCGTCTATTCGCGACGGTTCATCATCCACACCATGCGACTGGTGGGGGCCTCGTGGGGATTCATCCGACGGCCTTTCATGTCGCGCGCCCTGTGGATAGGACTGTCGGCTGGCATACTGGCCGATGCCGTGCTGCTGGGCGGCTGGCACGCGCTGTTGCAGTACGACTCTTCGATGATAGAATATGTCACCGTGGAGAACATCTGCATCACAGCGCTCAGCGTGCTGGTATTCGGACTGCTGCTGACCCTGCTGTGCACCTTCGTCAGCGTGAGCCACTACCTGGGCATGCGCGAAGGGGAGATGTATGAGTGAAGATTAAAGATTAAAGATTAAAGATTAAAGATTAAAAATTAAAGATTAAAAGTGAAGAAGTGAGGAAGTGAGAAAGTGAGGAATTGTGCGCTCGGCATCCCGTAGGGTGACGCTTGCGTAATAACATGGAGCAAGAATTATGAATTATGAATTATGAATTAAAAGATATGGACAAGAGAAATTTTGCCTTCGGGCGCATGAACTACATTTTGCTGGCCATCGGTATGGCCGTGATTATCATCGGTTTCATCCTGATGTCGGGTTCGGGCAGTAACGAAACGGCCTTCGACCCCGCGATATTCAGTGCACGGCGCGTGAAACTGGCTCCGGCCGTTTGCTTCGTGGGATTCATATTCATGATGTACGGCATCATGTACCACCCGAAGGATGAGGAGGTGAAGTCATGACAGCGATTGAGACCATCATCATTGCCATCGTGGAGGGACTGACGGAGTTTCTGCCCGTGTCCTCGACGGGTCACATGATCATCACCCAGAACCTGCTGGGGGTGGAGAGCACACCCTTCGTGAAGGCCTTCACGATCATCATCCAGTTTGGCGCCATACTCTCGGTGGTGTGCCTCTACTGGAACCGCTTCTTCCGCCTCGACCACACACCGGCTCCGGCCGGAAGCACACCGCTGCAGGCCTTCCTGCACAAGTGGGACTTCTACTGGAAACTGCTCGTGGCCTTCATCCCTGCCATCGTCATCGGCCTGCTGGGCAAGATGTCGGGCCTGATTGACCGCTTCCTCGAAAGCGTGGAGGTGGTGGCCGTGATGCTCGTCGTGGGAGGCATCTTCATGCTCTTCTGCGACCGACTCTTCAACAAGGGAAGCGAAGAGACACAGCTCACGGAGAAGCGAGCCTTCCGCATCGGTCTGTTCCAGTGCATCGCCATGATTCCTGGAGTCTCGCGTTCGATGGCTACCATCGTGGGCGGTATGGCTCAGAAACTGACACGACGCGCAGCTGCCGAGTTTTCGTTTTTCCTGGCCGTGCCCACAATGGCAGCCGCTACGGCACTCGATGTGCTGCAGCTCTTCTTCGGCTCTGAGGCCGACGCCAGCTGGGCCACACGCGACAATCTGCTGATGCTGGCCCTGGGCTGCGTAGTGGCCTTCGTGGTAGCCCTGCTGGCCATGAAGTGGTTTGTCAACTTCCTGGCCAAATACGGCTTCAAGGCCTTTGGCGTATATCGCATCATCGTGGGCATCGTCATTCTCGCCCTCCTCTGGACAGGACACTCACTCGCAATGGTTGACTAATGGACATCGAGGCAGGACACATACTCTATTTCGACAAACCGCTCCGCTGGACTTCGTTCAACCTGGTGGCTAAGGTGCGATGGATATTGTGCCACCGACTGGGCGTGAAGAAACTGAAGGTGGGGCACGCAGGCACGCTCGACCCACTGGCCACAGGGGTGCTCATCGTGTGCATAGGAAAGGCCACGAAGCGCATCGACGAACTGCAGGCCGGCACGAAGGAATATGTGGCCACCCTGCAACTGGGAGCCACCACGGCCTGCTTCGACCTCGAACGCCCCATCGACCAGACCTATCCCACCGAACACATTACGCTGGAACTCGTCCAGCAGGTGCTCCCACGATTCATGGGACGCATCGAACAGGTGCCGCCTGCCTTCTCGGCATGCAAGGTCGATGGACACCGCGCCTACAAACTGGCCCGACAGGGACAGGAGGTGGAGCTGAAACCCAAAGTCCTGGTCATCGACGAACTGGAACTGGTGAACTTCGATGCAGCGAAGATGCAGCTCACCCTGCGCATCGTATGTTCGAAGGGCACATACATACGGGCCCTTGCACGCGACATCGGCCAGGCACTCCAGAGCGGAGCACACCTCATCGCCCTGCGACGTACACGCATCGGCAACGTACGCGTCGAGGACTGCATGCACATCGAAGACTTTGAGCCCTGGCTCGAACAACAACAAATCGACAATAGTAACTCGTCAAAATAGTTAATAATAATGAAGCTGTCACAATTCAACTACAAGCTCCCCGAAGAGCGCATCGCTCAGTATCCGGCTCCTTATCGCGACGACTGCCGCCTGATGGTCGTTCACTCAAAGAGTGGTGTCATCGAACACCGTGAAGAGTTCTCCGACATACTGGAATATTTCGATGAAAAGGACGTTTTTGTATTCAACGACACCAAAGTGTTCCCCGCCCGCCTCTATGGAAACAAGGAGAAGACGGGTGCCAAGATTGAGGTGTTCCTGCTGCGAGAGCTGAACCAGAAGTTCCGCCTGTGGGACGTTCTCGTGGACCCTGCACGCAAGATACGTATCGGCAACAAACTCTACTTCGGCGAGGACGAATCGATGGTGGCTGAGGTCATCGACAACACCACCAGCCGAGGACGCACACTGCGCTTCCTCTACGACGGCGACCACGAGGAGTTTAAGCAGGCACTGTTTGCCCTGGGCGAGGCACCCCTGCCCAAGGAGATGATAAAACGACCGGCCGAACCCGAGGATATGGAAAACTTCCAGTGCATCTTTGCCCAAAAGGAAGGGGCCGTGACGGTTCCAGGCTCGGGACTGCACTTCTCGCGACAACTGATGAAACGTATGGAAATCAAGGGCATCGAATTCGCCTTCGTCACCATGCACTGCGGACTGGGCAACTTCCGCGACATCGACGTCGAAGACCTGACCAAGCACAAGGTGGACAGCGAAGAGATGCACGTCGAACAAGAAGCATGCGACATCATCAACAAGTGCAAGGATGAGGGACACAAGGTGTGTGCCGTGGGCACTACCATACAGCGTGTGCTGGAAACAGCCGTATCGGCCGACGGACGACTGAAGGAATACGACGGATGGACCAACCGCTTCATCTTCCCACCCTACGAGTTCCAGATGGCCGATGCCATGGTGGCCAACTTCTACCTGCCACAGAGCACCATGCTCATGCTGACCTGTGCATACGGAGGCTACGAGCGCATCATGAAGGCATACAAGGAGGCACTGGCCGACCACCGCTACCGCTTCGGTGTCTATGGCGATGCCATGCTCATCCTGCAGGACTAAAGATAATTCATAATGCATAATTCATAATGCATAATTCTTACTCCATGTTATTACGCAAGCGTCACCCTACGGGATGCCGAGCGCATAATGCCTCACTTCATCACTTCTTAACTCATAATGCACAATCTGTACATTGGCTTGGGCAGTAATTTAGGCGACCGCAGGGCACTCATCCATGAGGCCTTGCGGCTCGTTGATTTATGTGTGGGACATGTCCAGCGCGTCTCCTCGCTGATGGAAACAGAGCCCTGGGGATACGAGTCCGCAAATACATATCTCAACTGCGCAGCGCGTGTCGCTACGCGCCTGTCGCCCCATGAATGTTTGGCCACAACGCAGCATATCGAACGCATGCTGGGGCGCACCCAGAAGACTATTGATGGCCTGTACCACGACCGACCCATCGACATCGACCTCCTCCTGTACGACGACCTGCACATCCAGACACCCACCCTCACACTGCCCCACCCGCTGATAGAGGAACGCGACTTTGTCCGCCTTCCACTGCAGGAGATTATGTAACGATAAAAAGAAAGCGTGTCAGAATACACCAAAAACAAAAAGAGGCTGTGTCAGTTCATTTGACACAGCCTCTGATTTTGTTGGGCTACCCGGACTCGAACCAGGAAAGGCAGGACCAGAATCTGCAGTGTTACCATTACACCATAGCCCAATTGCGAGTGCAAAG
>CACZRZ010000051.1 GCA_902783655.1 uncultured Bacteroidales bacterium
ATGGCTACTGCTTCGAAGGTGTAGAGTTTATTGACATCGTAGATTTTCAGGATAAGTCCTGGCAATCCACCGAACTTCCACGGACCTCGACGAATGGGGATGTCGGGAGCGAACCAAGCCACATAGTCACGTCCGCGCCAATGGCAGGTGGCTCGCTGGCAATGGTGACCGAGGATGACAGTTGTTTTCCCTGTTTCCAGTTTCCAGTTTTGCCCCTTCCACTTTTCCTCGTATCGCTGTGGCCATTCCTGTCCCAGAGGCATCATTGCCCATTCGTTGAGGGTGTCGCCATGAATAAAGATGTCCGAGTATTGGTATTCACTCCAAACGTCTGGCTTCTTGCCCCGCATCCACCATGTGCCATTGGGGACACTTCCTGCATGTGGATTCTTCTTTGCCCATGCGACACGCTGGCTGTCAGCCACTTCCACAAACCAACTGCTGTACTTCGTCATTCGCTTCCCCATGAGCAATTGTCCACAGTCGAGATACGTACTATCGGCGCGCAGGTCTGTGGCATTCCATGCATATTTGATCCGGAGGTTTGCCTTGTCAATAACTTTACGCGCAACTACGGTGTTGTGACGTCCAGGAGCGGTGGCTCCGCTCTGCTTCTGTTGTGCCTTGGCTGTACAGCATAGGGCTGTAAGTGCCATCATGAGGATGATAGATACCTTTTTCATGTTAAAATGGAATTAATAGTTATGAGTTGTTCATTGTCCTTTCGCCCTAATAACGCTCAGTCCCTCGGATGTTTACCCATAAAAGATGTTAAAAAAGGCATCGCTGTTTCGAGGGTGACGTATCGCATGAGCTTTTCCCACGCGTGGGAAAAGCCTTTCCCACGTATGGTACGAGCTTTTCCCACGCGTGGGAAAAACCTAATCCTCCCGTCGATTGCCGTACTCCTTTTGCGCCTATCTGTTCAACAAAGGCAGCGAGGGGCTTCAATGACTAAGAAGTTGGGTCAAATGCTATGTCATAGCCTGATTTTAACTGAATCTATTTTATTCGGAAACATATTGGCATGCAGAAATGACTGCGAACGGGGCGCCCATTCTTTTGTGCTGGCACCCAAGGCTCTGTCAGTAGCATTACGCGAATGGCTTCGGCACTGAGGCGCTCGTCGGGTGTTTTCAGGACTTCAAAATGTGTCAGCCTTCCATCCTTCTCCACTACGAAACGAACTATGACGCGCCCCTCTATGCTGTCGGCCATGGCCCCTTCGGGGTAGTGAATTTCGGATGCGATGTGGCGGAAAAGGGCATCGATGTCGCGATGATAGGTGGCCACCACCTCTGGCACTTCGTAAATGGTGGTGTCCTCCGGCAGGTGCAGAACACGCTCCATGATGTCGCGCATGCGATTGCCGGGACGGATGATGGCTGCCACTGCAATGCCTGTTGCAAAGGCAACGATGACAATGATAAGGAACTTGCGCAGGTCCATGAAATGGCGACGTAAGTCGGTGCGCAAGCGCCTGCGGACATTGGAAATGGTCTTGCGAACTGTGGCTACCGTGATGGTGCGCTTTTCGGCTATTTCCTCCACGGTCAGTCCCTCGTCGTAAAATAGTTGCCAAACTTCGCGTTCGGCCTGTGGCAGGCATCTCAGGCGCGACTGCAACCACTCAGAGTTTTCCCGTTCCTCGGCTTCCTCCTGGGGTGTGACCTCGGTGACAGCAGCATCCTCCTCGCCGGTCAGTTCCACTTGTGCCCGCTGTCCTCGCCACATGCTCACGCAGCAGTTACGGGCAATGCGCAGGATGTAGGCCTCGGTGAGCACCACCCTCTCCCGCACATTCCATGCCCGCAGCCATGTCTCCTGTACGATTTCTTCGGCTTCGGTGTCCGAACCGAAAAACTCACGTCCCATTTGCATGAGCCTTGGACGCATGCTTTCCACCATCTGCCCGAACTCTTGCTCTGTCATGTGGCTTCTTTCCATCGCTGTCACATTTTGGTCGTTCTGCTCATATAACGCTGAACGGCCGAAAAGTTTACCTATAAAAGATGTTAAAAATTGAGACATGGCAGAAACGGATATTTCCGGTGGGTTATATCTATGGATTCGTTTTCTCTGTGCAAAGTTACGAAGAATCGTGTGCAGAGCAAACGGGGCATTGGTTTTTGCGCTGCGAATGTGTTTTTTTTGGTCGGAGGACGATGATTTTGCGGTGAACATGTATTGAATGTCGAAATTAAATTGTAACTTTGCAGCCAAGGCATGTTGTTTGCCTGCCTGTAACGATGTAAAAACATGACTATATGAGAAAATATGTATTGTTCCTGCTTATGCTGCTGTCGGGCATTGTGGCCAATGCGCAGATGAGCGATTCCCAGGTGATGAAGTTTATTGCCCGCGAAACCAAGGCTGGAAGCAGCCAGTCGCAGATTGTCACGAAGTTGATGCAAAGGGGTGTGAAGATAGACCAGATACGCCGCTTGCGCCAGCAGTACAACAAACAGCTCACGAGCAAGAATCTGGGCAATGCGGCCGACGGTGCCGTGGAGGAAGTGGAGAGCAGGATGCGCTCGGGAAACACGACGGGACAGGGCGCCCAGCAGCTGAGCCTCGGCAAGGAGGGTTCGCCCCAGGGAGAGATTCAGGACGAGGCGGAGGTGCACTATTCGGAACTGCAGCAGGAAATCAACCAGGACCGCGCAGAGGTGGAGGAGGCCCAGCTGAAGGTGTTCGGCCGCGACATCTTCAACAAACGGCTGCTCAGCTTCGAGCCCAACATGAACATCGCCACGCCGCAGGACTATGTGCTGGGGCCCGGCGACGTGGTCATTGTTGACATCTACGGAGCCAGTCAGCGGTCGATGCAATTGTCCGTTTCTCCCGACGGCGAGATCACGGTTCCCAACTTCGGACCCATACGGGTGTCCGGACTGACGGTTGCCGCTGCCCAGTCGAAGATTCGCAGCAGCCTGGGCAGCCGATATGCCTCCAGTTCCCTGAAAATGACGCTCGGCCGGACGCGCACGATGATGATAAACGTCATGGGCGAGGTGAAGGCCCCCGGCACCTATACGCTTTCGGCCTTTGCCACCGTGTTCCATGCCTTGTATATGGCCGGCGGCATCAACCAGCTGGGTACGCTGCGCAACATCAAGGTTTACCGAAACGGCAAGCTGGTGACCGTGGTGGATGTCTATGAGTACATCCTCAACGGCCGGTTGGCAGGCAACATCCGACTGCAGGAGAACGATGTCATCGTGGTGGGCCCCTACGACAGTCTGGTGGGAATACAGGGCAACGTGAAGCGCCCCATGTTCTACGAGATGCGCCCCACGGAGACCGTGTCGCAGATTATCAGTTATGCGGGCGGATTCACAGGCGACGCCTACAGGAAGTCGGTGCGCCTCGTGCGCAAGTCGGGCGACCGCTTCTCGGTGCACAATGTGGAGGAGTTCAACATGGCTGCCTTCAAGCTGACCGACGGTGATGCCATTACGGTTGAGGGCATCGTGGACCGCTACGAGAACATGGTGGAGGTGAAGGGTGCCGTGTTCCGTCCGGGCAAGTTTGAGCTGGGCAACGACGTCAATTCGGTAAGGACCCTCGTCGAACATGCCGACGGACTGACGGAAGACGCCTTCACGACGCGCGCTGTGCTGTATCGCATGAAGGAAGACCGCTCGCTGGAGGCCCTGACCATAGACCTGGGCGCTGTCATGTCTGGCGCTGCTGCCGACGTGCCCCTGCGCAACGAGGACGTACTCTTCGTGGGAACACAGGCCGACCGCGTGGCGGAGCGCATAGTGACCATCCAGGGCGAAGTGCTCAGTCCCGGCGACTATCAGTTTGCCCAGAACGAGACCATCGAGGACCTGATTATCCGCGCCGGCGGTCTGACTGATGCTGCATCCACGGCAAAGGTCGATGTCTCGCGCCGCATCCGCGACTCCAAGAGCACGATGCCGGGACAGGACATATCTCAGAACTTCAGTTTCTCCCTGAAGGACGGACTTGTGGTGGAGGGCGGTGAGCGATTCGCGCTTGAGCCGTACGATGTGGTACAGATACGCCGTTCGCCGGGATACATGGACCCGCGCAATGTGCGAGTGGAAGGTGAGGTTGCATTCGAAGGTGTCTATACACTCTCGAGGAAGAACCAGCGCATCAGCGAGATTATTGCGGCTGCGGGTGGTGTCACCAAGGATGCTTACGTCCGTGGAGCACGACTGACCCGTCTGATTAATGATGAAGAAATGGAACGTCTGAAGTCCGCCGTCAAGATTATTCGACAGACGGCCGATGGCAAGGACTCCGTGGACATCGACCAGATTGCCGCCACCAGACACTATCTGGTGGGCATGGACCTGGAGAAGGCACTGGCCAATCCGGGCAGCGACTACGATGTGGTGGTGCGCGACCACGACGTCATTTCCATTCCGGAATACAACGGTACCGTGAAGATTTCCGGCAACGTGCATGCTCCCAATACGGTGGCCTTCATGAAAGACAAGAACTGGAAGTACTACATCAACCAGGCCGGCGGCTTCGGACACCGAAGCAAGAAGTCGGAATCGTTCATCGTGTACCAAAACGGAACCATGTCCCTTGCCAGCAAGGGAAAGGTGGAACCGGGCTGCGAGATATTAGTCCCGCAGAAGGCCAAGAAGGACACGAGCAAGGTCATGCAGTGGGTTTCCATCGGCAGTTCGTTCGCATCTCTGGCTACTATGATGGCCACCATTGCCAACATCATTATGAAATAAAACACTCACCTAATTATCCGAAACCATCATGAGTGAGAATACGAATAACGCTCCGCAGGTAAAAAGAAAGCCGGCTCCCATCGACTTTGGAAAGATTTTCAGGGACCTGCGCAAGCACAAGCGACTATACTATATCGCCTTACCCATAGCCTTTGTGGTGGCTGCATTCTATGCGTTGAGCCTGCCCAACTTCTATGCCTGCACGGTCAAGCTCTCGCCCGAAATCAGCAGTTCGCGCACCAATGCGGGCCTGCTGTCCCTCGCCAGCAGCTTTGGCGTGAATCTGGGCACTGGCGGTGCCGGCTTGGGCACCGAGGCACTGTTTCCCACGGTCTATCCCGACCTCATGAATTCCGTGGACTTCAAGACGTCGCTCTTCCCCATCCCTGTCACCATCGAGGGCAACGAAGAAAAGAACATCCCTTCGCGCACCATGTCTTATTACGACTACCTCTGCAATGAACAGAAAAGTCCCTGGTGGTCGAAGGTCATAAGAGGTTTCTTTGGACTCTTCAAGAAAGACAAGAAAAAGGAGGAACCCAAGGGACTCGACCCCTTCCGCCTTACCCGCAAGCAGACAGCCGTTGTAAAGGCCCTCAACCGAAAGGTGCAATGCAAGGTGGACAAGAAGACAATGGTCATTACCATCAACGTTCTTGACCAGAACCCTGTCATCTGCGCCACCATGGCCGACAGCGTAAAGACTCACCTGCAACGGTTCATCACCAACTACCGCACTTCGAAGGCCCGTGTGGATCTCGAATATAACCGTAAGCTCTATGTGAAGGCAAAGGCCCGATACGACGAGGCCCGCAACCAATATGCCAAATTCTCCGATGCCAACCAGGACGTCATGCTGGAGAGCGTAAGGACGAAACTGGTGGACCTGGAAAACGAGATGCAACTCCAGTATAACGCCTACACACAGGTTTCCGCTCAGGTGCTTGCCGCCGAAGCCAGGGTCCAGCAGGATACGCCGGCGTTCACCACCCTGCAGAGCGCAACTGTCCCTGTGCGCAAGGCCGGTCCCTCGCGTTCGAAGATGTGCATCGCCTTCTGCTTCTTCGTGTTTGTCTGCATCAGCATTTACGTTCTCAACAAGGAGGGCGACCTCAAGCCCCTGCTGGGATTGTAGTTCCATACATTTGCCAAGACTGGTCCCGAAACAGAGCGTATGGCCAAGACAGAGGGGTTGACACCGATGATGAAGCAGTTCTTCGACCTGAAGGCGAAGCACCCCGATGCCATACTGCTTTTCCGCTGCGGCGACTTCTATGAGACTTATTGCCAGGATGCCGTCGAGGCTTCGGCCATATTGGGCATCACACTGACGAAACGAAACAATGGTGGGGAGAATCCGACAGAGATGGCGGGCTTTCCCCATCATGCCTTAGACACCTATCTGCCGAAACTCATCAGGGCAGGGCGACGCGTGGCCATCTGCGACCAACTGGAAGACCCGAAACTGACGAAGAAACTGGTGAAGCGTGGCATCACGGAACTGGTGACACCAGGCGTGGCCATGAGCGACAATGTGCTGAACTACAAGGAGAACAACTTCCTCTGTGCCGTTCATTTCGGAAAGGCAACCTGCGGAGTGGCCTTCCTCGACATCAGCACCGGCGAATTCCTCACCGCCGAGGGAACCACCGAATATGTGGACAAACTGATGGACAACTTCGGTCCCAAAGAGGTGCTCTTCGAGCGCGGACGCCGCCCCCAGTTCGAAGGTTCGTTCGGTACGCGCCACTGCATCTATGAGATGGACGACTGGGTGTTCACCGAACAGTTTGCCCAGAAGAAACTCACCAAACACTTCGAGGTCCGCAACCTGAAGGGATTTGGCGTGGAGCACCTCCGTAGCGGCATCGTGGCCAGCGGAGCCATCCTGCAATATCTGGAGATTACCCAGCACATACAGATTCGGCACATCACCTCCCTGCGGCGCATCGAGGAAGAGCGTTTCGTCCGGCTCGACAAGTTCACCATGCGCTCCCTGGAACTGCTGGGCTCGATGAGCGAAGAAGGAAAGTCGCTCTGCGACGTCATCGACCAGACCATCACTCCCATGGGGGCCCGCATGCTGCGCCGGTGGATTACTTTCCCCTTGCGCGATGTGCGCCTCATAGAGCAGCGCCTCGACGTAGTGGACTACTACTTCCGCGAGCCCGATTTCCGCGATTTCATCGAGGAAAACCTCCATTCCATCAACGACCTGGAGCGCATCATCTCCAAGGTCAGCGTGGGACGCGTTTCGCCCCGCGATGTCGTGCAGCTGAAGAATGCCCTGCAGGCTGTGGAGCACATCAAGCGGGTATGTCTGCAGGCCGACGACCAGACCATCCGCCAGATTGGCGAACAGTTGAGCCCCTGCGCCAACATGCGCGAACGCATCGCTCATGAAATTCAGCCCGACCCGCCCCTCCTCGTGAACAAGGGCAACGTCATTGCCAGCGGCGTCAATGCCGAACTCGACGAACTGCGACAGATAGCCTACGGAGGCAAGAACTACCTTCTGCAACTGCAACAGCAGGAGGCCGAACGCACGGGCATCTCGAGCCTGAAAATCGGGTACAACAATGTATTCGGATATTATCTGGAAGTCAGGAACACGTTCAAGGACAAGGTTCCTGCCGAGTGGGTACGGAAACAAACCTTGGCGCAGGCCGAACGATACATCACGCAGGAACTGAAGGAATACGAGGAGAAGATTCTGGGTGCCGAGGACAAGATTCTGGCCCTGGAGACACGGCTGTTCAACGAGATCGTCGTCAGTCTGGCCGAATACACCCCCCAGATACAAATAGATGCCAACCTCATCGCGCGGCTCGACTGCCTCCTCTCTTTCGCCCTCTCGGCACGCGAACACAACTACATCCGCCCCATGGTGGACGACTCCTTTGTCATCGACATCCGTCAAGGGCGCCATCCAGTCATCGAGACACAGATGCCCCTGGGCGAGCGCTACATCCCCAACGATGTCTTCCTCGACAACGAGACTCAGCAGATCATCATCATCACCGGTCCCAACATGGCCGGTAAGAGCGCCCTCCTCCGCCAGACCGCCCTCATCACCCTGATGGCGCAGATAGGCTGTTTCGTACCTGCCGAACGCGCCCGCATTGGCATGGTGGACAAGATATTCACCCGCGTCGGTGCCTCGGACAACATCTCTATGGGCGAAAGCACCTTCATGGTGGAGATGAGCGAAGCCTCCAACATCCTCAACAACCTCTCGCCCCGTTCGCTGGTCATCTTCGACGAACTGGGCCGAGGCACCTCCACCTACGACGGCATTTCCATCGCATGGGCCATCGTCGAATACATCCACGAGAACCAGCGTGCCCATGCCCGCACCCTTTTTGCCACCCACTACCACGAACTGAACGAGATGCAGCAGACCTACCAGCGCATCAAGAACTTCAACGTCAGCGTGAAGGAAATAGACGGCAAGGTCATCTTCCTGCGCCGCCTGGAGCGCGGTGGTTCGGAGCACTCCTTCGGCATCCATGTAGCCAAGTTGGCTGGCATGCCCTCAAGCATCGTCAAACGCGCCGACCAGGTCCTGAAGCAACTCGAAGCCACCAAGAACAGCGAGGTGGGCGGCAGCATACAGCTTTCGAAGAAGGAGGACAATGTGCAGCTCAGCTTCTTCCAGCTCGACGACCCCGTCCTGGCTCAGGTGCGCGACGAAATCCTTAACCTCGACATCAACAGCCTCACCCCCCTCGAAGCCCTCAACAAACTCAACGACATCAAGCGCATTGTCAAGGGGTAAACGATACTTCTCCCATTACAAATGCTTATACTCACTGCGGTCGGATTGCAAATCCGCACGAACTGAAAGCGTAGGACTTTGGTCGTCCGATTAGTAGTCCGACCTGACGTGGATGGGCTTTGTGCCACGCATGGCACACGTTTGTGCCACGTATGGCACGCGTCTGTGCCACGGGTGGCACAAAGCGATTCGACCCGACGATTATACACGGGCCACGCCCCGAGGCAAAATGTATGTAAGGCCTTTTTTCGACCAAAAACCTACACACTTTTGGCATCTGCAACAGAAACTGCCACACAT
>CACZRZ010000052.1 GCA_902783655.1 uncultured Bacteroidales bacterium
CTTCGCAAGCATCCTTAGCAGGTCGGTCATCATCTCTTCCTCGTTCACGAAAGTGTTGTCGATTACGCCCTCTGTGGGAGAGGCAACGTCAGTTTCCTTTGGATCGGGTTGCACGACCTCATCGGTGATGTCGTAGAGCCGCACGTTGTCCAGGAGGAAACTGGCCCCGGCACTATTTACCCAGGTAAACTCGAAGCCAAGTGCTACCTGCTGTTCCTGCGTCAATGTAAATTCAACGCTTATGGTGTTCCATGTCGTGGGGATGCTACCCTGATTCATCGAGATGACCGTGTTCTCGCCAGCTGCCACCATGCGGCCGCTGCTGCTTGTTCCGGCATGTGCACTCTTGCTGTCCACCGTCATGCGGTATTTTGCTGCCGGCAGAGTAATGGTTTGCTTGACAGATGCTGTAGCGTCTTTCCAAGCATTACGGATATAGTACATCTGTTTCCCATTGCTTGGGTTGCCAGGAACTCCGAGGTTGTTGTCCGTAGCTGTTGCAGTGGCGGTCATGATGTCGCTTACACCGTAACTTCCTGTCACTGTCCATCCTGTGAGTGCGTTGCCCACGTTGTATGCCCCTCTGGTGTTGTCCTTCGTCATTGTGGATATGTCGTTCTCCTCGAACGAAGGATTCTTCAAGTACTTGTCCGTAACGTCAGTCTGTCCCCACATCTCTGTTGAAAACAATGATGAGGCCAGAGCGAAAAATGCCAATGTAAAGCGTCTCATGGTTATATCACTTTATTATATTCATAATTTACTGATTTTCCCTTTCTGTACTGATACATGTGTGGGTTTTCCTTCGGAGAGGGTGAGACTTTCTGTCTTTGTCTGTCCGTGGATGATGAAGCTGACGGTGACTTTCGTCTTCTTCTTCGCCGTGAGTATGGCAGCTTCAGGATTGTTCTTGTCCAGTTGGGCCTCGATGTTGTTGCCCTTGACGAATATTGTTAACGGCTGGGCGTAGCTATGGTTGGTCTCAGCCTGGAAAGTGGCCGAGGAGTGGCTGTCATTGATGGTGGTCAGCGATGTAAAGACGGGGGCGCCTAAGGGACATGTAATGCCGGAGAGATGGGTTTCGGGGCTCTCGCTGCAGAAGTTGGACAGAAGCAGGTAGTGTGTGCCGTCGGGGTCGGGGGCGATGATGCCGTTCCAGCCTTCAGACAGTTTGTCGGTAAGGACCTGCAACTCCTGTTCCATGCGTTCCGTTTCCTTAGCCGTGATGTTGCTGTAGTAAATTACATGCCGGCGGTCAACCACCATTCCCTTGCGGAAGGCACGTCGTTCAGCAGAGTAGGAGGGGTAGAGCAGAGCCGTCTGGATGCTGTTGTTATTGCGTCGGTCGCCGAAGGCCATTTGCTTGTCGCTACGACTGACGATGCCCACGGCGTTGTCCACGTTCACCCAGTTGGTTGTCAACTGCATGAGTTCTGTTCCGTCGCTTTGCCGGCTACCTTTATTATAATAAAACGTGCGCGTGGGCTTGGTGAGCTCATCGACGGAGATTGCCATCAGTCCACCCATCTCGCCAGTGATGGTGCCGTTGGACAGACCTTGGACAAGGTCGAGATAGACAACGGCATTGCCTGGGGTGGAATAGATGACGAAACGATTGTCGAGGCTGCCGCCATTGGTCTTCAGTTCGCCGTTCATGGTGTAGGCATCGCCCTTCAGGTCGTAGATGCCATTGACTATGGGGTTGGCATCGGTGGACTTGCCGCTGACGGTGTACCAGCCGAGGAAATTGCCTGTGTTGTGTGCGCGGAAGGGGACAATAATCTTGTTCTTGTCGACGCTGTTCGAGGCTATGTAGCCCGTGTAGCTCTTCAGTCCTGCGCTCCACGAGAACGTAGTGAAACGGTCGGCTGTGAAGGCACGTACCACATTCTGGCAAGGCAGGATGAACGCCTGGCTGTGGGCCTGACGGAAGTCTTCCCAGTTGGTGGGTACAAGGTCGGCAGTGGAGCAGACGAGGTGCATCAGATAAGTCATCATCACACGATGGGCTTCGACTCCCATGCGTCGTGCACCGACATCGGGCCGCAGCAGCCACGAGCCGTCTGATGTTGTCTTTTGGCGTGCCTTGATGTATTTGTAGGCCAGATTCTCGAGCATCAGTGCATTGGGGTCGCGCTGGAAACAAGCCTGTGTGGTGTAACTGGTGATTTGGTCGTAGAGGAAGAGGCTCCAGTCGTTGCCGTTGGGCATAGCCAGTTCGCCATCGGTGAGGGCCAGCCAGCAGAGCACGCTGTCCATAACTTCCTGATTATGATGCATCAGGGAACTGGTCTTCCACTTCTCGTTTCCTGCGAGTCCTGTTTGGAACATCTTCAGGGCCAAGGCGGCTTCGCCCAGTTCCTGCATCACGACGTTTTGGTACGAGGTGTGGAAAAGGTGGTGATTTTGCAGCGTGTAGTCGTCGTAGAGGTTCCGTCCCTGATAGAGGTCGGCTACGGTCTGAGGATTGTACCAAGAGTCAACGATGCGTTGGCAGCTCTTGTCCGATGCGTGGCTATAGCTGTTGATGGCGAACTCGCGTAGGCGCTCAAACCATTTGGGAGCCAGCTCATCGTTGGGGAACAAACCCAGTGTGGCAGCCAGCACGTCGGCTTCCCATCCGTTTTCCTCGGCTTTAGTGTCGCCTTCGTAACCTGTGGGTATGCTACGATGGAGCTCGTAGTTGCATTCGGCTTTCAACAGGTTGTATATGCAGGCGCGTTGGGTTTCGTTGAGTCTATCCCATTGGAAAAAGGCCGAGTAGGCCACCGACATAGCCCACAGACTGCTCTCCCAGACGTGGCTACCTGTACTTGTGCTGCCCCAGTAGCGGCTGTCGGAACACACCTTCAGGCGGTTTGCCTTGTGGGTGGAGTAGGCAAAGACAAGCGATTTCATGGCCAGTTCCTCTATGCGTTCCCACGTGATGCCTTCTGGCAACGGTGTGCCTGCGGGTTTGGCATATTTGACAAGGAAGGCGCATATCATGGATAGGTCGGCATTCGTGCGCACGCCCTTTTCGTCGCTGGCCATCGTGTTTTCACCGCGGAAGCAACCGCATTCCTCGCCGATGCTGTTGGTGGCCACGCACGGCTGATAGTCATCGACCATGTACCGGCTAAAGTTGGCCAGCATTTGTAACAAGTCGCTCATCATCTCCTGTTCGCCTACGAATCGGCTGGTGATGACGTCCTCGGTGGGCGACTTGACGTCAGCCTCCGACATCTGTGCCATACTTGTGTGCCATGTACCCTGCACAATGCACAATGCCAGTGTTATCAGGACTCGTTTCATATCGTTAGGTATATATTCAATCTTCAATTATCAATTTTCCGCTCGGCCCGAAGGGACGCTTGCGTAGCGCAGAGAAGCAAGAATCTTCAATCTTCAATCTTCAATCTTCCAGGTCAAACTCAAAGTCACCGAAGAATACTGGAGTGTCTTCGATAAACTCGTCCAGCGCCCGGCGTTCCTTCTTCGTGGGACGGCCAGTGCCTCGGGCACGATTGACAAATCCACTTATCTTGCTCATCTCCAGTAACTCGTATTGCTCGGGTTTTGTCACATTTTCCAGAACTTCGGGTATCAGTTTTGCTCCCACGCGATGCTCAATGGTTTGCAGAATCTTGAACGAATAGGTGATGGGCGGTTTCCGGACATCCACAATGTCGCCAACTTTCACCATTCGCGATGGTTTCAGCTGCGTACCCCCCATGCTTACTTGTCCCTTCTTGCAGGCCGCTGCCGCCATGGTGCGCGTCTTGAAGATTCGCGCTGCCCATAGCCATTTGTCTATCCGTGCTTCTTGGTTCATAATATGAGAGAATGAGGATTTGAGAAATAGGTTGAACGCAGCCTATCTTTTATCTTTTATCTTTTACTTTTTATCTTTTATCTTATATCTTTTTATCTTTTATCTTTTACTTTTTATCTTTTATCTTTTACTTTTTATCTTTTATCTGTTTACATATATTCACTATGGTCTCCGTCGCCTTTTCCATGCTTTGGATGGGTACGAACTCGTGGCGACCGTGGAAGTTCAGTCCTCCGGCAAAGATGTTGGGGCAGGGTAGGCCTTTGAAGCTCAGCTGAGCCCCGTCCGTACCTCCGCGGATGGGTATCACGTTGCAGTGTCCGCATGCCTGACGTATCGCCTCTTTGGCGATGTCTGTGACGTGAGGCTTGTCCTGCAGTTGGGAGAGCATGTTGTAATACTGATCCTTCGTCTCCACCATTACTATTGCTTCGCCATACGTATTATTAATGTGTTGGGCCAAGGTTTGTAGGGCCCGCTTTCGTGCCTCGAACTTCTCTCGGTCGTGGTCGCGTATGATGTAGCTGAGGGTGGCCTCTTCCACGGTGCCGCTCATCTGTGTCAGGTGGAAGAATCCCTCGTAGCCCTCCGTCGTTTCCGGGCGTTCGTCCTGGGGTAGGGCAGAGGCGAACTCGCGAGCCACATGACAGGCATTCACCATCTTGCCTTTAGCATAACCTGGGTGAACGTTGCGTCCGCGTATGGTTATCCTGGCACTGGCAGCATTGAAGTTCTCGTATTCCAGTTCGCCCACTTCGCTGCCATCCATTGTGTAAGCCCATTCGCAACCGAACTTTTCAACGTCGAAGAGGTGTGCTCCAGCGCCAATTTCTTCGTCGGGATTAAAGGCGAC
>CACZRZ010000053.1 GCA_902783655.1 uncultured Bacteroidales bacterium
ATAACCGCAACAATCCCTCCATTCTTTTCTACGAGAGCGGCAACGAGAGTATCAGTCGCGAGCACATGCTGGAGATGAAAGCCATTCGCGACCAGTATGACCCGCATGGTGGACGCGCCGTCGGCAGTCGCGAGATGCTCGATATAGATGAGGCTGAATATGGCGGCGAGATGCTTTATATCAATAAAAGTAAGAAGCACCCCATGTGGGCGATGGAATATTGCCGCGATGAGGGCTTGCGCAAATATTGGGACTCCTACAGCTACCCCTACCACAAGGAGGGTGATGGACCGCTCTATCGCGGCAAGCCCGCCTTGGAGTACAACCACAACATGGACCAGTTCGCCATCGAGATGGTGCGTCGCTGGTACGACTACTGGCTGGAGCGTCCAGGCACTGGCACCCGTGTGTCTTCGGGTGGAGTGAAGATTGTATTCAGCGACACCAACACCCACCACAGAGGCGAGTCGAACTACCGCACCAGTGGGGTTGTCGATGCTATGCGCCTCCCCAAGGATGCCTTCTTCGCCCATCAGGTGATGTGGAGCGGATGGGTGGACCCCGAGGAGGCAAGGACCTATATCATTGGGCATTGGAACCTCACCCCCAGCCCCTCTCCAAAGGGCGAGGGGGGCAGTCTGAAGAAACCCGTGTATGTGGTTTCTACGGCCGACGAAGTGGAACTGTTCCTCAATGGGCGTTCGCTGGGACGGGGCAAGCAGAGCTATCGCTACTTGTTCACCTTCGAGGATGTACCTTACGAGCCAGGCACGCTGGAGGCTGTGGGTTCCGACGGTAGCCGTTACAAGCTCGAAACCGCTGGCGAGCCCTATCGGCTGAGGCTCACTGCCCTTGAGAACCCCAAGGGAACAAAGGCCGATGGTGCCGATATGGTGCTGTTCCAGGTAGAGGTCGTTGACAGGCAGGGACGACGTTGCCCACTGGACGACCGCATGATTCATTTCGAGTTACAGGGCGAGGCTATTTGGATTGGCGGCATCGCCACACGCAACAACCAGGCCTTGCAGCGTCCCGATGATAACCGTCCTGCCGGTCTGCTCGATGCTGCTGCCACGAAAAACGTCTCCGACAACTACGTCGGAGCAACATCCCTCCCCGTAGAGTGTGGCGTGAACCGTGTGCTTGTCCGCACCACCACAAAGGCAGGCAAGATTCGGCTCATTGCCACTGCCGAAGGCCTGAAAGCTGCCACTTTAGGAGTGAAGAGCAGCAATGTGAAGCGCGAAGAGGGACTGCCGCAGCTCACATTAAGAGGCCGCCTTGACCGAGGCGAAACACCCCTCATACCTTCATATACAGAGTCTGCCCGTGGCATAGAAATTGTTTCTGCCACTGCAGGTTATGATTCCGAGCATGCAGTCCGCAGCTACGATGACAACGAGCTTTCCGAGTGGAAGAACGACGGGCGACTCTCTACCGCCTGGATAACTTATAGGTTAGCAGAGAAGGCTGCCGTCGAGGACATCTGCCTCAAACTCACCGGCTGGCGTCTGCGCAGCTATCCCCTCGACATCTATGCTGGCGACCAGCTCGTCTGGAGCGGTGATACGGAGCGCAGCCTGGGTTACGTTCACCTCACACCCACCCGTCGTGTGGAAACCGACGAAATAACCATTCGCCTGCGTGGTGCAGGAAAGGACCAGGATGCCTTTGGCGGAATAGTAGAGGTGGCAGAGCCTGCTGCAGGCGAACTCGATCTCTTCAAGGCGAAGGACGGTGCCGAGACCAAGAACGAACTCCGCATCGTGGAAATTGAATTCATCAGGAAAAAGTAATCTCAAACATAAACCAATAAGAACAAACATCATGGCAAAGATTTATGATTTCAAGGCTCTGACGAGCAAGGGCAAGGAATTGGATTTCGCCCAGTTCGAGGGTAAGGTACTGCTGATTGTGAACACAGCCAGCAAGTGTGGCTTCACGCCTCAGTTCAAGGGACTGGAGGAACTGAACCAGAAATACAGGGACAGGGGCCTGGTCGTCATCGGCTTCCCCTGCAATCAGTTTAAGGAGCAAGACCCAGGTTCCGACAGCGAAATCGAGGGCTTCTGTCAGCTCAACTATGGCGTAACGTTCCAGATTATGAAGAAGACAGACGTGAATGGTCCGGCTGCCGAACCCATCTTCGAGTACCTGAAGTCACAGGCTCCCACCGAGGAGTACAACGGCCTGAAGGCCAAAGCCGCCAAGGCTCTCTTCAAGACCATTAGCAATAGCGTGGAGAAGGACAGCGACATCAAGTGGAACTTCACCAAGTTCCTCATCTCGAAGGACGGCGCCACCATCCGTCGCTATGCTCCCACCACGGAACCGAAGGATTTTGAGAAGGATATCGAGGCCATGCTTTAAGGCCTGTTTATAACAATCGCTATGAAAAGATTCGTATTCTGCCTTTTGGCAATGACAGGTGTCTTGGCTCTTTCGGCACAGGGCATCTACGACTTTACGGTAAAGGACGATGCGGGCAAGGATGTCTCGCTCGCCGAGTACAAAGGCAAGGTGCTGCTGATAGTAAACACTGCGACGCGCTGCGGATTCACCCCCCAGTACAAGGACCTGGAGCCGCTCTACCAGAAGTATCATGCCCAGGGCTTCGAGATTCTCGACTTCCCCTGCAACCAGTTTGGCCAGCAGGCTCCCGGCACCATTCAGGAGATTCACCAGTTCTGTACGGCCAATTTCGACATCCACTTCCCCCAGTTCGACAAGATTGAGGTCAACGGCGCTAACGCACATCCTCTTTATACTTGGCTGAAGGCACAAGCCGGCGGAGGTGACATCAAATGGAACTTCACCAAGTTCCTCATCTCGAAGGACGGCGCCACCATCCG
>CACZRZ010000054.1 GCA_902783655.1 uncultured Bacteroidales bacterium
CCGTATGTTGTAATTGCAAAGAATGCTGCACCCCAGCGACTCTGATTGCGTCCGCACAGAGCCACCTTGTCGCCTGGCTTCACGCCGCTGTGCTCGAACAGGATGTGCAGTTTCTCAATGATGCGGGCCACATCCTTGTATTGGAGGGTCGATACCCCATAGTCAGACATGGAATCCTGGTCCCAGTACTGTTGTATGGCATCAAATATGAGTTGATTGAAACTTCCAGCTGTTTCCATATTATATAATAGTATAATTGTTCGTTTCTGTTATTTGTGTTTGTTATACGGGAATGGGATAATCCATGTACTTGAAGCGGCGTATGCTCTTCTTTGGCGTCTTCTCGAATTCTTCGTCCATCAGATAAATGCCAGATACAGCACAATAGGATGGGATGATGAGATTGAGACTCTTGCGGTTCTGCTCCATGATCGCCTCGAGGTCAGTGCGCGAGAGTCCGAGCTCCTTCACTTTGTCGGGGTCGGGATAGACAAGACCATAGAACTTCTCGCCCTTCTGAATGACGACACACTCGCTGACGAGCGGCAGACTCACCAGTTTATCTTCAATCTCCTCGGGATAGACGTTCTGTCCGTTGGCTCCCAGCAACATGTTCTTCGAACGTCCCTTGATGAAGACATTGCCTTCCTTGTCCATAACACCCAGGTCGCCTGTATGGTACCATCCGTCCCTGAGCGTTTCGCGTGTAGCTTCCTCGTTCTTATAGTAGCCCAGCATCACGTTCATGCCGCGGGCCAGTATCTCGCCAGGTGTGTTTTCTGGGTCGGGACTGTCAATCCTGAGTTCCATGCGTGGCACAGGCCGTCCACAACTACCAGGCACATACGATTCCCACGGAGCGTAGGCAAGTAATGGAGCGCACTCCGTTGCTCCGTATCCTACGGTGTAGTGGAAACCGATATCGTGGAGGATATCCTCAACTTCCTTGTTCAGTGCCGAACCACCAATGATTATCTCATAGAAGTTACCACCAAGGGCATTGCTAAGACCATCGCATATCTTCTTGCGGATGTGGTCGCCTACAACGGGCGTTTTCAGCAGGAGTCGCATCTTGATGTCCTGAACCTTTGGCAGTACGGCCTTGCGTAC
This sequence comes from uncultured Bacteroidales bacterium, assembly GCA_902783655.1. Taxonomy (GTDB): domain Bacteria; phylum Bacteroidota; class Bacteroidia; order Bacteroidales; family Bacteroidaceae; genus Physcousia. The sequence goes on from CACZRZ010000054.1 coordinate 1,111, forward strand.
CACTTTCTCGATGATGAGTGGCACCACGAAGATGCAACTGGGGCGCAGGTCAGCAAGTGTCTTGAGCAAGACGGTGGGACTTGCCAGTTTTGTCAGGAAGAATATGTGGGCTCCGTTTGAGAAGGAATAGATGAACTCGAAAGCCATTGCATAGGTGTGTGCCAATGGCAGCATCGACAGGATATTCTCGCCTTGGTGTATCACATGGCCGATATTGGCATGTGCAAACTCGCGGTTGCTCCATATAGCACGGTAGGGAATCATCACACCCTTTGAGTTACCAGTGGAACCACTCGTGTAGTTGATGACGGCCAGTTCGTCGGGGCTATCCTTGTAGTAGTTGATATGATGTTTCCGGAAGTTCATTGGGAACTTCTCACCGAACAGGCGATTCAGATTCTCACGGGCATAGGTCAACTTTTCGCTGCGACTGGTAAAGAGATGATAGTCTATAATGCTCAGTATGCCCTCGAGGTTTGGCATCTTGTCTGCTGAGAGTTCATGGTAAATCTTGTCTTCGATGAAGAGCAGACGGGCATCCGAGTGGTTCACGATGTCGTGAATCTGGGCAGGGTGGAACTCATGGAGAATGGGCACTGCCACTGCACCGTATGTTGTAATGGCAAAGAATGCAGCGCCCCAGCGACTCTGGTTGCGTCCGCAGAGTGCGACCTTGTCACCCGGTTTCACACCGCTTTGCTCGAACAGGATGTGCAGCTTTTCAATGATGCGTGCCACATCCTTATACTGTAGTGTTGCCAAGCCGTAGTCGCTCATTGAATCGCAATCCCAGAACTTCTGTATGGCCTCAGCTATTATTTGGTTAAAACTACCTGCTTTTTGCATGATGTTAATTGCTCGTTTTCGTTAAATCTGTGCAAAGATACGACAAAATACGCACACAGCCAAAACTTTTGTGCATAAAATATGCCCCAACCGCTACAAAAATGTAACAGATGGGGCGATTGTGTGCAAATATGGAAACAATATCAGTATATGCGCTGTCCAAATATCATGCTACCGATGCGCACCAGGGTGGCTCCGTGTTGGATGGCAATGGGGTAGTCGTCCGACATACCCCAGGAGCATTCGCAGAAGGGACTGCTCTCCGTCCGGCGTTCACCACTAAAATATGTATCGCGTGCGTGAAGGAAGAATTGGCGGGCCACTTCGAACTCACGTGCTATCTGTTCTTGGTCGTCAGTGTTTGTGGCCATGCACATGATACCTTGCAACTCTGCACCTGTCATCTGGCGCCATTCCCCCTGTTGCAGGAATGCTTCAGCCTCCTCGGGCGTGAATCCGAACTTAGTCTCTTCCTGTGCCACATGCAGTTGCAACAGACATGGTATGCGCCGACCGAACTTCAGGCCCTGCTTGCTGATTTCTGCCAGCAATTTCGGAGTGTCCACCGCATGAATGAGTGAGACGTAGGGGGCAATATACTTGACCTTGTTGGTTTGCAGGTGTCCGATGAAGTGCCACTCGATGTCTTTTGGCAGTGCTTCGTGCTTGCGTTGCAGTTCTTGCACATGGCTCTCGCCAAACACTCTTTGTCCTGCCTCGTAGGCTTCCATGATGGCTTCCTCGGGATGATACTTCGATACAGCCACCAATCGCACGCCATCGGGCAACGATGATGTAATCTTATGTATCTCTTCCTTTATCATTTCGTCCTTAATCTTCTTTTTTATAAGGGAAGATGTCCAGGATGGGCGTTTCGCTCATCGAGGTCAAATCCCAGTCGCCCATGGTGCCCGTCATTCCTTTCTCAAGGTTAGCTACTGCAGTCTTCAGGTCTTGGGCCTGAACGAGCATCGTCTGTGAGGTACGCTTCTCTACGGCCGTCTTCTCGTCGAGTGTGATGAAGGCCACCTTGGCCTTGTACCAGCGGTCGTCGTTACCGTCGTTGCTTTCCATCAGCTCGGCAATGCGTGCCTTGCGGATGCCTGCCACTTCATATTCGCCACTCATGTATGGTTCCACCTCTTCCAGGAACCGACGTTCGGCCTCTGTGAAGGTTAAGGCATCCACCATGTATGTTTCTGTCACTTTCTTTATCTTTCCGTCCTCCATGGTCTTGTCGTAACGGATTTTGCATTCAAACCAAATAGCCATAATAATATATGTAATTGTGAATTATGAATTAAGAATTAAGAATTATGAATGAGATGATTATGTTATTTCCGGTTCTCATAGAAGAACTTCCAAAGAGGGGCTGCCATCAGAGCCTGATGGAACTCACCTTCCTGCAACATGCGGAAGACCTCGTCTAAGGGAACCTCGTGGACAGAGATGTCCTCGGTTTGTTCAAGATGTTGGGTATCGGTATGCACTACATCAGTGGCCACGAAGGTATGGCTGACATTCGTACATGCACCTGGGTTGGGACACAATTCTACCAGTTCATGCCATTCTCCGCCCGTATAACCCGTTTCTTCCAGGAGTTCGCGTTGGGCGGCCTGCAGAGGTGTTTCGCCTTCTTCGATGACACCTGCGGGAATTTCCCATCCTACCAGTTGGCGGGCATGGCGGTATTGCCGTTCGAGCAGCATATTGCCGTCGCGGGTTAATGCAATGATGTTTATCCAGTCGGGATATTCCAGAACATAGTATTCCGGCATGTCCGCTCCGCTTGGTAGTTGCAGATGATCGCGGCGTGCTGTCAGCCAGGGACGGCGAATCAGGTATTCACTACTGAGAAGCTTCCATTTCTGAACGTCTTCCATAGTTATTTATAATAAATAAACCAAAGCATCAGTGCCACTTGCAGGATAAGAATGAGAGGGATGCCGATACGGAACGACCAGTGCTGTGTCTTGTGCCGCCATATTTGCATGCCCAGCAGGGCACCGACACTGCCTCCGAAGATAGAGAGCAGAAACAGGGTGGACTCGGGTGTTCGCCACTTCTCGTTGCGAGCTTTCCATTTGTCCACGCCAAAGACTATGAACGTGATGACTGTCATAGTCAAAATATAGATTACAAAGTATTTCCACATATTATTGGGGTGTTAAAGGGATGTCTGATTGGCCGTACGCAGAATCAAGGTCGTGGCTCCGATGGTGATGATGTCACCCTCAGAAAGCCGTATGCGGTCTTGGTCGCGCAGGATTTCGTTCATGAAGAAGGTGCCTGTGTTCGACGGGGCATCGCGCAGGATATACTGCAGTTCGCCTCGTTTGTTACGCTGTACGCGAATGATGCAGTGCTTTGTGTCGACGCTGGGGTCGGAGGTCTCGATGGGAGTGTTTATCTCCGTTCCTCTTACATATCGCCCAATGACGTTGTCTCCCATTCTCAAGGGGATTACCTGCTTATAGTGGAACACATTCTCCACCACCACGATGCTTCCGCACTCCTCGGCATTCTCCTGCTCGTCGAGTTGTTTCTCTTCGTGTTTGTTATGGAGTTTGCTTGTGCCGATACGGATGGCGAACTGTTTGTTACATTGGGGACATTGGAACACCAGTTGCTGGCCTTCTGTGTACTGGGCCTCGTCAAAGACAATGTAGTTATCGCACTTGGGACACCGAACGCGTTTCATGGATTACAATTTGAGTACCCATACCGAGCCGTATTCATCGGAACTTCTTCTCATGGTTTCAGCCACATTGTAGGCTTCCGACTCGGAACTGTAGTTACCAACCACTACGCGTACCATTTTATTAGATGCGTGCACGCGCGGATTGTTGAAACCCTGTTCGCGGAGTTTGGCCGCATAGTTTTCGGCATTCTTTCTCGAAATGGCGCTGGCCATAACGATGCAGTACTGCGGATTTTGCTGTACGGGCTCACTGACCACAGGAGTCGTTTTCTCCACTTTGGCTGTAACCTCTGCTACCGGAGCTTTTTGTGCTGGAGCCTTTTGTGCCGGAGCCTTTGGCGCAACAGATGGCTCGATGGAAACGGGCTCGTTGGCAACAACCTCTGGCGCGGCGGATTCTGCTGCCGGCTGTTCCGGTTTTTTGACTTCCGGCATCTTATACACTGTTATGTGCTTTACGATGGTCTTTGTCTTTGGTGACTCGGTCTTGGGGGCTTCAACGGGTAACGAGTGTGCTTCCGAATCAAACTTGCCCATGAGCAGTTCGCGAACACTGCTGCGTTGTTCTATTCCGGCAGACCCAGGTATGGGGCTGTTGAACACGAGAAACAGCAATATGGCAGCACAGGCGGCAACGAATATGTTGGCAATGCGACGATTGATGCGGATGGTGATTTCCTTTTCGCTGGTCTCCATCGTGGCTGTCATGGGCACAATCTTAGCCCTGCGCTCGGGTTGAACCTCACTCATGTGGAAGGCATCCAGCCCATAGAAGTCGGGCGATGCAATGCCCGATTCATGTGAGGTGAAGACAAGCGAGCCATTTCTTTCGCGGGTGAAGATGCCAAGGGTGCCGAACTCGAGCTCCTGTTCGTCTTCCAACGCCTGAGCAAACTCCGATACCCAGACTGTCAGCATTTGCTCAGCCTGTTCGGGGGTGGTGTTATATATGCTCTTTATCGAGTCGGGCAAGAGGTTGTCTTCATGATTGAGACCTGCATTGAATCGCAACGAGCGTACGGGGGGAAGAAAAGCCTCCTCCTCGTCGTTCCTATGCGCTGCCGTCTGCTGGGCGATGAACGTTCCCATGCCCGGAACCACCACATAGTCGTGGGTCAGCAACAGATACTCGATTAAAGTTGGTAACGAATTCATGCTACAAAGTTAAGCTAAATTTTTCAATTGCACCAACAATCCTGAACAAATTTTCAAACTTTTTTTATCGCTATTGTATAATTCAAGAAATATCATTATATTTGCCGCACGTAAACGTAAAATAATATAGAAAATGGAATATTTGATGACGGAACTTCAGGACGTTTGGATACTGGAGCCCAAGGTATTTGGAGATTCACGTGGTTATTTTATGGAGGCTTACAAACAGGCTGATTTTGAGAGCCATATTGGTCGTGTTAATTTTATACAAGACAACGAGTCGAAGTCCTCTTATGGAGTGCTTCGAGGTCTGCACTACCAACGTGGTGAGTACAGTCAGGCCAAGTTGGTCCGAGTTATCAAGGGACGTGTGCTCGACGTCGCAGTGGACCTTCGTAAAAGCTCTCCAACGTTTGGCCGACACATCGCAGTAGAATTGAGCGAAGACAATCATCGCCAGTTCTTCATTCCCCGTGGCTTTGCCCACGGTTTCCTGGTCTTGAGCGACGAGGCCATCTTCTCTTATAAGGTTGACAATCCCTATGCTCCTCAGAGCGAATGTTCCATCCGTTTCGACGACCCGACGCTCAACATCCAGTGGCCCATAGCTGCGGAGGACATGAATCTCTCGCCCAAGGACAAGTGTGGCGTCGATTTCACAGACGCCGTCCTCTTCGACTGAGTTCGAGAATTGAGATAATGTAATAGACTTGATAAAACGCAAACCGACCGGTGGAATGTCCGCCGGTCGGTTTTTTTCGTGCTATCACGTTGTGAATCACTTCACGACTTTCTTCTTGCCAGAGATGTAAACACCACGCTTCGGATGGGTGATGCGTCGGCCGCTGAGGTCGTACATCTTCTTCATTCCTGATTCTTCATTTTTAAGATCATTAATGCCATCGGGATCGATAACGGTGAGTTTACCATTGACGTAGGTAATCTCGTAATTCTGGGTCTCAGCACCGAAGATACGAATCTCATACACACCACCTGGGCTGTCTGCCGTAGCATCGCATTCGATGGTAGGACGCACAAGCAGGATGTCGTCAATCTTCTCACGGTTGCGCAGGCTGGTGTTGGAGAAGGCGAACTCGGGATTCTCCTCACCGATATTGCGTGTGTAGGACTTTGCCGTGAGGGTGAGGGGAGCACGTTCGATGGTCAGTATAGCCGGGACGAGTTGCAAGTTAATCGTCGTAATGGAGCCCGGCTCTGGAGTGATGGGATATTCGCCTGCGGGACTGGCTGCCTCGGCTGTCGTGCTGAATGTAGGTTCGCCGTTGATGGGAGCCCCCGTTACATTGTAGGTGAACTTGGGGTTAGCTCTGCCGTACTGACGGCTTCCGGGCTCAGCGGTTACAATCGGATAACCCAGGAACTCCTTGATGTTGGCCTTGGCCTTCGTCCAGGCTTCGTCGTTTTCGTAAGCGTTCATGAGGGCCTTGGGTACGAATGCCGTGATGCCAGAAGGCAGCGATGCTTCAGTGGCAGCGGGAGCTTCTCCCTCGGACAGCAGGGCAATGTACTTCAGGTTCGAGCAATTCTGGAATGTGTTCGTGCCCAGGTCTTTGACATTGGCAGGAACATAGAGCGACACGAGCGACGAGCAGCCGCGGAAAACAGCATCGCCCAGTGACTGCAGTGAGGTGAAGTATTGTAACTCATCCAGGCTCTTGATGCTTGACGAACGGAACGTGGTGCCAAGATCGGTGATGGCAGCAGCCTCCTCCAAGCTCAACTCACCGTCCTCGTCCTCGTCCCAGCGGTTCACGCTGAGGTTCTGGGCACGACTGTCGGTAAAGTCGATGTAGTGCAGTTTGGAGCGGAGAGACTCGATGGCAAGGTTGATTTCATCCTCTGTGCTCTCGAAGTTGTCGTAAACGGCATGTTCCTTTTCGGTATCAATGTTCTTAGCATCGGCTATGACGAGCAGTTCCTTCAGGCGTTCAGTCTTTGCAAACAGTTCTTCTGCAGCCTTTGCCTCTTCCACGCCAACAAAGCCCCACAGGATGCGGTCGGGATAGTCGCCGGCAGTCACGTCGTAGTAGAGGCCGTAGGTACCATAGGTGAAATCTGTCTGGTGGTAGAGGTCGGTGCCCAGATATTCTCCTTCCACATATTCTGCATCCGTCTCAGGCACTTGCAGGGTGTAGATGTTTTCTTTGCCCTCTACGGGAACCACCTTCCAATAAGCCTTGGGCGAAAGTGAACCATCGACGAAGCAAGTCTTGACGCCGGCGCCAACTTTATTGTCCGTGCTGGTGCGGAACAGGATACCCTTGCTCGAGCTCAGATAGTAGAGTCCCTCAGCCATGTTGGAAGAGCGCTTCAACTGATAAACCAGTCCGCCCACGCCCACAACGGCTTGGGTGCCGTAGGCCTCGCCGGCTTCAATATTCTTGCGCATATCCAGATTATAGACGTACACCTCCTTGTTCTCTTCAACAGGCACGAACTGCTTGCTGCCTACGGCACGCATCTCCTTGATTTCGCCGAAATTCTTCCAGGTGTCAGCTTGTTCGTAGAGTGCCTTCGAACCGTATGGCACGTAGAGCGTAATCTTGGAGAGAGTCACACCACGGAAGGCACCGTCGCCAATCTGTATCGTGGCAGGGTCGGGCACAGCCACACGGAACTCGCGCAGACCTGTGCAAGCATCGAAGGCGTTGTCGCCGATATACTTCAGGCTGGGGCCCGTAATGACGGTTTCCAGTTTCTTGTCGTTCATGAAGGCACGATAGTAGATGTCGAGCAAACCATCAGGCAGCGTGACGGTACGCAGCGATGAGCAGTCCTTGAAGGCATTGCCAGAGAGGTATTCAGCCGTGGTCAGATACTTCAGGTCGGTGAGGTCGGTGATGGCCGTGTTCTGGTAGAATTCGGTTCCTACGTCTTTCACGGCAGCAGCTTCGGTGTAACTGAGTTCACCATTGCGGTCAGCATCGTAGTGGCTGACGGCAACCTTGCGTACCTCATTGTCGGCAAAGATGATAAAGTTGAGCTTGCGGCGCAACTTACGGCAGGCTTTCGCCATGTCCTCGACACTGCTCTCCAGATTGTCGTACACGGCCTGTTCTGTGGTGATGTCCACACGTTTGCTCTTTCCGATGGCGAGCAGGTTCTTCAGTTCCAGTGAACCCTGATAGCGGGCCATGTCTTCTTCGTTGTAGACAACGAGCATCCATTGGCAGTTCTTGGTGTAGTCGGCATATTCCACATCGCTGTAAGCACCGTAGGTGGGCGATGCGGCATTGCTCTCGTGCGAGGGCTGTATGCCCAGGTACTGACCAGCCTTGTAACCCGACAGGTTGCTGGGAATCTGGATGGTGTAGATATTCGTCTCGCCCTCCACCAGGTCAATCTTCCAGTAGCTTCTGGATGCCAAAGTCTCTCCGTCCACGAAGCAGGCGTTCACGCCGTTGCCAATGGAACTGTCGGTATTGGTGCGGAAGAGGATGTGCTTGTCGTTGCCTGTATCGGTAGAATAGAGGTAGTATGTGCCTTCAGGCATGGTGTTCGAGCGGCGTATCTGGAATCGCATGGGCTCGTCGGTGTCAGCCACCACGGCCTGCGTGCCCCAGGCTTCGCCACGAGTCAGGTATCCGCCTGTGCCAACGTTATAGATAAAATACTTGCCGTTCACCTCCAATGTAGCAAACTTTCCCTGTGACAGGTTGCGCTCCTCATGGATTTCACCGAACTCCTTCCATTGGTCGGCACTTCTCATGTAGGCACCGGTACCTTGGGGGACGTTCAGTGTTGCACCGCTCAGGTCAATGTCGGCAAAGACATCCTCGCCGAGGGTCATCTTCTCGGGCGATATGCTACGAACCGTTATGGTGTTCAGCTTGGTGCAACCTTTGAAGGCATTAGTCCCCAGATGTGCGATGCCAGCGGGCAGTTCCATCTTGGTAAAGGCCTGGCAGCCCTCGAAGACGTTGGCTTCGAGGCTCGACAGCGAATTGGGAAGAACCATGTTGGTCAGGACTCGGCAGCCCGAGAAGGCTCCTTCGCCAATGCTTTTCACCCCTTCGGGCAGTATCAGTGTCTTCAGTGCACGGCAGCCCGTGAAGGCATTCTTGCCAATCGTGGTCAGGCTCTTGGGCAACTTCAAGGTGGCGAGCTTCGTACATCCGCTGAAGGCAGAGTCGGGTAGGGTGGTAAGGTTGGTGAAATAGTACAGTTCTTCGAAAGAGTTCATCGTGGACTGTCCCTTGAACACATCACCTAAGTCTGTCACCTGGGCAGCCTCGCCATAGGTCAGCACGCCATCGTTGTCAGCATCGAAAGCTGCTGTGCACAGACGCTTGGCCATAATGTTGGCGAAAGGCATGGCCTTGGTACCGTAGTTCTCGGGCTCGAAGCCGATGATGGCCTCTTCCTGAGAACTGTATCCGTCGCCCGAACCGCCGATGCCCTGCGACGAGGGATTGAGGCTGGTGAGCAGGAAGTAACCGTCGCTGGCACCGCCCCAGCCCCAGTTGATGTGGTAGCAGCGGTTGCCGTCGTAGCCGTCACACACGAAGGCATGTCCACCCTGTGTGTTCTGACCACTCAGATAAAAGGGACGGCCCTGTGCAAGCTCGTTGTAGAGCATCTTGTCCCAGGCATCCTCGTTGTAGTTGCCCTGATAGACATATTTCACAGAAGAGCCGTAGCCGAAGTATTTAACGAGGGCTTCTGCCACCCTGTATGAGTTGGCTCCGGAACTGGAGTTGGTGTAGTCCATCAGCACCGACACACCGCAGTAGTGCATCAGTTGTGCTACGGCTTTCTTCTGCTTGGCACTGGCGCTTCCGTAGGTGTCCAGCATGTTGTCCCAGTCGATGGGGCTTCCGGCAGCAATGCCATCAACGTGCAGTTTGCCGTATGTAGCGTGCGAAGTATAGGTATCGTAGGCGGGAATGTCGTTCTGCACCTCCGTCACCGACTTGGAACGCTGGTAATACATCACCTGTGCCATAGCCGTAGCCACGCAGCCCGTCACCGAACGTCCCAGTGTGAAGTACATGGGGCACTCGTCGTTGTAGGGTGCTCCTTGGTTCCATCTGGTGGTGACCATGGGAGCCACAGCATCGTGCACCACAGGGGCTTTCATGGGTTCGGCCAGGGGGTTCTGGCTCAGTTGTTGCAGTTGCTTCTCGCGGCTGTCGAGCCACCAGCGCATGTTCTCGGGCAGGTTGTTGTAGTCGAACTCGCCCTCGTCGGTATATCCCAGTACGGGCAGTGTCTGGTCATCGCCGGAGACAATGACGTAGCCCTCCTGATTGCCACGGTTGAAGACATAGTAGAGTTCCGTTTCCGCGAACTTCGCGTTGCGACGCGGAGCCAGCTTGGCACGGTTCTGCACAGGCGACAACTGCCGGCTTCCACGGGCCGTCTTCAGGAACTCCAGTGCGTTCTTTCGTGCTTGTTCGCGGGTGATGGGTGCTGCCGACAGGGCAACGGCCATCATAGCACACAAAAGGGAGAAAAAGATTCTTTTCATAGTATAATATGGTTAGTTTTTATTAATCTGGGCTCAAAGATACGATTAAGTAGTCGATTTACCAAACTTTTACCTATATTTAAATATGATAGTCCGCCAAATCCGCTTCATCGTGGTGGTTTATAGCTAATCCGTGCATTCGGGAAACAGTTTCGGAAATTCTTTGTCCAGGGTGTTGCAGTCTATCTTGTATGCCTGCAGGCCAATGGCCTGTCCGGCGCGGATGTTGTCGGGCAGGTCGTCGATGTAGAGCGTTTCCTCGGGCACGATGCCGGTCGCCTCTGTCAGGTGTTGGAAGATGCGTGGGTCTGGCTTCACCATTCGCAGCCGGTAGGAGAGGAATACCTCGTCGAAGCATTCCTCGATGTCTATGCCCAGCGATTGCGCCACACGGCAGGTCTCAGCCCAATGCAGCTCGCCGATGTTGCTGAGCAGGAACACACGGTAGTGCTTGCGGAGGCGTTTCAGCCATTCCAGCCTGTGGCGAGGCAGACGGATGATGCGATTGAAGGCTTCCACGATGTCCTGCTCCGTGGTCCCAGGCTTGGCAACCTTCAGCATCAGGGCCACAAACTCGCTGGCACTCATGTCGCCAATGTCCATTGCGTGCATCTTCTCGCGCATCTCCCAGTCCTTGGGTATGCCGCCTCGCGACAGCTCTTCCAGTGTGATGCCCTGCGGCACGATTCCCAACTTGGCAAACGCCTTGATGGAGGAGGGGATGTCGAGATCTACGACGACTCCTCCGAGGTCGAAAACAACGTTCTTTATTTCTTTCATTATTTGACGGTTATGACATGGTCTTTAATGGTAAACTTTATGTCGAGTCCTGCGTACTCCATCCCATACTCCCGCTCTGGGTCGTCCTGGTAATGCGGTCGTGGGTCGCTGGCAAGGATTTCCCGCAGGGCGACGATTTGTTGGGGCGACAGTTGCCGTTCCAGTCCTGCAGGCATGTCCACCTTCAACGGCTCCTGCTGGCGTGTTTCGTCGGTGAATCCGCCTGTGGCCTCCGGATGCGAATCGGTGAAGGGCAGATAAGGTTTTATGTCCAGAATGGGCGTGCCGTTCATCAGGTCGGCACCAGCCACATAGATGACAGGTCCGTCCGCTGTGTGCAGGTCGATGCGCGTGATGCGTACCGACGACAAACCGATGGGATTCGGTCGGAATGGCGAACGGGTGGCAAACACTCCCATCCGCTTGTTCCCGCCCAGTCGGGGAGGCCGGACCGTTGGGCTCCATTCCTCGCGATGAGCCTTGGAGAAGTCCCACAGCAGCCAGATGTGCGAGAAGCCCTCCAGCCCACGCAGCGCCTCTGCCTGCCTGTATTCGGGCTCGAACACGATGCGGCTTTCCAGCCCCTCCACCAGTCCGCTCTGCCTGGGAACTCCGAACTTCGTCCCCAGGTCGTTCTCGATGTGTGCAATCACTTTCATAGTGCGTAGAATTTACACAGCGGCACCGCCCCCGTGTGTAAAAATATTACTTCACCATCAGCTTGCGGCCTGTGTGCCCTTGGATATCATTGTAACCATGTCTGATGAAAAAAATTTTTTCATAGTCGTCTTTGTATTATATAGGATGGTTATAGGTTGTTGTTAATTTTCGGATGCAAAATTAATGGTTTTTGGCGAGAGCACAAAGGAATATCCAAAGAAAATCCTCTTTATCACCTCTCGGAACATCAGCTGAAATTTCAGCCCATGTACTTTTCCCCATGCCGGCTCCATGTTCTTGTTTACTGTTTACTGTTTACCGTTTACCGTTTTTTGTAAATTCTCCCCCTAAAGGGGGGCGGGGGGTCAGTTACACAGTAGGTTCCGCTGTATAATTTAATTTTTCACGGTAGATTCGCTTAATCTTGCCTCGTAGGTTGCCAGTCCCTTTCTATTCCCAATGCAAAGATACAACACGGACATTGCGGTCTACGAATGTTCGGGCAAGAATTTTCGGTAAACAGTAA
>CACZRZ010000055.1 GCA_902783655.1 uncultured Bacteroidales bacterium
CCTGCCCGCACCACGTCCCGAACTGAAGCCCCACGTACCACGCATCGAGCAGATTATCATTCCGAAGGAGTACATCGGTGCTGTCATCGGCCCGGGTGGAAAGATTATCCAGGGTATGCAGGAGGAGACAGGCGCAGTCATCACCATCGACGAGGAAGACGGCGTAGGCAAGGTACAAGTCAGCGCATCGAACAAGGAAAGCATCGAGGCTGCACTGGCCAAGATTCGTGCCATCGTGGCCATCCCTGAGGTTGGCGAAGTGTACGAAGGCGAGGTGCGCAGCATCATGCCCTACGGTGTCTTCGTAGAGTTCATGCCTGGCAAGGACGGTCTGCTGCACATCAGCGAAATAGACTGGAAGCGTCTGGAGACTGTCGAAGAGGCTGGTCTGAAGGAAGGCGACAAGATTCAGGTAAAGCTCATCGACATCGACGAGAAGACCGGTAAGTTCAAACTCAGCCGCCGTGCTCTCATGGAGAAGCCCGAAGGCTACGTGGAGCGCGAGCGTCGTCCCCGCCCCGAGCGCGGTGAGCGTCGTGAGCGTCGTGATGGCGACCGTGGCGAACGCCGTGAGCGTCGCGATGGAGAGCGCGGAGAACGCGGAGAACGCGGAGAGCGTCGTCCCCGTCACGAAGAAGAGTAAAGACAGGTAAGTCTTGGGGCATTACCCCAGGATTGCATGATAAAAAAAGCCGCACCCCCGACACCGGGATGCGGCTTTTTTATTTGCGACGGACTGTCCGTTTATTTCACCATATAGATTCTGCCGTTGTTGATGTAAAGGCCCTTTGCAGTAGGCTTCGACTGGAGTTTGCGGCCACTGAGGTCGCTCCACCCTAAAGCCGAAGAGGTACTGGTGGCTGGCAAAAGACTGCCTATCCGCGTGGCATCGCCATCCTCAAAGTTGAGGACGAAAGCCTTGACAGAAGAAGCGTCCGTAATCTGGAAGTAAGCACGCTGCGTACCGATTCGGGCACCGGTCTCCGGATAATACAAAGTATTTTCTCCACCCACGAACAAAATGCTCTTATTCTCAGCAGCGAAGGTTCTGTAGGCATAAGTGCCCAGGAACTTAACCTTCTCGTCTGTGCTCTGAAAGTCGTGGCCGGCATTGCTGACAGTGACATCTGTAAACGTAGGATCGCTGATAGTCGGATGTTCATCGTCCTTAGCCCACTTAATGATGTAGGGAGTACCAGCCACAAGTTCGGTGACAGCATCGGTGAAAGTCAGGTTCAGCGTGCCGTATGACAACGAAGCACTGCTGAGCGTGCGGACATCGGCTCCTGCAAGCGGTGAACCCGCAAGCGTGAGGTTGAAGGGCAGGCACAACGTATTCCAGTTCCCGTCCTTCCAAAGGGTTCGACCGACGAGGGTGACATCGCATGTTTCCCCATTGGATGCAGCGATGGTGGCTGTATTATCAACAGAGTTTGGGAGATAGAGCGAAGCGCCCGTCTCCTTGTAGAGAGCAATGTCAGTTTGTTCGTTAACGCCGGCAACACGGAAGAAAGGGGAATCAAAATTCTCGTAATATTTCAGATAGAGCGAGTTATTATAGTTCATCACCTTGGTTGTCTCATCCACGAAAGAGATTTTCCACTCGAATTTGTCCGAAGAGGCTGTAGAAGCACCAACGAGTCCGCCAGCGGGACTTGCGGTCGTCCCCACATACTGCCGTGTGAGAATGTCAACGATATTCCAATATCCATCAGACTTCTTCACCAACAAAACAGGATTGGCACTAACGTTATCGGAAATATCTACGTCAGTAACATCTCCTTTGCTTTCTGATGTGTTGAGTCCATTCCATGCCTTATTCTTGCCTTCAGCCACGATAAGGTAGCGCTTACCACTCTCGAGCCGTCCAGCCTCAGTCACCTTTTGGTAGGTCTGTGCCATAGCCCCTGCGGGGAAGAGTCCCCCGCAGGCCATGGCCAACATTAATGTTTTCAGTATCTTCATTATTATTTTGTATATTTAGTAAATGTACCGTTCTGTTCGCGACGAATATATACCTGTCCCTTACGCAGTGCGGACTGCGGAATCTGTATGCCATTGGGCAGGAAGTATTTCACGCTGTCCCCACCCTTCTGGTCGTTCACCACAATGTCGGTGCCGGTAACAATGGCTGCAATATCGACGGTGTAGGGTTCCCAAGGCAGACCGATGTTGGTGTCCGGACGGAACGAAAGTCCTTCATCGACAACAAAGTTTCTATTCTTATAGAAGGTGCAAAGCTGAACATTCTGTCCGGTGCCTTCACCTTGCACCATCAGATAATAGAGACCACCATCGGCCTGAGCCACAGCCCGGCATTCGCCGTCGATGAATGCTGCCAATTCAAGGCTGTCGACAGGCTCTCCGTTACAGAGCATCTGGACTACGACGGACATATTGTCCGGATAGAGACCACTGTTGACAGGGGTGAAATGATGACTGGGGGCAGCCTTTACACGTGATGGAGCCATATTACGTACGGCAGCGACATTGGGATAGGTAAATGTCGTGCTGTCGCCCTGCCAGTAGAACATGTAGCCCTGTCCGGGTTCCAATGCCTTCAGGTTACCTTCCCATCCGTAGGGTCCGTAGATGGCAAATGCAGTCTTAGACTTGATGTAATCACCCTCGACAGCACGAATTCCAGCCAGTGCCTGGTTGACATCCATTGCAGCCATGGGGACAAAGCCTATCCAGTTCCATCCATTCTGGACGGTGACGGACGTTTGCGAAGGCACGCACTCCTCACCTCTGATGACGATGTCCAGAGGCTGGTGAACGTAGAGCTTATACATGTTTGTAGGCTGTATGGTCTTCAGTGTACCGGTGTTCCACCCATTGCCATCGTTGTAGCTGACATCGGACTTGTCCTTGAGGACATCGCCCTTGAGGAAGCCGTCAGAAACAAGGATGTCGGTAAGCGTCTGGTCCTTAGCTGGCTTCACGCTGGTCGATATCCAGTTCCATCCGGCAGCCACATCGATATCCTGTTCCACCTCACCACTATTGGTGAAGAGGATAGGATAGTTGTAGCTACCCTTCATAGCATTGCGCTTGAACTGTACGTCGGTGCTGGACTTAAGTCCGACATAGGTGATGCCAGTGGAGGCATCCCAGAACTTGAAGGAGATGGTCTTGCCATTGTGCTTATCCGCTGAACCATAGATGGTCATCGGTACATAGAACGAGCCACGGGCCTTCTCCGGCTGGGCAACACCTACGCAGGTATTGCCGATGAAAGCTGCGAGACGACTCTCCTTGTTCTCGTTGACGAAACCATCGATGAGCACCTGTCCCACGAGGTTCATCTGATCCTCGAAGATGCTGTCGGTAGCAACTGCCCAGTCGGGAGTCTGTCCCTTGACATTCAGGACAAGACGCAGAGGCTCTTTTATTTCGTTATTGCCTACGAGCGACAGGTTGATGTCATAGTTACCCACAGCCGTTGTGGGAGCAACTGTGAAGCTTATAGCCTGACGGCTGTCCGGTGCCACCTCGCCCTGTGCATCATCGGTGCTGAGCCATGTAGGCAGATTGTCGATGCTGTAGTACTCCGTGGCATTACCCTTATTGACGATTTCCACCTGGAACGTGGCTTCGTCGCCATACTTCTTGATGCACGTCACAGAATCCTTGGCCCAAAGCAGGGTATTCTGGTTGACATATACCTGCCATGTGATGGGCAACGAGGTGTTACCGTTCATGTCGAATATCTTGCTGACAGTGACATCAAGCGTGGTGCCCTCGATTTCTGCGAGCGAAAGGGGCTGGAGCTCTACCAGCACCTTGCGGTCGGAAACGGTGGCATTGCAGATGACGGTCTGCGTCTCAGGCTTCCGTTTGACTGGCGGTGCATTGAGGGTGAAGGCACTGAGGTCGAAGTTGCCAGTCATCGTGCCAGGCATGAGTTGTCCGGGAGCCATGTCCGCATCGGATGCCACCTTCGTCTCCACGCCGGCAACATTGGCCGTAGCCTCCATGGGATAATAGACGGTGAGCCCCTTGGCTGCAGCCTCCAGTGTATCGACACCTTGGTACATGCCAGACTTAATCACCTCGGGCTTCAGCATTCCCTTCCAGAAGCGTACCTCATCGAAGGCGCCCGTCATGAAGTCCTTATAACTATAGTTCTCACCCAAGGGCGTCTGGAAACCGGCACCCATAACAAGCTTCGCCCCTTCGAATGGCGGAACGTCGGCCTCGGCAAATACAGCCGTTCGCTTGCCATCGATGGATACGGAAGCCGAAGCTCCACGCATCACGTTGAGTGCAAAGTGGTGCCATCCGCCAGAGATATCGAAGCTGTCGGGAGCCACAGGCATGAGATGAATACCATATTCAAAGAACAACTGACCATCGTCGCGGGTAAAGAGACGTAGATTGTTATCGGCATCGCTACCAGCCTGGAAGACGGTCTTTCCGGCCATTTTGTCGTCAGCACGGAACCAGAACTCAAGCACATAGCTCTCGTTGGCATCCGTCGTAGCCGTAGCGATGTTGAGGTCGAGGTGCTGTTGCTTGGCGGCATCCACTGTAGCAGCATAGTTGGTACCGTCGATGTGCCAATTGGGTGCACTGAGCACCAACGGGTGAGCATCGTTGCGCAGGTCGCGAGCCTTCGTACCCTGTCCCTCATCCAAAGGCCAGTGAGCCATCAGTCCTGCGGTGTAGGTCATAAGAGGATTGTACTTCTCGGAAGCCACCTCCATGGCATCGCGACAGATGCTGTAGATGCGGAGGTCGTGAACATCGGCTTCAAGTCCGCCGCCTCCAAGATAGAACTGCTTATTCTCGGCATATACAACCTGCTGAAGTGAACGGCCGGAGTCAAAGATGGACTTACGGTTTTCAGTCTCATTGCCATGCTGAACCACGACGTTGAGTTCCTTCGTCTCTTCATTATAAGAATAGGCGAGGTACGTCCACTCGTCCTTGGGCAGGATGAGTTCCGAGACCTTGTGAGTGGCGCCGACATTCACGACGAGGTGACCATCGGCATCAACTCCGAGGGTAAGCGCATTGTCACCGGTGCAATGGCTGAAGATGGTACCCGGCTGGGTATATTTCAGCCACAGTCCTACGGAACTATTGCCACGCATGAAGAAGTCGCTGGCCGTGGCAGCCGTAGGTTCATTGCCACTGAGGTGCAGACTGACCTCATGAGTCGTGGGCTGGGTGTTCACCTTGGCAGTCACCTGAACATTGGAGGCATTGACGTAACCAGGGACAATATCCTCGTTGAATTCCACTACGATGTCGTCACCTGCATGCAGGATGCCATCGGTGGGCTGCGGCGTGCCAATAGCGGTCGGCCGGGCCATATCCTTCACTACGGTCAGTTCGTCGCTGTACGTACGAACGGACTCTGCACCATAAGGAGTCTCAGTATAGGCTCGGAAGACGTAGGTACGGTCGGGATAGCTATTCTTGTCTGACATGTCGATGATGAGCCGCACGTCACCAGTTTCGGGCACGACGATGTCGTCGCGGTCGGTAGAATCGGCCTTGGCAAAGACATAGTTCTGCACACGGTTCCACTGGGCATCGCCCTCGGCCTTATACTCTACGCCCATACTCTTCAGACCCTGGAACGAGCGGTCGAAGTTGGTAAGTTTCAAGTCGAGCTTTCCTGCGCTGGTGTTGTTGACGACAAAGGCATCGGCCATCAGCGTCACAGGCGAGGAACTGGGCTTGAAGTGAATGTCGAACGTACAGGTGTCGCCAATGACGGGGTGGAAACTTGTCGGATCGCCTTGGCAAGCGGAGATGAGCGAGAGGCCCAAGCCCTCATAGTCGAGAACGGAGAAGTCACTCTGGGACACCGTCAGGGTCTTCGTCAGCACCTCACCGGCATTGACGACGAAGGAGCGTCCATCCGACAACGTGACTCCGTCAATCATGAGTTTCAAGCCATTGGAGTTGCTCTCATCATTCTGTCGCAGGACGTAGGTGATGTCCTCACGCGCCTCGGAGTCGTTGTAGAGTGAGAGAGTGAAGTTTGCCGATGAACCGGCAGGTACATCGTTGATGACGGCATGCTTCGAGGGATTCTGCTGTCCGTTGGATATGCGCACTTGCGGTTTCTCTATCTGCGTAGTGGCACTGCTCAACTCCGTTCCGGGCTTGTAGTATTTCGTGACCTCTTGCCCCTGATAGGGACATGCCGTCTGTCCGGCACGCACCCTGAATACATCTGACCAGTTGTTAGGCGACTTGTAGATATCCACACTCATGTCGCTGACGGGCGAATTCAGGTCGAGCTTGTATTCAAACTCGGCAGTGTTCTCCCATGTGTGTTCATAGTGGATTTCGCCCTTGGGACCAAATCCTCCTTTTATCATTAAGTCGAGGGCGAACTTTGCCCCGCTGGCAAAATCAACGCCAAAGGCAATATCACCACCTATTGTCACGGCTATATTGAAATCCACGCCATTGGTGTGTGTGGTGTCGGCCTTCTCGGTATAAGAATAGGGTGAACCCGAGTCAAATGAGATGTTACGCATGTCTTCGAAATAGGGCGAATCTGCGGACATGGATTTGCACTTGTCCTCCTCGTTCATATAAATAACGTGTTCCCAGTGCTCCACCTGTTCGGCATAGAACTCCACGGAATCCCGATACTGCCAAGTTGGGTCTTTACCCACAACCGTCTTGTAGGTTTTGTTCTTGTAGGTATCGAAGAGGTCGCCTTTTTCCCAAGAAACAAAGACGGGCCACTGTTTGTCGTTGGAATAACTGTTTGCGGTTTTCTCGTCGGCAACAGGGATGACGAGTTGACGCACCATGTTCTGCCAACTTGGAATCTGTTTTTCTTCAATCTCCAAGGCTGTATAGTTGAACAGCGTCGTAATGCTGTCCGAGACACTGATGGCAATGGAGTCCTTCACGTCGAAACCACTGTTGGCACTCTCACGGAAGAAACCCACCTTCTTGCAGTTACCTATAAGAAGATTGGTGCTGGCACCGATATACACGTCACCGTCTGCACCTACATATTCCGGATCGCTGCTGGTGGAAATGGTTTCTGTAGAGGTAATGGTATATGTGCGATTACCTGTATCCATTAGCGAAGCCTCGACTTCAACGCCGAAATGTGAACGATTCTTGACACTTGAAGTGGTTACGATTGCTATACCTATACCTTCTGCGGTTTTGAGATCCGTACCATACGTCATCTCTGCCGAAATTCCGGCATTACCAGCCAACCCAACCTGCCATGTATATGAATCGGTATGGGCACTACCACTCGTCCAAGACGTGGAGGACGCACCGCCTGGAGGATCGCGCAGCACCATCATCACATTGTCGGGGCCCTTCGTTACGAAGTTGTTACCCAGCGGCAGGGTGCCGAAGACATAGGCATCGAGGCCCGTCCAGGAGAAACTGCGATTATTGCGGTCGTAAGTAATTCCCAAGTGTCGGGTGTAGGGATCTACACTATTGGGCAGGCCTGCCTGCCATTTGTAGGTGTATCTGCCGTCTTTGTCGAGGAGTATCTGATTCTCCTTGAGATTATAGACCTCGCCTTCCGTGACACCCTTTTCCTCGTCGGTCTTCACGACAACAGCCTGTTCGGCCCCCATCTCATTGCTGACGGTGAGAATCTGATGGCTCATCGGCACATCATCGGGGATGGGTGTACCGCTGTCGTAATTCACATAGTGCTCATAGCCGTAGATGTCGAATGCATAGGGGTCCTGCATTTGGTAGATGGGGTAGCCATAGAGATATTCAGGGGCGCCGTTGGCAGCACGGTAGATTTCGATGCTGTCCACCTTTCCGAATTCGTCCTCATAGTGATACATTTTCATCATGCCATAGGCCCCGATGTTGAGTTTGTCCGCCTGATCGACGACCTCCAGTATTGGTTCCGCATACCAGGCGCTGACCATCTTCTTGTTGTACTTATAATAGCGGATATCTGCATCTTTCAGATTGGTCTTCAGGGTATCTCCAGCCGAATTATTTACATGCAACGTGTCCACCTCGTAGGCGATGACATTCGTCAGGTCAATCTGAGGCAAATCCGTGATTTTCACGTCTGGATTGTTGTCCACAGTGATACTGCTGACATTATACTTCAGCGGCGGCAGCAGTGCCGAGAACTCGCCCGTCACGGAGTCTGTCCGGATGAAGATGTATCGTGAATCATCACCAGCCCCCGCCCATGTGCTACTCATGATGGTGTCAGGATTCTGGGCATCGAAGGGGCGCACCTTGGTGAGGTCGGTCGTGGTGCCTTCCACACAGTTGAAACTGAGGTTGGGATTGTTCAGGGCAAGCTTCACGGTGGCAATACCGATGTTGTTCTTCGACCCACTGGCAATACCGAAACCTACGGGTTTCTTCTCCTGCACCTCTCCACCAGCCACGCGACCGCAGAAGTTGACGAGGGTGCTGTCGGTGAAGTTCTGAAGCACCGAAGCCTGGAAGTCGTAGGTACCCGTAGTCGGCCAGCGGCCAGCGTTCGCCATAGAATGTCCAGATTGCTTGGCCTCTACGAAATGCTTGCCAATGGGAACGGAGATTTCATAGAAACCATCCTCGTTGGTCTCTGCAATCTTGCCGCCAGTGGTCACCAGCTCGCCATCGACGTACAGGTAGATACCCTTTGCAGGGATGTTGGTGCCGGCATAGTAAACGTATCCACGCATGGGGAAACTGGACTTGTCGGTGAAATCGACGTTGTTGGCGGTCAGAGACGACGGGCTGACATAGAGCGAGCGGGAGGAGGGCTGGAACTCATGGATGCCAAAGTCGGGCAGAAGCTTGTAGTTGGTGCCTCCGGCATCGAACGGGATGCCTGTGATGATGTAGTTGCCGTCAGAATCGGTTACGCCATAAAGTTTCAGGTCGGCAGGAGTGATGTGGCTGGGGGTGGCATTGGGGGCCACGTCGGGATGGTTCTCGTTGCTGATGCCATTCTGCTTCGAGACATCGTAGGTGTGACCGTCGATACCCTCGTCCATGGGCCAGTAGAGCACGAGCCCCGGCTCTGTGCCACCAATGACACGGTCGTAGTTTGTCACCACGTCGTCCAGCTCGAGCGCACGGCTCCAAAGGCGGATGTCGTCCACCAGGCCGCTGAAGCACTTGGGACTGATGGCACCATCCGATCCCACATGGAAACTGCTGGTTCCATCGGCCAACTGCCAACTGCCAGGATTGGCCACGGTCTTCACATTGGCAGTGTCGCCATTGAGGATGAAATTCCACTTATTGTTGTTATAAACGACAGAAAGATGGCTGTATCGGTAGATGGGCACATCAAAATCGATTGTTTCCTTCTGACTGCCAACTACTAACTGAAGAGCATATTTGTCATCTCCCTTCTTTTCGAGATTCAAAGCCACGGCGCTGCCTTCCTGCTTGCCGAAAGCGAAAAGGGGCATGTTACTATTGTCTTCCTTTGCCTCTGGTGCGAACCATAGTTGCAGAGAAAGCGGTTTTTCGCTGGTCAACTTTTCGCTATAGCGTTCAGAATCAGGAGTCCAGGAGAGAGCACTGCCCGTACCATTGATGTAGCGCGAGAAGAACTGCTGCTGGTCGATGTCTGTTCCGCTCTTGATGAGGTTCACCCGAACACCTCCCACCGAGGTTCCCGTACCGTAACTGATGTGTCCAGTGATGGTGCCGCGTGCCTGGCTATAGCCGATGGTCGTCATTTCATGGCTCTTTGATACCTGGTTGTCGCAGAGCAATCCGTAGGCGACAATGCGGTACTCGTAGTAGCTACCGGCTTCCACGCGTTCATCGGTGAAGGTGTATTCGGAGGCGGTTCCATGGGTCTCGCCCACCTTCATCCAGTCACCCATTTCGCCGTTGGTGATGGGACGGCGTTCTATATCAAAATAGGTCTCTTCCTCGCCCCTCTGAGCCACCGTCCAATTGATGACAGCCACGCTGGACTCCGTACCCTTGGTGGCATCGATGGCCAAGACAGAGGTTCCTGCAGACAGGTGACAATGCTCGAGTATGTTGCTTGCAAACTCGGTATCGAGGGTGGAGGCGACAACGCGATAGTCGTAGAAATCACAGGAACTGGTGGGAGTGGTGTCGATGTATATCGCAGAGTCCTGCGAGGTGATGGCATTCTGTTGCGAACCCGCAAGAACCTCCCAAGGATGATTCTCGTCGTTGCGGCGTTCTACTCGGAAAGAACCACCGTTCTTCTGGATGTTGTAGGTCCATTTCAACTTGATACCGGAGATAGTCTCGTCATAAATCTGAGACAAGTCGATGGGCACATTGCGTGTCGTCGTGAGACTCTTCGTTGTGGGTTGAAGTTCCTTCTCGAACCAGGACAGGACATCGTCGTTCTTCATCACATCGGGCAGGAAGATGACACGATAGGTGTATGTCTTGTCGTATTCTATGTTCGAGTCGGTGTAGGTCAGTTCGTTGTCGGTCTTGTTGCCGCTGAGTGTTCCCAAGTAGGTGGGAAGACCACCGTTGGTGCTGGGCTCCTCGCGATAAATCATCCATGAACCAGCGGTGTTGCGGTCATACGTGTATCCAGTGGCATATTCCGTATCCTCCCTGACGGCATTCCAACTGATAGTCACCTTCTTGTTCCATTGGTCGTAGGAAATGACTGACAGGTCCCGTGGATAGAGATAACCCGGGACAAAAGCATCGAACCACTCAGACTCAGGAGACTGGTATTCGTATTTATCCGTAATAGATCCCTTATATCTCACTCTGTAGCCATGCAGTGGCGAAAGCCGGCCGGTATTGCCAGTGATGGACACCTGATTCAGATTTTTGTTCGAACTCCAGCCTGTATCCTTCCCTGTCAGGTCCAGTATATAGGTGCTGCCCCAAATGGATGTTCCTGTATGACGCGCATACCACTTGTAGTAGCACGAACTGGCATGCCCGGGCACATCCCTCGCCTCGAAGTGGAGGTAACCATTGGCACCTACGCTCATCTCGCCCATCGGCATCGGTGTGTAGGTGAATTTCAGACCATGTTTATCCTTGTTTTTGTACACCTTCAAATGCTGGTTTTTATCCTTAGCATGGCCAAAATCATGGCGGCATACCCTATAGTCCATGTCCCAGTACATTTCCGAGATTTTATTCATATAGAATTGCTGGGGATAGAACCTGTAGGTGTGATCCTTATCGCCATGCACGAGAGTACCCGCTTTCGTTTCTACGTTCTTGATATCACCACTTTCGTTATGCGAAATCGTGGCTACGTTTATCGTATCCTTACTGTCAGTAATGACATAGAAATTGATGTCGCCCCGAATGTGGCTCAGTTCATCATCGCCTTCGTCCTTAATCCATTGCAGGAGGTAGAATTCGTGGTACCATGCCCCATTAACATTATCGAAGAATGTCTTCGTCTGGAACACTCGGTTACGAAAGTCCTCATCTGCTTTGTCACGGTCGTCGTGAAAGACATCTGGATCGTCTCCTGAAATGATAATCTTCAGTTTACCCATAGATGTATCTTTTTCGTCTATGGTAATCACATCATCCGCCCAGGCTTGCTGCGTCCCGACCGTCAGCAATACGGCCAGTAGGCATAGAAATAAATGTTTTACTTTCTTCATTGTATTTATTGTTAATTGTTTCGGATCAATCTATTCATCACCATCCCACGAATCGTTCCACGTAGAATTGTCTCTTACACGCGCTTCTCCATTATAGCCTGTCCCAGGATATTTGAGACCGACATTGTTGCTGAAGCCAAGCAGATGTGTGCGAAGCGCCATACACACAGCGTGGACTTCAGGTTTCTGATAGTTTTTTTTCATCCTTTTATTATTTTTAGTGTTTTTTTCTTTTGACTACAATAACGATGAAAACTGCCCACAGCAGGACAAATAGTGCACCGTAGAAAACGGTCAACCAAAGGGGAATGTTTTGTAAACTCATGCCTGTATTGTTTCTTTTTCGCGCTACAAAAGTAAGTATTTTCATGGTCATAGGCTGTAAAAAATCGCGCAAAGGTGTACGAAATCGAAGAAAAAAGTGTGCAAAATGATGGAAAACGCACACGTTTTGGGATAAAATTCGTAACTTTGCACCTGTGAAACGCAAGAATGTGTGATATGTTCCAGATACAATTTACGGCTGTTACGCTGATGTTGCTGCTGACGCTGACACTGGTGGCCCTGCGACATCATAGGACGACACACAATAAGGTTGTCAACCGTTCGCGATGGCTGATGGCAGGTGGTACGGCAATGCTGGCCGTTCAGTTCCTGCTACAGCTCGTTTTCCATTTTCGGGACATGGGGGTGACACAGGCCGTCATGGTCAACCTTCTTTTTTTCATACCCTGTTCGTGGCTCTTCAGTCTGTCGGTGCTGTGCCTGCAAAGACAGGGGAACATCCGCCGGAGAGAATGGTGGGCAGGCATACTGACATGGCTGATAGTTGCCGCCCTGTTAGCGGGGGCATGCCTGTACAGTGGCAAGCCGCTGCTGACCAAATGTGTGGAGATGACTATGGCAGAGATGCTGGCAAGCGTGCTCTACGCCGTCATGCAACTCTACTACACCTACATACAAATGAACGAATTGCGCCGAATGCATCGCACTTTGGATGCCTTCTACGACCTTTCGCAGGACAATCTGCTTGGTTGGATGGAACGCAGCATCGTCGTGCTGGGTCTGATGGCCCTGGCGGTGCCGCTGCTCATCTTCAACACAGGACTGCCATTGGCCATCTATGCCCTGTCCTTCTTCGTGGGCATCTACTACCTGGTCATCAGTTTCGTATGCTACGTGGTAAGCAATGCAGAGCAGCAGATGCTGGAAGCGGAACGCAACGAGACCGAGGACGAGCTGACGAACAGGAAGGTACAGGCCAACATGTCCGCCGATGGTCTGGACCACATAGCGAAGGCTATAGAGAACTGGGTGTCGGGAGGCGGGCACCTGCACAGCGGCATAACCATACAAACAGCCGCCACCGAAATGGGCATACCCCGATACTTGCTATCGGCCTGGCTCAAGACCACACCACAGGAACTCTTCAGTCCCTGGCTTACCGAACTGCGCATCGAGGAAGCCAAACGCCAGATGGCGGCACACCCCGAATGGTCTAACGATTCCATTGCACAGGCCTGCGGTTTCGCCAGCCGTACGTATTTCCAAAACGTTTTTCATAAACAAACGGGGATGACCCCGACAGAGTTCCTAAAAAAACAAAAATTGCGCCGCCAATGATGCGAATATGAAAGAAATGTCGTACCTTTGTGCTTTCAAAAGTACATTTAATATAAAATATGGAGAATAATACAGAACTGCTGATAGACAAAATCGTAAAAGGAATACAAGAGAAAAAGGGACGCAACATCGTCATCATCGACCTGCACGACATCGAGGACACCATCTGCAAGGCTTTCGTCATCTGCACGGGAGGCTCGCCCACTCAGATACAGGCACTTGCCGACAGCATCAGTGAAACGGTGCGCAAGGAGGCTGCACAAAAGCCCATCGCCGTGGACGGACTGCGCCAGTCGATGTGGGTGGCAATGGACTATGTCGATGTCATCGTACACATCTTCCTGCCCGACATGCGCGACTTCTACGACCTCGAGCACCTCTGGGCCGATGCACAACTGACGGAAATCGAAGATTTGGATTAATGCACAATTCAAAATTCAAAATGGGGCTAGCGCATAGCGAAGATGCCCTTACTGCATGAAGCAAGCGCATCCTCTCTCCACCCTCCACTCTTCACTAAATAACACCATAAATGGCAGAAAACAACAACAATAAAAATAATAAGAAGAAGCCACGCTTCAACCTGAGCTGGTTCTATGTCGTCATCGCGGTGGCGCTGGGATGGCTGTTCTTCAACAGCAACGGCGAGGGAGAAGGTGGAGCATCGAAACAGGCCACGTACAGCGAGTTCAAGCAGTATGTGGAAAAAGGTTATGCCTCGCGCATCGTTGTTTACAAGGACCAGGGGCCGCTGAACATGTATGTCCGTGCCGAGCACATCCGCGACGTGTTCAAGAACGGCACCGGCGACCGCAGCGGCGAGGAGCCCTACGTCATCGTGAAATATGGTTCGATAGATAAGCTGGAGGAGTTCATCGACGAACAGCAACAGCTGGGCCACTTCAAAGGCGAGCTGACCTACAAAGAGCAGGACGGCAACACGTTGTGGCACATCCTCATCAACTTCGGCCCCTTCCTGTTCCTCATCATCTTCTGGATGTTCATCATGGGCCGCATGGGCAGTGGCGGAGGCATGTCGGGTGGCATGAACATCTTCAACGTAGGCCGCAGCCGTGCCCAGAAAGTGGAAGTGGACGAGAAGACAAAAGTCACCTTTGCCGACGTGGCCGGACAGGCCGGAGCCAAGCAGGAGGTGAAGGAGATAGTGGAGTTCCTGAAGAATCCCAAGAAGTTCACCGACCTGGGCGGCAAGATACCCAAGGGAGCCCTCTTGGTTGGTCCTCCCGGAACAGGTAAGACCCTCCTGGCCAAGGCCGTAGCCGGCGAGGCCGACGTACCCTTCTTCTCCATGTCGGGAAGCGACTTCGTGGAGATGTTCGTCGGTGTGGGTGCCAGTCGTGTCCGCGACCTCTTCCGACAGGCCAAGGAGGCCAGTCCCTGCATCATCTTCATCGACGAGATAGATGCCGTGGGCCGTGCCCGTGCCCGAAATGCCGTGATGGGTGGCAACGACGAACGCGAAAGCACGCTTAACCAACTGCTGACCGAGATGGACGGATTCGGCACCAACAGCGGTGTCATCATACTGGCTGCCACCAACCGTGCCGACATCCTCGACAAGGCGCTCCTGCGCGCCGGACGCTTCGACCGACAGATTCATGTCGACCTGCCCGACGTCAACGAGCGCAAGGCCATCTTCAAGGTACACCTGCGTCCGCTGAAGATAGACAAGGACCTCGACATCGACTTCCTGGCCCGCCAGACACCGGGATTCTCCGGTGCCGACATTGCCAATGTCTGCAACGAGGCAGCTCTCATCGCTGCCCGTCACAACAAGACATCGGTCACGAAGGACGACTTCCTGGCCGCCGTGGACCGCATCATCGGCGGCCTGGAGAAAAAGACCAAGGTGCTGACCGTGGAGGAGAAGCGCACCATCGCCCTCCACGAGGCCGGACACGCCACCATCAGCTGGCACCTGCAGTATGCCAACCCCCTCGTCAAGGTCACCATCGTGCCCCGTGGCCGTGCCTTGGGCGCCGCCTGGTACCTGCCCGAGGAACGGCAGATAACCACCCGCGAACAGATGCTCGACGAGATGTGCTCGCTCCTGGGCGGACGTGCTGCCGAGGAACTCTTCACGGGACACATCTCCAGCGGCGCCATGAACGACCTGGAGCGTGTCACCAAACAGGCCTACGGCATGATAGCCTACATGGGCATGAGCGACCGCCTGCCCAACCTCTGCTACTACAACAACGACGAGTATCAGTTCCAGCGGCCCTACTCCGAGCAGACGGCGCAGCTCATCGACCAGGAGGTGCAGAAGATGATAGCCGAGCAGTATGCCCGTGCCAAGCAGTTGCTCACCGAGAAGCAGCAGGGGCATGCCCAACTGGCCCAGTTGCTCGTCGACCGCGAAGTCATCTTTGCCGAGGACGTCGAACGCATCTTCGGCCCGCGACCCTGGATGAGCCGCGCAGACGAGATAATTGAAGAAGCAGAAGAAGACGAACCTAAACCCGAAGACCATGAGTCCCAAACAACGTAACTTGATAGTCAGAAGCCTTACCGGCATCGTATTTCTCATCGTCATGATAGGCGGCATCACCTACAGCCCCCTGTCCATGGGCATCCTGTTCACCCTCATCACAGCCCTCAGCGTCCACGAGTTCTGCGGCATCGTGTCGGCACGCGACGATGTAGAGGTCAATCCCATGATATGCTCCGTCAGCGGAGCCTACCTGTTCCTGGCCTTCTACGGCTATTGCAGCGGCTGGACACCCACGCCCGCCGTCTTCATCCCCTATCTCATCAGCGTCATCTATCTGCTCATCAGCGAACTCTACCTGCAGCGCCCCTGCCCCATCAACAACTGGGCATACACCATGATGAGCCAGATGTACGTGGCCCTGCCCTTCTCCATGATTCCCGTCCTCGGGTTCATGACCGACCCAGGCCATCCCACCCAGCTCCTCTACCGCTTCATCTTCCCATTGTCCGTCTTCATCTTTCTCTGGACCAGCGACACGGGTGCCTATTGCTTCGGCTCCTTGTTTGGCAAGCACCGCCTCTTCGAGCGCATCTCGCCCAAGAAGTCGTGGGAGGGCAGCATCGGCGGAGCACTCGTCAGCCTCGGAGCGGCCTGCATCGTGGCCCATTTCGACCACAGCCTCACCCTGCCCCAGTGGCTCGGCTTTGCCCTCGTGGTAGTCATCTTCGGCACATGGGGCGACCTCGTGGAGAGCCTCCTGAAACGCCAGCTCGGCATCAAGGACAGCGGCAACATCCTGCCCGGTCACGGTGGCATGCTCGACCGCTTCGACTCCTCCCTCCTGGCCATTCCCGCCGCTGTGGTCTATCTCTACACCCTGACCATCGTATAAGAAACGTCAAAAAAACACCACGCTGCCCTGCTGCTCACGCGAGCAGCAGGGCAGCGTTTTTTATGTGCCTCCAGCCTAATATTTCATAATCTCCCTGAGGCAGATGCTCTGAATTATTCATTTTTAACACTTCCCCATACAATATTTGACACTCATTTTTATTATATTTGTAGACGATTAACAAACAAATGGACAATTGTAACATTATAAATTAGAACTTAACACGGAGGAATGCAACTATGAGTATTAAAAAAGTTTTTCTATGTGCGTTCGGCATACTGATGCTGACGGCAATGACAGAGTCGTGTTCGAAAAATGACGGCGAAGACAATTATTATGAATTGAGTGGTGAACCAGATGGCGAGGGAAAAGCCTATAGCGATGAAGCAGGTGTAACCGGGGGAGGCGGAGAAGGCGGCAGTCAGGGCGGCAACACACAGGCCGGCATAGTGACCGCCGGCGAGTGGTGCGACCTCCAGAACTGGCAGTTCTGGTCAGGCCTGATGCTGGGCGAGGAGTATTCCCCGAAGAGCGACTACTGGAAGTTCTACACCAACAACCGCATTGCCCTGCATGTGACCGACCAGAGCAGCAAGGCTGTAGCCGGCGTTCCCGTCAAACTGATGCGCGAAACGGAAGACGGGCAGACCGTCCTCTGGGAGACCGTAACCGACAACCACGGATGGGCCGAATGCTGGGTGGGACTCTACCAGAAGGAAACAGCCAATGCCAATACACTGAGCGTGTACATCGACGGGGAGCGAATGGAACAACGCCCGCTCATCTGCCCCTGGGACACGTTGGAGGAGGAATTCTGCCAGACAATGGACCCAATAGCTCGGCGCCCCATCAACGAATACATCATCACACCCCGGACATCCGTCAAAACCAGTGCCGACATCGCCTTCGTGGTGGATGCCACGGGCTCAATGGGAGACGAGATTAACTTCCTGAAGAGCGATCTCGTGGACATCATCGGAAAGGCAGCAGCCGTACGCCCAAGCACCACCATGCGCACAGCGGCCCTGTTCTACCGTGACAAGGAGGACGAGTACCTGACCCGCCACTCCGACTTCACCGAAGATCTGTCGGCTACGGCCGAATTCGTCAACAACCAGCAGGCCGATGGTGGCGGCGACTACCCCGAAGCCGTGCATACAGCACTGGAGCGGATGCTGCAGAACCTCTCGTGGGACCAGCTTGCACGCACCCGTCTGGCATTCCTCATCCTGGATGCTCCTGCCCACTACGAGACGGATGTCATCAACTCGCTCCACCAGTCCGTACAGACCTGTGCCCGCATGGGCATCCGCCTGATACCTGTAGCAGCCAGCGGTGTGGACAAGAACACCGAGTTCATGCTCCGTTTCTTCGCCATTGCCACCGGCGGCACCTACGTCCTCATCACCAACGACAGTGGTGTCGGTCTCGACCACATTGCCGCCACCGTGGGCGACTACAAGGTGGAACAACTCAACAACCTCATCATCCGTCTGATAGACTTCTATACAGAATAACGAGGGCGTTCCCCTATCCTTACGTGGATGGGCTTTGTGCCACGCATGGCACACGTCTGTGCCACGTATGGCACGCGCTTGTGCCACGGGTGGCACAAAGCGATTCGACCCGACGATTATACACGGCTCAAACCCCGAAGCAAAATGTATGTAAGGCCTTTTTTCGACTAAAAACCTACACACTTTCGGCATCTGCAACAGAAACTGCCACACATGTATCTTATTGTATTAAAGAGCAATAAG
>CACZRZ010000056.1 GCA_902783655.1 uncultured Bacteroidales bacterium
GAAGTCGGTTCGCTTCAAGGCGTATGCCGTCTTGTAGTTCTCCAGGAAGTTCATCAGCACCTTGCGTGCCGTCTCGCTCCACACGCCTTTCATCAGGATGTCGTCCTCGGCCAGTTTGCCCAGTCCGAAGGCCACGTTGTCAATCCGGCCCTGGGGGTTGAAAGTGAACACGATGTCCTCCACGAAGGATTTACGTACACCTGTTTTGAACGTGAAGGCCATCCTGACGCCACGGGCCGTCACGCCTCCGTCGGCCGACGGATAGAACACGGGCTGCGACGTGTCCAGTATGCGCGCTGTCCCATATTTCAGTATCAGACGTTGGAATATGTCCAATCCATTCTCCGTGAAGTGTTTGGCTACAGCGGCTACATCCCTTGTGCGAATGGCCTTCAGCACATCATCAAGTGTGTGTGCGTATGTCTCAGGACTTTGCACTTCTTGAGGAGCCGACTTTATGGAGCTCTCGGTCTGGGAGAAACTTTGCCGGCTGTCAAACACCTGTTGCTGCTCCATGTGCTTAGCATCCACATCTATGTACGATTTTCGCATCACACGGCTACTCACCACGCCAAGCACCGATTCCACCTCCTTGTCGATGTGGGCCTCGCTCAAGTATTCATATTCTATCTTCAACTGATACTTTGCACTCTGGTTCCCAGAGGCCAGTTCCAGTGTTCCGCATCCATCCTTGGCACTGATGATGGGGCTCCAGTCGCGCCCGTCGAAAAAAGTATAGTCCACACTGGTCACGGGCCGTCCCTTGTACGAAACAGCCAGGTCCACATCGTCGCCCACACGCCTTACCACAGCCACACGCAGGCTACCGAACACCTGATTCATCAGTTCCGGAATCCATGTCATCAGCTTGTGCTGCTTTCCGTCCTCGTCGGCATAGTCCACCTCATTGGGATGTTGCAGGGAACGGATGAGAGCGTATGCCCAATACAGGTTACGCAGGGCATCATCTGCCCTGCCCTCGTTTTCGGCACGCAGGGCTGTCTCCACCATATCCTTGGCCTTCGCTATGCGACCCTGGAAGATGCGTTCCAGTTCCGTCTTTCGAATGGCACGCCCCACGATGGCCCCCGGTTCGTTCTTCAGCACAAATCGCTCGGTGTTGGTCAGCGTGGCCTGGGAATAGGTGTTCAGCCGACTGGTGACATACGATTTCGTGTCCATCTTTCCTCCCGCTGTCTTTTCCTCGTCCAGCTGGTCGAAGTCCGACATCACATGCACCACAATGCGGCTCGTCAAGTCGGCCAGTGCCTGCCGGTCGGCCTCAGCCACCGTAGCACCCTGTCCCTCGCCCCAGAGATACTCACCACTCGTCTTCACCTCGGTCCACGTCTGGGCGTGGAGGACGAGCGTAATCGTTAAGAGCAAATATGTAAATAAAGTCCTCATCCTTGGGCTATCTTTCATTGACTATCAATTTCAAAAAATCATCTATACCTATGACATCTATCTGGGGATAATCAACCGTTCGCAGTATATCATAATGATGATCCTGGGTTACAATAAAGCGTGCATTTGTCTTGAAGGCACAATCCACGAATTTATTGTCATCGGGGTCTGCTTCAATCAATTGCAAATGGAAGTATATTTGCACCTGCTTTGTATTTGGCAAATTCAATATTGCAGAGATTACGTTAGAAGCAATGGCTGCTCCCATTTTCTGTGTCAATATTTCCTCGTATTCCGCAAGTATTTCATTTGAATAGCAAAGCACATAATCTCCCCTTTTCAAGCTTTGCCATACTGCATAGTATCGGCTGCGTCGCGACAGGGACATCAGCAAGCAGTTCGTATCAAGCACCATATTCATCTTTATTGGCGGTAGGGCGTGCGCATGTGCTCTGTTTTCCATTGCTCCATAACCTCATCATTGAGCACACCTTCGTCCCATAGTTTATCGATTTCGTCCTCAGCACGTTGCGCAAAGTAATTGGCCAGCATACGGCGAATATCGTCCATTTCCGACTCGGAACGTACCCGCGATGTCATTTCCAGCATCTGCACCTGAAAAGGAGTAAATGCCTGTATTTGGACAGGTTTTACAGAAATCATATAAAATCTACATTTATGTTTTCGCCACAAAGATACGGAAAAACGGGAGAAACACAAAAAGAAAGCCGACTTTTCTTTTGTACGTATATCAGAATAGACGCTGGAAGCGTCATCGCTCGATAACCGAGGGTACGAGCATAGCGAGCACCCCCGGACCCCCGGAGACGGACGCAGCATCCCCTACCGCACCCTGGAGGGGTGCCCCAGCATCAGCACACGCTCAGATATATCGCTCATCATACTCCACACCCATTTCATCGAACAACAGGTGCTAAAACTTTATACATTAGACTCGTCGGTGATGCATAACGTACCTGAATGAGCACGACGTAGCTGTTCACGAATACGTTTTGCGAACTCTCCCCGTATGGGTTCCCTACGTGTTTCAAAGCCTAACATGACCGTATTTATTATGGTTTGCACTGCAAAGTTATAGAAAAGATTCTGTTCATGCAAGGAAAAGGACAACAAATATACATAGGACGCTGGAAGCGTCACCGCTCAATAACCGAGGGAACGAGCGGTGACGCTTTTAGCGTCGGGTTTGGGCATGGGGCGCGCGGACGGGGCGGACGTTTGAGCCAAATTCACGGTCGTAGGCGTAGTAATCTACATCACTCGAATTGAAGCGCAGGTAGTACGCAAAATCACAAGTATTAACGTGCGGGTAAAGCGTACGCGACCAGTAGTAGCCGTAAAGACCTGTATAGTCTATCGATGTCCCGAAACGATACCCAGCGGCGGGCAAGAAAATGGACTTGTCCGTATAGCCCGACATCTTGCTCGTTATCTTGCACCCATAAACGCCGTTCTGGGTCGTCCATGTCGTAGTCGTGTAACTGCTATTGATGAGTTCCTCGAATTGGTCAATGGATGGCATACGCCACTGGCTGCCCCAATTGACGTATGCGGCATCATCTGAGAGTTCCAGTTCCGTCAGGGCATCCGTGAAGCCGTTGTAGCCGTAACTGCTTTCCTGACAGTACTTCGTCAGAGTTGAGGAGGTGCCTTTGCAATACTTATAGGTACTCCAGTCGAAATTTGTCTTGCCCGAGTTGTATCCCGTGGTCTCACCCCAGGCGAAGTAGTCGCCATACTCCTCGGGTTTGGAGGCTCCTATGTTGCAAGTGGCCCAAAGCGTGCCCGATGGCAGGCCAAGATTGACGTACGCATGGGTGTCCGAATCTGAGCCAGACGTAACGGTCACCGAACAGGTTGCCTTCACGCCACTGCCATCCTGAGCCGTGCAGGTGATGGTACACGAACCGGCAGCAATGGCGGTAACAAGACCAGCGGTGCTCACCGTGGCCACAGCAGTGTTGCTGCTCGACCAGGTCACACGCTGGTCTGTGGCATTGGAAGGCGAAACCGTAACAGAAAGCATCTCCGTGCCTCCCGTTGAGAGCGAGAGCGAGCTCTGGCTGAGCATGATGCCCGTCACCAAAATATTACCGTTAGCAGAGAGTGACAATGCCGGCGAATAGTCGCCACTGAAGTCATTGCCGTCCTTACAGGAAGCCATAAGCAATAGGGCTGCAAATATGTATATAAATAAGGTAGAGCGTTTCATGTTACAAACCATTTAGAAGGAATAACGAATGCCGATGCGCAGGTTGAAGCCCGTACCCCAGTGTTTGATTTTGGAGGATACATCGGTGAGTTGCGAGAATACGTCAGACTTCTTGACGGCGAAGTCCATTTCGGGTGCCAAATAGGCACCAAAGTGCTTCGTAAAAGCATAGTCGGTACGGAGGCCAACGGCAAGGGACAGGGCATAGCCGTTGGACTTGTCCGCACTTATGCTGATGAGCGTGGCACCCAGCTGTGGGGTGAGGCGCAGTCGTTTGGTCTTGAGTACGTCGATTCCGTATCCCACTTTGCCTCCGTAGGCCATTGTCTTGTAGCTGCACATGTAATAGTCGGATGACGATTTTTGCCAATAGATGTCCTCGCTGTGACCTAAGCCATACAGGTAGAATGCCTCTAAGTTGACGTGCTTGATATAGCCGCCTACTGTTGCACCCACACCCATCAGCTGGCCCACCTGCGCCCCAGCCATCAAGTGGAACGACGAAGGTTTCTGGTAAGCGGTTGAAGGCCGTTCTTTCTTGTCCTTTTGGGGCTCAGTCTCGGAAGCCGTCGTCGATTCCTTATATTTGCTTTTCGACAGGGTTGCACTCTTCTCCACCGGCTTCCCTTCGCTAACAGTCAGCTGGTCTTCGTAGTCGTCATAGCCTTTTTTTGATATTTTTATGGTATGTTGTCCAATAAGCAAATCCGAGAGGACGAGGGGCGTCTTCCCCACTGGCTTTCCGTCCACCACGACATCGGCCATCGCAGGCGAACTGACGATGCTGGCCTCGCCAAGGATGGGCGTGGGCGCATCGAGACGGATGGTCTGCGGCTCCTGGGTTACGGAGATTATAGTTTCGCGCTGCGTGGGGCGATGGCCTGCCAGACGCGCCTCCAGCATATACACACCAGCACCCAGATTGCCCGTCCACGAGCCATTACCGCGCCGTTCTCCGTTCACCCATATCTCGGCGTTGTTATCGACGGTGAGGGTGACCTGGCTGAAATTGGGCTTCAGCCGGACGTCGACAACGTGCTTGTTTTGGGGGTCGTTGACCGTCACCTTGCCGGCCTCGGACTGATAGTCGGGGGCCTCCACCATGTAGTCGTAGGTGCCGAAGGGCATGTACTTCATGGCTGTGCCGTCGGTCGTGGAGAGCAGCGAACCGTCGAGCCGTACGACAGCATTGGACGGCGTAAGCTGGAACACGACATATTGCGAGGTACGCGCCTGTTTCACTATCGTCTGCACTTCGCCTGTGGTCAGCTTCATGATGTAGGTCTTGGCCCGTTTCAGTGTCTGCCCCAGGTCGTGGTCGCGCAGGATGCCCAGCTGAGGATGACTGATGGTGATGCGCTTCACACCCTCGGGCACATACACCCACACCTCACCCGGGTGTTGCTCCACCTTCTGCGGCTGCAGTAGGCCCGTATCGAACGAGAAGCCCGTCTGCGTAGTCTCTATTTTGATGAGGGCACACTTCTGCCCGTTCTGGTCCACTACTATAGAGCCTGTCGTGTTGGCTGTCAGGTCCTTTTCGTCGAGCCGGAAGCTCTGCACCACGAGGTTCTGGGCCATCATACATAAAGCGCACAGAACTGAACAAATAACTAATAAAGTACGTTTCATACACCAAGTACTATTGCAGGGTCGATATGTAACTGGCGACTCAGTTCACGTCCTATCTTTAATGAAGGTTCGCTTTTCCCGTTCATTATCTCACTGACACGCGCATTGCTTAAGCCAAGCATCTCGGCCAAACGCATTTGGGTAAGCCCCATCTCAAATAGACGCAACTTTATCGTTTCCACCAATGTCGGGGCGGCTATGGGGTAGTGTTCTTCCTCATAGTCTGCCACCAAGTCGGAAAGCAAGTCCAACTCCACCATATTCTTGTCGTCGGCAGGTGTGTCGTTGCCGACTACTTTCAGTAGCTCGTTTATACGGTCACAGGCTACTTGGTATTGTTTTTCGTTTTTTATCGTTGTCATAGCCTCATATATTTTGTATGTCCCTTATTCGTTCGTATTCTGCATGGGTTCCGACAAAATACAAAGTTACAACTTATTTTCCGATTTACCAAAATTCTTTCGCTTTTTCTTAATCGTGCCATCAAATTTCAGCATGACATAAACAAATTCTCCTGCAATGTTGCCTCGTATGTATGACCGCAAGCGGTCACCGCTTGATAACCGAGGGTACGAGCGCAGTGAGCTCCCCGGAGGACACAGGACCAATGGCGAAGGGAGGACAAAACCAAATCCGTATGAACCTTGCCGACTTACGACACAGGGTTTCTCTTGACGCACAATTGTCCGTCAAGAGAAACGACGCGTCGTTGGAGCTCAGACCATACTATGGTTTCGCTTGACGGACAATTGTGCGTCAAGCGAAACCTAATAGGGTCCTAAGCAGAACTTAGGCAGAAGGGAAGGAAGGGGACGTCAGCTATTTCAGCCCACGACCGCGGAGGAAGGCGGTGTTGTCGGGCTGACGGCCGGCAAACTGCTCGAACAGCACCACGGGCTCCTCGGAGCCGCCCTTCTCGAGGAAGGTCTGCTTGAACTTGGTGGCCAGTTCCTGGTTCCATACGTTGCCCGATGCTTCGAAGACGGAGAAGAGGTCTTTGTCCAGCACCTCGGACCACAGATAGCCATAGTAACCGGCACTGTAGCCGCTGGAAAAGATGTGGTTGAAATAGGTGGTGCGGTAGCGGGGACCTATCTCAGGTATCAGGCCCATCTGCCGGCATACCTTCTGTTCGAAGTCGTCGATGTCTATGCCCTCGACGCTCTCCAGCTCGTGCCACTTCATGTCCAGGATGGAGGCTGCACAGAGTTCCGTGGTCATGAATCCCTGGTTGAACTTCAGGGAGTTGTTGATTTTCTCTACCAGTTCCGCAGGGATGACCTCGCCCTTCTCGTTGACGGCATACTGGGCCAAGAGTTCGGGCTGGAAGGCCCAGTTCTCGTTGAACTGCGAGAAGGTCTCCACGAAGTCGCGTGTCACGTTGGTTCCGCTGACCGTGGGATAGTGGCACTGGGTGAGCAACCCGTGCAGGGCGTGTCCGAACTCGTGGAAGACGGTCTGCACCTCATCGATGGTGAGGTACTCCTCCAGATTGCCCACATTCACGATGATGGGACGGACCATGTTGCCCTGGGCATCGGCGTACTGCTCGCGGATGTTGTTCATCCAGGCACCGCCGCGCTTGCTGCTGCGGGGCAGGTAGTCGGTGGTGAAGATGCCCAGCAGATTGCCGTCGGCATCCGAGACCTTATACGTGGTGACCACATCGGGATTGTACGAGGGGACGTCTTTCAGTTCTTCCATGTTCACGCCATATAGGGTGTTGGCTGCCAGGAAAATGCCCTTCACGACGTTTTCTAATTTGAAATAGGGTTTGGTGAGTTCCTCGTCCAGGTCATACTTCTGCTTGCGGACCTTCTCGGCATAGTACCACCAGTCCCAAGGCTCTATCTTGCTGCCGGCGGGAAGCAAGCCAGCGGCAATGTCCTCGTCCATCAGTTTCTGCATGTCGTACACCTCTTCCTTGGCCCTGGCCACGGCAGCCACCATGATGTCGGCGAGGAAGGCGTCCACGGTCTCGGGGTCGTGTGCCATCTTGGGTTCCAGGATGTAGGCGGCAGGATTCTTGTAGCCCATAATCTGGGCCTTCTCGATGCGGAGGCGCATGATGTCGAGGACGAGCTGACGGTTGTCGTACTCGTTGCCGTTGTGCCCTCGCATGGTGTATGCCTCGAGCATCTGCTGACGGAGGGCACGGTCCTCGGTGGTGGTCATGGCATTGGGGTAGTCGGAGACGCTGATGCCGAACTTCTCCTTGAAGGCATTGCTTTCGGACAGGATGTTGTTGCCCAGTTTCTGCGTCTTGGAGGCCATCTCCGTATTGATCTCACGCAGGCGGGCCTGCTTCTCTTCGGGCAAACCTATGCCGTTGCGCTCAAATGCCTCGAAGCGCTTCTTCAGCACCATCTGCTGTTCGCGGGTGAGTTGGCTCTGGTCGGCCTTGAAGAGCTTGGCAATGCGCTCGTAAAGTCCTTTGTTGAAGGAAATGTTGTCCTCGTGCTCGGTGAGCAGGGGAATGGCCAGTTCCATGACGGAGTCGAGTTCATCGGTGCGGTCGGTCTCGTGGACGTTGTACAACACGCCAGACACCTTGGACAGGATGCGGCCGGAGAGCTCCAAGGGAAGAATGGTGTTCTCGAACGTAGGTTCGTCGGGGTTATTCACGATGTCCTCTATCTCCTTGTTCTGTTGGTCTATGCCAGTCTGAATGGCAGGGATATAGTCATCCACCTGGATGTCGGCAAAGGGAGGAATGCCATAAGGGGTGTTCCACTCGGTGAGGAAAGGGTTTTGGCGGCTGGTGCACGCCACGAGCGACAATGCTGCTGTCATGCTTAAAAGAATCTTTTTCATAATATTACGTTTATAACTGTTCATGTGGACAAAAAGAAAAGGAATAGAAATATGAGACTATTGTTTATGTGTCATGATGTCGAGCACGAAGCGATCCGTCTCGTCCATGCCCCGACTGCCGATGGAGGTGAGGTTGTGGATACTGCGGTCCACATCGTCCTCGATGATACCCTCTGCCGAGGTCACATGGCGATGCTGGATGGCCAGCATGGCAGACATGACCGCCGTACCTACGCCGGTGGTCAGTTTCAGGGCGCAGGAGGGCTTGGCTCCGTCACAAATCATGCCTGTCAGGTTGGCAATCATGTTCTTCACCGAATAGGCTATCTGTTCGTAGTTGCCACCCATGAGATAGGTGATGCCGCAACTGCTGCCGGTGCTGGCCACGACGCATCCGCACAACGCCGAAAGCGTGCCCAGCGACTGCTTAATGTAGATGGCGGTGAGGTGCGAGAGTGTCAGCGCGCGGATGAGTTCCTCTTCCGTGTTGTGGTTCTCGCGGGCGAAGACAACCACAGGCATGGTGGCACAGATGCCCTGATTGCCACTGCCGCTGTTGCTCATGACCGGAATCTTGGCACCTGCCATGCGGGCGTCGCAGGCGCAACTGGTCTCTGAGAGCACCTTGGCAAAGATGCTGTCGCCCATGATGCCCCGTCCGAGCGGACTGCACATGGTCTTGCCCAGTCGGTGGCCGTAGTTCTCACGAAGTCCGTCGGCAGCGGCCGCCTCGTTCAACCGTTTGGCTTCCAGGATGAAGCGCAGCTCGTCGAGGGGCATTGTGGTGGCAAAGTCATAGACCTTCGCCAGAGATAAGGAAGACTCGGACCCTCCCCCCGCCCTCCCTTGTAGGGAGGGAGTGGTTACATTTCCAGGCTCATGAGGCAAGACATTCTGCTCCCTCCCTGCAAGGGAGGGCGGGGGGAGAGTCTGGAAGTTCGTATGACTCCCTTTGATGGTAGCCTCCTCGTGGCGACCGTCGTCGGCTGTAACCACACAATGGATGAAGAGTTTATCGGGGTCTTCCTTCTCCAGTTCGATAGAAATATGGTCACCTGCCATGTATTGTTTGGCGGCAGCCAGGTCGTCGTCCGTACAATCGCGCAGCACTTCCAGTCCCAGGCACGACTTACCGCCGATGGCGCCCAGTGCCACCGCGATGGGCAGCCCTATCATGCCCCCTGTACCCGGGATGCCCACCCCCATAGCGTTCTTCAGGATGTTGGCACTCAAGCGGAGCCTGATATACTGGGGCCGCTCACCCAACAGTTCCGTAGCACGGGCAACACACAGCGCCACCGCCATCGGTTCCGTACAACCGATGGCAGGCACCACTTCGCGATGAATCAAACGCAGTATTTCCTCTTTTTCTTGGTCAGTCAGCATGGTATTTCTCTTTTGATGCTACAAAGATACGATTAAGTGAGTATAATGCCAAATAAATGTGCGCATTTCGCTCGCTTAACCATATCTTATCTTTCAGTTTTAGACACTCATGTTCGATAATGCTCAAATAAATTTGGCATTTCGCTCGCTTAATCGTATCTTTGTCCCCGATTTATCATGAATCTGATTATTGACATCGGAAATACGAGGGCCAAGGTGGTTGTCTTCGACGGCAACGAGCCTGTGGCAGAGATGGTGACCGACCATAAGTTGGTCGGCCTGAGTCGTTTTGTCAGACAACATAAGCCTGAACGGGGCATCGTTTCGACCACAGCAAAGCTGGGCCGCATGGCTGAGCGAAGATTATCTGCCCTCCCCTGCCCCATCCTGCGCATGACGGGCGAAATGCCTGTACCCATACAAGTCCGGTATGCCACACCTGAGACACTGGGAGCGGACCGACTGGCGGCTGTCGTGGGGGCATGGACGATGTATCCGGGAAACAACATCCTGGTCATCGATGCCGGAACGTGCGTTACCTACGACCTTGTGGATGCACAAGGCAACTACTGGGGCGGCAACATTTCTCCAGGACTGAGAATGCGGCTCACGGCAATGCACCGGCTGACAGGCCGACTGCCACAAGTGGAACTGCAAGGAGAGACACCCGAAGTGGGATTCGACACACCGACAGCCATGCGCAGCGGCACCGTATGGGGCCTGAGACGTGAAATCGAGGGACAAATCGACCACTTCGGACATAAATATTCACATCTTTTGGTTTTTTTAACGGGCGGAGACGCAAAATATTTAGATATGTCAGCAAAAAATAGTATCTTTGCACCCGAAAACGTAAAAGTGGTCGCCGACGAGCAACTTGTTCCGCGCGGACTGAACACCATATTAGAACACAACAAATGACGCAAATAAAGAGATTCATAGCACTGCTGGCCATCATCGCAACAACATGCACTGCAACAGCACAGACCAATGGCTGCAACTCATCTTACTCACGATTCGGACTGGGCACGCTGTGCGACCAGTCGCAAGGCCAGAACCGAGGCATGGGCGGTGTGGCTCAGGGGCTGAGGAATCCCATACAGGTGAACATGCAAAATCCTGCCTCGTATTCGGCCATCGACTCGCTGACGTTCATCTTCGACGCAGGCATGACAATGCAGACAGGACGGCTCACGGGCAACAAGACGAGTATCAATGTCTTGAATGCCATGCTCGACTACGTGAACACGGGCTTCCGCATACGGCGCGGACTGGGAATGTCGGTGGGTTTCGTGCCCTATGCCAACATCGGGTACAACTTCAGCGAGACCCACCCCGTGGGCAGCAGCTACACTACAGGACAGGCCATCACATCGAAGACCACCTACTATGGCAACGGCGGACTGCACCAGATGTACATGGGCATCGGATGGAATCCCTTTGCAGGACTGAGCGTGGGTGCCAACATCGGCTACCTGTGGGGCACATACAGCAACAGCCTGGCCCAGCAGTTCTACGAGGGAAACTCTGCCACAAGCAGCACGAACTACAGCACGCAGAACGAGGACTGGTCGTCCGAAGTACGTTCCTACAAAGCGGACATCGGTGTACAATATCCCATCCAGATCGACAAGGACAACCTGTTGACAGTGGGTGCCACAGTGGGCATCGGTCACAAGATTGGCAGCACCGTCACTATGTTGCGCTACACCAGTCAGGGCGACACCATCGAGCGCAAGGCCGACAAGGCTTTCGAACTGCCCTACACCGTCAGCAGCGGACTGACGTGGCAGAAGATGGGACAAAAGGGCGGCCAACTGACCGTGGGTGCAGACTATGCCATACAACTGTGGGACGGATGCCGACTGCCCATATCGCAATCCACAGCCACGAACACGGACATCGTTCTCTCCACGGAGCAGTATCAAAACATGCACCGTGCAACAGTTGGTGCTGACTACATTCACAACCCCTATGGCAAGTACCTTGAGCGTATGCACTTCCGCGTGGGCGCTTCGTACACCACGGCCTACGCAAAAGTGAACGGAACGAATGGCCCCAGCGAAATGCGACTGACAGCCGGTACGGCTTTGCCCCTGAAGACGGGAACACGTTCGCTCATCAACGTTTCCTTGGAATGGCTGCTCCGCAATCCCAGCGTCAAGAACCAGATTCGCGAGAACTACTTCATGGTACACATGGGCATCACCGTCAACGAGGCGTGGTTCATGAAACGCAGGTTCCAGTAAGGGAAAAATGAGATATTGAGAAAATGAGAAAGGAGGAGAACAGTGACGCATGTAAACGGAGAAGCCTGACATGGCTTCCCATCTTTCTCATTTTCACGATACTTCATTCTTTCCTTTTTTCCTGCCAGGACGGCCAAGAGCGCATGCCTGCCGCCATCAATGCACAGGACTCTGCAGCCTTCATGCGTTCGCGAGGCATCAGCACGCTCATCTCAGACTCGGGCGTGCTGCGTTACAAACTGGTGGCCGAAGAGTGGGACATATATACCATCACGTCCCCGCCGACGTGGAAGTTCATGAAGGGCATGCTCATGGAACGATTCGATGAACAGTTCCACATCGACCTCCACGTAGAA
Organism: uncultured Bacteroidales bacterium; assembly: GCA_902783655.1. Lineage (GTDB taxonomy): Bacteria > Bacteroidota > Bacteroidia > Bacteroidales > Bacteroidaceae > Physcousia. Next base: position 12,078 of record CACZRZ010000056.1, read on the forward strand.
GCCGATACGGCTTATCTGCACGAACAGAAACTGTGGGAATTGCGCGGGCGCGTGGTAATACATAATGTAGAGGGTACGCTGTTCCGAACCGAAGAACTCTTCTGGGACATGAACGAGCACAAGATGTGGAGCACAAAGTATATGCGCATCAAGACCACCGACCAGGAACTCGAAGGCACCGACTTCCGTTCCAACGAACAGATGACGGACTACTATGTGTCGAACTCCGAAGGTAAATTCCCGGCAAGCAATTTCGACAAGAAACCTAACGAGCAGCCTACCGATACCGCTGCGGCCGTGGCTGCCACGACACCCACAAACGAGCCCAACCGCTCCCAACACATGGTGAAAGGCAAACAGGTACCGCGAGAACAGGAAGGACATTGGAAGTGATTGAAGATTGAACTTTTGGGCAGCGAGCGCCATCGGGCTTGCACGAATGGCCAAGTCGTGACAGGAGTCATGGAACGAAGAGACATAAAATTGAGAATTGAATATTGAGAATACATAAATGTTAATTATAAGTTGCATCATAGTACTGCTGGTGTCGGCATTTTTCTCCGGCATGGAGATTGCCTTCGTATCGAGCAGCAAATTGCGTGTCGAGATGGACAAAGCCGCCAAGGAGGGCATCACGTCGCGCATCCTTAGCATATTCTATGCCCATCCCAACAACTTCATATCCACTTTGTTGGTGGGCAATAACATTGCACTGGTCGTTTACGGCATATTGATGGCACAACTCATCGACCAATACATTCTGGCTCCCATGGGATGGCAGGACGACGGTCCCTTGCAACTTTCCATCCAGACGATTGTCAGCACCATCATCGTATTGGTCACGGGCGAGTTTCTGCCGAAAACCATCTTCCGGCTAAATCCGAATGGCATGATGAATGCCTTTGCACTGCCGGCCTATCTGTTCTATATCGTGCTTTACCCCATCAGCAAGTTCACCAGCGGCTTGTCGAAGACCTTGCTCTGGATGGTGGGTGCAAAGGTCAAACCCGTAAGCAACGAGAAGGCATTTTCCAAAGTTGACCTTGACGACCTTATCCAACGTAATATCGACCACGTCAGCAACGAAAGCGAAATCAACGAGGAGGTGAAGATATTCCAGAATGCCCTGGACTTCAGCACGACGAAGATTCGCGACTGCATCGTGCCCCGCACGGAAATCGATGCCGTGAGCATCGACACCCCGCTCGAAACCCTGAAGAACCAGTTCGTGGAAAGCGGACACTCAAAGATTATCGTCTACCGCGAGGACATCGACGACATCGTGGGCTTCGTACATTCGAGCGAAATGTTCCGCCTGAAGGCTGGCGACACCTGGACCGACAGCATCCGCGAGATGCCCATTGTACCCGAAACCATGACGGCACAGAAACTGATGAAGCAGTTCATGCAGGAAAAGAAGTCGATGGCCGTGGTCGTCGACGAGTTTGGCGGCACATCGGGCATCGTCACCCTCGAAGACCTGATGGAAGAGGTGTTCGGCGAAATTGAGGATGAGCACGACAGCAACAAATACACAGCCAAGGACTTGGGTAATGGCGAGTACATGCTCTCGGCCCGTCTGGAGATTGAGACCATCAACGAACGCTTCGACCTGGACCTGCCCGAAAGCGAAGAGTACCTGACACTGGGCGGACTCATCCTGCACGAGTACCAGAGTTTCCCGAAACTGAACGAAGTCGTGAAGTTTGGACACTGGGAAGCCAAAATCGTGAAGAATACAACCACGAAAATAGAGCTCGTAAGGCTAAAAACGATGAAATAATAAATTATTTCGTAATTCGTAACTTGTAATTCGTAATTTTTTCTTATCTTTGCGCCCGATTATGCACTTGAATGAACAATAAACAAATAAAACAATAACATTTATGGCAACTTTACAAACAATCAGAAGCAAAGGCACAGCCCTCATTCTCATTCTGGGTCTGGCCTTGTTCGCCTTCATCGCAGAAGAGTTGGTTCGTGCCCTCTCTTCCAGCCGTAACGCCAGCCGTCAGGTTATCGGCGAAGTCTACGGCGAGAATGTAAACTATCAGGATTTCAATGCCCTCGTCGAGGAGTACGAGAACGCTGTGAAGCTTGGCAATGGTGGTCAGAACCTCACCGAGGCACAGACCATTCAGTTGCGCGACCAGGTTTGGAACGACTTCATCAGCCAGCAGGTCATCGAACATGAGGCCAAGAAGCTGGGTCTGTCCGTTTCCGATGCCGAAGTCCAGAACCTCATCACCACCGGTAGCAGTAGCATACTGCGCCAGACCCCGTTCGTGAATCAGCAGACGGGCCAGTTCGATGCCAATGTACTGAAGCAGTTCCTCACCAACTACGAGGAGATTCAGAACAACCCCGACTATCCCGAGGCACAGAAGGAGACGATGAACCAGTACTACAAGTATTGGAAGTTCATCGAGAAGCAGGTGCGTCAGCAGGCTCTGGCACAGAAGTATCAGACACTGCTTTCGAGCTGTCTGCTCTCTAACCCTGTTAGTGCCAAGGCAGCCTTTGAAGCTCGCAACAACGAGAGCCAGGTATTGCTGGCCGCCGTGCCCTACACTACCATCAAGGACACCGATGTAGAGCCCACCGAGGCTGAGCTGAAGGCCAAGTACAAGGAGATGCAGAAGCAGTATCCCGACATGTTCGACATGATGCAGGAGGCTCGCGACATCAAGTACATCGTGGTTCCCGTAACTGCCAGCGAGGCCGACAAGGAAGATCTGACCAAAGAACTGACCGAGTTCGCCCAGGCATTGGAAACTGGTGAGAACATCGCCAACACCATCCGCGAGAGCCGTTCCAGCATCAGCTACACGGGTGTGCCCGTCAGCCGCAAGTCTTTGCCCAACGACATCGCCGCCCAGCTCGACAGCATGGCTCCCGGCACCATCGCCGGTCCCACGGTGAACGCAGCAGAGAACACCATGAACGTCGTTAAGTACATCGCCAAGGTGCAGCAGCCCGACTCGGTTGAGTATCGCGTCCTCAGCGTCAGCGGTACCGACGACAAGGCAGCCAAGACGGCTGACAGCATCATGACCGCCCTCAATGCAGGTGCTCCCATCGACACCATCGCCAAGAAGTACAACCAGTCTGCCGAGGCTCAGTGGGTAACCTCAGCTCAGGTTGACGGTAGCAACATGCGCGACGACGACAAGAAGTTCATCGAAACCCTGTTCACCACTCCCACTGGCGCACTGAAGCAGCTCGACATCACCGGCGGTAAGCTCATCATTAAGGTTACCGACCGTCGGAACATCATCGACAAGTACGACGTGGCCATCATCAAGCGCCCAATCGACTTTAGCGAAGAGACTCACAATAACGTATGGAACAAGTTCAGCTCGTTCCTGGCTGCCAACTCCACACAGGAGGATATCGAGGCCAATGCTGCCAAGGAGGGTTACACCGTTCAGACCTCTCAATACGTGGGCAGCGGCGACCACTATATCGGCGGCATACGCGGCACCACCGACGCCCTGCGTTGGGTGTACAAGAGCAAGGTCGGCGACGTCAGCGAACTCTATGAAGCTGGCAATGCCAACGACCAGTTGCTCGTAGTCATGCTCACCGCCATCCACAAGAAGGGCGCACGTGACTACAACGACGAGAACCTGCAGAACATCCTGAAGGAAGAGGTTATGAAGGACAAGAAGTCTGCTCAGCTCATCGAGAAGGTTCAGGGCATGAAGAGCATTGCTGAAGTTGCCAAGGTAGCCGGTGCCGTTCAGGACACCGTCAGCCACATCACCTTCGCCGCTCCCGTATTCGTGCAGAAGATTGCCAGCAGCGAGCCTACCTTGAGCGGTGCCATCGCAACTGCCGAGAAGGGACAATTCGTAAGCGGTGTGAAGGGCGAGAGCGCAGTCTATGCCTTCCAGGTGCTCAACAAGAACAAGCTTGAGGGCAAGTTCGACCAGAAGCAGGAAGAGGCCCAACTCGTCAACACCTACTCTCGCAGCCTCAACGGCTTGATGCAGGCCTTGGTACGCAAGGCTAAGATTGAGGACAACCGCTACCTCTTCTACCAGTAAGCTTAAAATCCTAATCATTCCAATGTAGTTCCTAGGCCATCCTAGGTAGTCCTTGGGAAAATCATAGCGCGAGGCCTTTCCGAAGGTCTCGCGCTTAACATAAAAACCAACCCTAAAACATCAACAACTATGAAATCGAACACATTGCTGCCCGCCTTGCTGCTGGGCATAGCCATTGTCGCTGCCGGATGGTTCATCGGTTCCGGCATCGAGAACTTCAAGCGCCTCGACCACAAGGTCACCGTAAAGGGACTGTCCGAGCGCGAGGTGCCTGCCAACAAAGTCACGTGGCCCCTCATCTACAAGGAATTGGGCAACGACCCCTCAGCCATGTACGAACTCATCGAACAGAAGAATCGCGTCGTGGTCAGCTTCCTGAAGTCTGCAGGCATCACCGACAACGAAATCAGCATCAATCCTCCTACCATCAACGACCGCCAGGCCGACAACTATGGTAACGAAATCATGAACTACCGCTACAAGGCGAAGTGCGTCATCACCGTCACCTCCACCAACGTCGACAAGGTGCGTCAGCTCATGAACCGTCAGTCGGAACTCATGAAACAGGGCATCGCCTTGATCAGCGAGGAGTATGGCGACAACAACATCCGCTACGACTTCACCGGTCTGACGGACATCAAACCCGAAATGGTGCAGGAAGCCATGCAGAACGCCCGTGCCACAGCCGAACAGTTTGCCAAGGATGCCAACACGCGCCTCGGCGGCATCATCACCGCCTCGCAGGGTCAGTTCAGCATCGACGACCGCGATGCCAACACACCTTACATCAAGAAGGTTCGCGTGGTGAACACCGTGGAATATTCGATAAAGTAAAACGAAACGATAACGATAAACAGATAAACAAAAACGATAACGATAAACAAAACGCAAAAAGGGCGTGTCCGGCAATCGGACACGCCCTTTTTGCGTTTTACACATATTGTACTTCGAATCAGTTGTTCTCGGGACGCAACTGGCGAACGACGGCGGCAGTGCGCCACATCTCGCTTTCGCGCAGGGCGGCAAGCTCCTTCTCCAGACCGACACGATAGTCGGGCTTCGAGTTGCTGTCGATGCTGATCTGAGCCTCGTGGCCGCTCTTCACGCTGGCATACAGCTTCTCCACCACGGGCTTGATGGCATCGTGGAAGGGGCCCATCCAGTCGAGGGCACCACGCTGTGCGGTGGTCGAGCAGTTGGCATACATCCAGTCCATACCCTTCTGGGCGAACAGAGGCATCAGCGACTGAGTCAGTTCCTCAACGGTCTCATTGAAGGCCTCTGAAGGTGTGTGGCCGTTCTCGCGCAGAACCTCGTACTGAGCCAAGAGCAGACCCTGAATGGCACCCATCAAGCTGCCACGCTCACCGGTGAGGTCGCTGGTAGCCTCGCGCTGGAAGGTGGTCTCGAACAGATAGCCAGAACCGATGCCGATGCCCAATGCCAATGTGCGCTCCAGGGCACGGCCTGTGTAGTCCTGATAAACAGCATACGAGCTGTTCAGGCCACGGCCTTCGAGGAACATGGTACGCAAGCTGGTGCCACTGCCCTTGGGAGCAACCATGATGACGTCGATGTCCTTGGGAGGAACACAACCCGTGCGGTCGTTCCAGGTGATGGCGAAACCATGAGAGAAATAGAGAGCCTTGCCAGGGGTGAGGTACTGCTTCAGGGTGGGCCATACGCTCATGACAGCTGCGTCGGACAGCAGACACATGACGATGGTACCCTTCTGGGCTGCCTCCTCGATGCTGAACAGCGTCTCACCAGGAACCCATCCGTCGCCGATAGCCTTCTCAAAGGTCTTACCCTGACGCTGACCGACGATGACATTGAAGCCATTGTCGCGCAGGTTGCAAGCCTGACCAGGACCCTGTACACCGTAACCAATGACGGCAATGGTCTCGTCCTTCAGCACCTCACGTGCCTTCTCCAGTGGAAACTCCTCGCGGGTCATTACTTCTTCGATGACACCGCCAAAATTCATTTTTGCCATAACGATATATTTAAATTAAAAATTAAAAATTAAAAGATAAAAATTAAAAATTAAAAGATAAAAATTAAAAGTTAATTGAAGCGGACTTTGGCCTGACATACAACTTCGCTGTCATTCTTTCTCACCTCAACGTCCATCTCGTTTTCATCAATCTCCTGCATGTAGAACGACAACTGGTCGCCCAGATAGCTCTCCGTCTTATAGGCTATCTCGAAGCGCTGAAGGCGCTGGTCGCGGAAGCGTTCAATGGGGAACAGGTCCAGGATGTGCTCAATGTATTTGATGCTATTGATGTGCCCGTTGATGTCCACGTCGGAATAATGCGTATCGATGGTGCGTACCAACTGCGGGTCACGGAAGCGGAAACGTCCGTGTCCGGCAATGGGGCATGGTTTTTCGTCCTCGGACACCACATAGTTCAGGATATCGCCGTCGTAGAGGTTGAGCAGGTCGCAGGGCCGGCGCGTCTCCATGTCTATCATGGCCCAGATGCTGCGTGCATAGCCGTATGCCGTACCGTCTTCACGAAGGATGGCAAAGTTACGGTTGGTGAACAGTTTTATCACGCTCTCCACCCACGTCTCTATGCTTCCATGCTCATATTGGCGAGGCATCTCTTCCAGTTCTATCGACAGTCGGCTCAGCACCCACGTATGGTGGGTCTCGTTCAGCGCACCTATGCCCCACCCTCTCCGCTGGCTGTGGTTGCCGGCAGCGTTCAACAGGTGGTTGCCCAATATGCCCAGGAACATGCGTCCCGTCATATCGACATGAAACGGTTCGACGTAGAAAGGGTACGAATCAACGCACCCTCTCCCCTGCCCCTCCTTTGTAGGGCGGGGAGTAGCTACATTCGACTTCTGAATTATATCTTCACTCATATCTCACGAATACGTCCATCTTTATGCCTGTATGTACTCCTCGCCCTACAAGGGAGAGGCAGGGGAGAGGGTCCGGTTCTCATTCAGCCTCTCCTCCAAATACTTGTCGAGACGTTCTGTGATGCTCTTGGTCACGGCGATGCGGCCCGAACGTACGAACTGCAACACAACGCCCAATTGGTTCAGTTGCTGGAAGAGGCTGAGGATGTCTGCCGTCATGCCCTTCTTCTCGATGATGCTGTACGTGGGGTTCATCTCCACGATGCGCGCCCCATGTTTCCTGACGATGCGCGACACATCCTTGTTATCCAGCACCATGGGAGTGCTGACCTTGATGAGGCAGGCCTCCAGGATGAAGAGTTCCTCATCGACGAAATAGTGCGCCTGCAGTACGTCTATCTTCTTCTCTATCTGCTTCGTGAGCATCTTGGCCATCTCCTCGGTGCAGTAGCAAGTGATGGTGTATTTGTGTACGCCGGGCGTACTCGAGGCACACACGTTCAGGCTCTCGATGTTCACCTGCCGACGTGTGAAAACGGCAGTCACCTGATTCAGTATGCCCGCAAAGTTCTCACTATATATGAGCATCGTGTACAGCGTCTCGCCCTCGTGCTTCTGCATATCGCAGCGGCCGCATTGTTCGCAATCGCCGCACTGGGCAGGGCCCTTCCCCATCCCTTCGCGAGGGCAGGAAATAGTTACGTTTGCAGATTGTATGTTGTCGTTATTCATTCTCGATTCCTTATTCTTAATTCTTTATCTTCCAATAGTATATACTCCCCGCCCTACAAGGGAGGGGTAAGGGGGAGGGTCCCCTATTTCACTTCCATCATCATCTCATCGACATTGGCCCCCGGCGGAGTCATGGGCAGGACGTTGTCCTCCTCCTTCACAGCGCACTGCAGGAGGAAGGCCCCAGGTGTCTCAAGCATTTCCTTGATGCCGGCAGCCAGGTCCTTGCGCTCGGTCACCGTGCGGCTGGGTATGCCGTAGGCCGTGCAAATGCCCTCGTAGTCGGGGTTCAGCATGGGTGTGAACGAGTAGCGTTTGTTGAAGAACAAATACTGCCACTGGCGCACATTGCCCAGGAAGTTGTTGTTCAGGAGGATAATCTTCACGGGAGTCCCTTGTTCCATGATGGTGCCCAGTTCCTGTATGGTCATCTGCAGACCACCGTCGCCCACGAACGGACACACCGTCCGCTCTGGGGCACCGAAGGCGGCACCAATGGCAGCAGGCAGGCCGAAGCCCATCGTTCCACATCCGCCCGAAGTGACTACACTGCGCCCTTCGGAGAACTGGAAATAGCGACAACCGAACATCTGGTTCTGA
>CACZRZ010000057.1 GCA_902783655.1 uncultured Bacteroidales bacterium
AACCTACACACTTTCGGCATCTGCAACAGAAACTGCCACACATGTATCTTATTGTATTAAAGAGCAATAAGTACACTGTGTGGCAGTATTGCAGTTTTTTTCGGGAAAATAGTATAAGTAACCTTTTGTAATCCTCGGTTCACCTCTATGTTCGTAGCCGCTCCCGTTGCCTACCTGGTAATGGGCCGCAAGATTAGCGAGGAGGAGACAAAGAAATACACCTATATAATAATAGGTAAAAAGAAAGGGGGTGTGCCTATTTTCGCACATCCCCTTTTGTCGTGGTCGCACGAGGCAAAGTTTTAATAGCCGAAGATTTCCTGCAGAGAGACGCGACGGATGGGGGCTACCTGTTCGAGGCTCTTGATGTCGAGTTCCTTTTCGTTGCCGAGGATGAAGTAGCGGCCCGTCTTGTTGGCCATTTGCTTCTGCTCGAAGTCGGCGATGTCCTTCAGCGTCAGACCTTGCAGGTCTTCATAGATCTTCTTGTCGATGTCGTAGTCGAAGCCCTGCTTGCGGTCTGAGAGGTAGGCAGCGATGACACCGAACTTCGTGGTGCGCTGGCTGGCCATCTGCTTGGTCAGGGCATCCTTGGCTATCTGGAAGGCAGCCTCCGACTGGGGGAAGTTGTCTGTAATCTCGCGGAACTGGCGGATGCAGTCCATCATCTTGTCGTTCTGGGTGATGATGTGTGTGAAGAAGTATTCAGGATCGTCCTTCTTCGCAGGAGTCAGGTAGTAGGCCATGGCGTTGTAGGCCAGTCCGCGAGCCTCGCGCAGTTCCTGGAACACGATGCCATTCATGCCGCCGCCGAAGTACTCGTTGAAGAGGTCGATGGTGGCGCGTTCGTCGAGGTTCGTCTGGCGTCCTTCGTTATAGTACATGCGCATGTATATGTTCTTGGCATCGTAGGGTGCGATGAGCACCTCGGGCTCTGCAGTCGTCTGGTACTGATAGGGCTGTCCCTTGGGTGCAGCCTTCAGAGGTTTGCTTGTGGCGTGTGTTTCGGTCACACACTTGCCGAGTTCCTTCTCGCTCATGGGGCCATAGTAGAGCACCTCGTGTTCGAAGGTGGGAAGGTCGCGGAGCAGGTCGAGCAGTACTTGTGGGTCGGTCTCCCGCAGTTCCTGTTCGGTCATGTTGTCGCGCAGAGCGTTGTGTGGGCCATAGAGGCTGTAGTAGGCCAGCGTCTGGAAGCAGTATTGCTGGTCGGCCTTGTTGTCCTGACGCTCCTTCAGCATGAGTCCCACCATCTGGTCGTAGGCCCCCTTGTCAGCCTTCGCATTGCGAAGAAGGTCTTCGAGCAGGGCCAGTGCCTGAGGCATGTTCTCGCTGAGACCGGAAAGGGCAATCTGAATCTCGTCGCTGCGTACGCTGACAGAATAGTTGCAGGCCAGTCGGTAGAACTCCTGCTTCACCTCGGCAGCCGACTTCGTCTGGGTGCCCAGATAGTCGATGTAGGAGGCTGCCACATCATAACGGCGGTCGTCCTGCTGGCCGAAGGGGTAACGGAAACGCAGTTCGAAGAGGTCGTTCTCCTTGTTCTGCTTATAGATAACGGGAAGGCCCTGCTCCGTCTCGCCGAACGACAAGTCGTGCTTGAAGTCGAGGAACACGGGCTGGATGGGGTCAACCTTGCTCTCTTGAATCTCCCGGACGAAGTCGCTCACCTGGTCGCGGTTGGTAGGAATGGGGGTGATGGCGGGCTTCTCTATCTTCTTTTGCGTGGTGTCCACACCCTGGCGCTTGAAGACGGTGACGTAGCCTTGCGTGAAGAAACGGTTGGCAAAATCTACGACCTCTTGCTTCGTTATCTTGGCCAGACGGTCCATCTGCCCAACCTCCTGCTGCCATTCGATGCCGTTGATGAAGGCATTGAGCATCTTGCCGACACGGGCACCGTTGCGGTCCAGTCCGCGCAGTTCGTCCAGTTTCTTGTTGTTCACGGCAGCAACGAGCAGGTCCTCGTCGAACTCACCGCGCTTCAGTTTCTCTATCTCTGCGAGCATCAGCGAGCGAACCTCCTCCAGCGTCTGGCCTTCCTTGGGAACACCCATAAGCACGAAGAAACCATAGTCGAGCATCGGCTCCACGAACGACTGTGCGGACATTACCTTCATCTCTTGGTTCAGGTCGAGGTCGAAGAGGCCGGCTCTGCCGTTGGAAAGCACGGCGTCGATGAGTTCCAGCGTGTCGTTCTGCAACGACTGGGCACGTTCGCTCCTCCATCCCATCCAGATGTTCTCGGCCTCCAGACCCATGACGACGGTATCGACAGGTTGGGTGAGGGGGGCCATATCGGGGAACTGAGGTTGGCTGACGTCATCGCCTGGCTTCCACTCGCCGAAGTATTTCTTCAGCAGGGCAATGGTCTTGTCGGGGTCCAGGTCGCCAGCCATACAGATGGCCACATTGTTAGGCACATACCACTTGGCAAAGTAGTTCTTGATGTTCGTGATAGAGGGATTCTTCAGATGCTGCTGCGTGCCGATGGTGGTCTGTGTACCATAGGGATGACCAGGGAAGAGCTTCGCCATCAGGGCTTCGAACTGCTTGTTCGAGTCGCTGGACAGTCCGATGTTGTACTCCTCATAGACGGCCTCCAGTTCGGTGTGGAAACCGCGGATGACCATGTTTTGGAAGCGGTCGGCCTGTATCTTGGCCCAGTTCTCTATCTCATTCGAAGGAATGTCCTCGGTGTAGCAGGTCACGTCGTTCGAGGTGAAGGCATTGGTGCCCTGTGCACCGATGGCGGCCATCAGTTTGTCGTACTCGTTGGGAATGAAATACTTGGCTGCCAACTGACTGACGCTGTCAATCTCGTGATACTTCTGCCGGCGCAGGGTCTCGTCGGTGATGGTGCGATACTCCTCGTACCGGCGCTAGATGTCTGCCAGCAGGGGAGCCTCAGCCTCGGGGTCGGTGACACCGAACTTGTTGGTACCCTTGAACATCAGGTGCTCCAGGTAATGGGCCAGACCGGTGGTCTCGGCCGGGTCGTTCTTGGAACCTGTGCGCACGGCGATGTACGTCTGTATGCGGGGTTCTTCTTTGTTGACGGACAGATACACCTTCAGTCCGTTGTCCAGCGTGTAGATACGTGTCTGCATGGGGTCGCCCTTGACAGTCTCACATTTCTCTTTCTTACATGCACTGACGAGGCACAATGCCGCAATCAGTACGAAATAGATGTTTCGTTTCATACGTATGTATAAATTAAGGTATTTGCCTGCAAAGGTACGACTTTTCGCCCTTATCGCAAAAAAGCGAGGCAGATAATTTGATGATATACGATAGATTTCACACTTCGGACGGGCAAGTGAGAGGCGAGGTCATAAAAAAGGGAGCGATGTGCTCCCCCATTGTACGCCTGATAAGACTCGAACTTACACGCCCGAAGGCACCAGATCCTAAGTCTGGCGTGTCTACCAATTCCACCACAAGCGCAGA
>CACZRZ010000058.1 GCA_902783655.1 uncultured Bacteroidales bacterium
ATTAACCCTTACATGATATTTTGTGATTGATTGTAATCAATGCTAATCGGGATTTACTTTCCAACGCAGAATCTACTTTCCCACGCAAAAATTTTTAAAGATGTTGCCTAGCACTTCGTCTGTGGTGATTTGACCAAGAATTTGGCCAAGGTGGATGAGACATTGGCGGAGGTCCTCGGCTACAAGGTCACCAGAGAGATTGTAACGAAGGGATTCAAGGGCACGCTGTATGTCGGCGTTGGCTTGGGTAAGGGCTTCGTAATGGCGTAGGTTGGTGACGAGTAGGTCGTTATTGTCGTGAGGAAGCGAGGCAACGAGTTGGTCTTCGAGTTCTTTTAGGCCAACGTGGTGAAGGGCTTGGAATTGATTAGTCTTGTTGACAATTTTAATGACGGTCTGGTCTTGCCGGATGGGCACGTCAGGATAGGGTATGCCAGGTTCGGTGATGAGTATGATAATTTGTGCTTTTTCAGCAGCTTTGATGCTTCGTTCGATGCCCATTTGTTCGATGGTGTCGGTGGTGTGGCGGATTCCTGCGGTATCAATGAAGCGGAAAGTTATATCGTGTAGGGTGATAGTGTCTTCGATGATGTCGCGGGTGGTACCTTGGATGTCACTGACAATGGCTCGGTCGTCGCGGAGGAGAGCATTGAGCAGAGTGCTCTTGCCTACGTTAGGGGCACCGATGATGGCTACGGGTACACCATTCTTGATGGCATTGCCAAGTTGGAAGGAGCGTGTAAGGCGACTGATTTCCTGATGGATGTTCTCTGCCAGTTTAACGAGATCCTTGCGGTCGGTAAATTCAACATCCTCTTCGGAAAAGTCCAGTTCCAGTTCCAGCAAAGATGTCATCTCAAGGAGTTGTTTGCGTAGGTCGTTCAGTTTGTTGCTATATCCGCCTTTCATCTGCTGCATGGCAATTTTGTGGGTGGCGGCATTCTGGGAGGCAATGAGGTCCGCTACGGCTTCAGCCTGGCTGAGATCCATCTTACCGTTGAGGTAGGCGCGCTGGGTATATTCACCAGGTCGGGCCATTTCACAGCCATGTTGGAGGAGCAGTTCAATGATACGTTGTAGTATATAGGCTGAACCATGGCATGATATTTCGGTGGAGTCTTCGCCGGTGTAGGAATGGGGGGCACGATAGACGGACACGAGGACTTCGTCAATGAGGGTGCCGTCGGCACGGATTTCTCCAAAGTGTATAGTGTTGGGCTTTACATCGGCCAGACGATGTTTCCCTTGGAAGATAGCATCGGTTATGCTAATGGCTTTTGGGCCTGAGGTGCGAATAATACCGATGGCTCCTCCTTTTGCAGTGGATATGGCGCAGATGGTACTCATGTTGTCTATTTAAGTTATTATATCTTTTCAGTCAGTTTTCCGGCTTTTTCGAGGGCATGCCACATGGAGTAGCGTACTTCGGGGTTGAGCTGTTCCAGTGCTTGAAATAGGTTCGCGATGGCTGTCCTGTTTGTTTGATGCTCATGTGGGCATTGTTTCTTTTGTTTCAAGTATTGTTGTTGTGCTGCATAAGTTTGGATATCACTTTCGCAGCAGAGTGCCAATGGGCGGATGAGAGTGATGGGCAGATGTTTCATCTCAAGCAAAACAGGCATAGTACTGATTGACCCTTCGAAAACAAAGTTCATTAGAGCCGTATGAAGGATGTCATCTTGATGATGTCCGAAGGCTATTTTGTTACATCCAAGCTGTTGTGCCAATTGAAAAATTTGGTTTCGTCTGTTTCTGGCACAAAGGACACACGGGGTGTGCCTGTGGTCTGTAGTGGAATCAAACGAAGTGGTGAGCACATGGAGTTTCACACCTCGTTCGGCACAAAAGGCTTCCAGATATTGAGTGTCACTCTCGTAGTCGATGTTTCGCATCCGAACGTGTACGGCGCTGATTCGGATACTGGGTCGGTGTATCCGTTGTCGTCTGGCCATGAGCTCCGTGAGCAAAAGAGAATCTTTGCCTCCAGACAATGCAATAAGTATATGGTCTCCGTCAGCCAAGAGTTGATAGCTGACGGTGGCTTTATTGAAACGTCTTTGGATACGTTGCTCAATGGAAGGTTGTTGCACCTGTCTTGGAAGGAGCTTTGATGTCTTAATTAGATTCGATCAAGTACGAGCTGGATGAGCGTGTCTATGGAGTTCTTGTAGTTGGTGTTCATCTCCTGGGCATAGCGGTTGGCGATGACCATGCAACATGTCATAGCACGATGGCCAAGCAGTGAGGCCAAACCAGCAAGTGCAGAACTTTCCATCTCGAAGTTACAGATGCGCATACCGTCGTACTCGAATGACTCTACTTTCTCATTCTGCTTGGGGTCGGCGATGTCGGCACGCAGAATGCGACCTTGTGGACCATAGAAACCACCACAGGCTATGGTATATCCCCGAACCATTTCTTCACCAGCTATTTGGTCGATAAGTTGGGCATCAGCCTGAGCCACATAGGGAGCGGCGAGTAGGGGATTCCAATTCATGTGTTTCTTGAATGCTTCTTCGAGCTTCAGGTCGCATACCTCGTTTCGTCCAGCATAGAAATTCAGCAGGCCGTCGAACCCGATACTCTTGACCGAAGCAATGAACGACCCCGTGGGGGTGTAGGGCTGCAATCCACCGCAAGTGCCAATACGCACCATAGTAAGAGTTCGGTGTTCGGGCTTCTCCATGCGGGTGTTGTAGTCGATGTTTGCCAATGTGTCGAGCTCGTTGGCTACAATGTCAATGTTGTCACAGCCGATGCCATGCGATTGTGCCGTGATGCGTTTACCTTTGTAGGTGCCTGTGATGGTGTGGAACTCACGGCTGCTGACTTCGAATTCTTTGGTGTCGAAGTGCTGAGCGACGGTGTCTACACGTGCAGGGTCGCCTACGAGGATAACCTTGTCGGCTAAGAACTCGGGACGCAGGTGCAGGTGAAAGCACGATCCGTCCTCGTTGATAATCAGTTCTGATTCAGCAAATCTTTTGGGTTCCATGGTATCTCTTTTATATAAGTTATTATAATCCTAATTCCAATTTCCGTATTTCTTTTTCCTGATTCTTGATTTGTTCCACCAGACTTTCCTCGCTCTTTTCCAGTGTCAGGATTTCGCCCTTCATCTGACTGCGCTGAGCTTCGGAGCTATTGTGATATGTATTGCGCAGGCGAGCCAGTGTTTTTGTCACCTTGTACAGTTCATCCAGATTCTTCACGCGTTGGTCGAACACCTGCAGGGCCTGCTGTGAACGGAAGTCGCTACGCTGGTGGTATATCTGGTTGTCTGTGACGATGAATTCGAATTCGTGATTGTTCTCTGCCTGTTCCGTGTTCTTGGCTACTCGCAGTCGGTATTGTGCTCCACGTACCTCGTTATTGTCTTTCCATGTTTCCTTAATCGAGGTAAGTCGTGCCAGGCGGCGCAACTTATTTGTTTCTGTTTCCTCGGGAACGTAAATCTTGCGTGTATCGTTTGGGATGAAGACGTAGATGCAAACCTTGCCTGCCGGCTGATTGCGGTCTGTCACAAACCAACCAAGATGATTGGTTTCGTCGATAAGATACAGATAGTCGTTAGCCGTTGAGTTGAATGGCATACCGATGTTCTCTGGAGCCAGGAAACGATGTGTGTCGGCGTCGTAGCGAGACATGAAGATGTCGTATCCGCCCAAACTTTCAGAGCCCTGCGATGCGAAGTAGATGGTTGTGCCGTCGGTCATTACGAAGGGATAATTCTGGTTGCTCTCTTTGTCCGAGATGCCCTCCAGAAGTTGGACCTTCGAAGTCGAGCCATCGCTATACAGTGTTTGACTGTACAGGCTTAGCACGTTCTTTGCATCAGGTTTGGCATAGAAAATCTGGTCGCCCATTTGCGACTGGAACACGGTACACCCCATTGGGTCTTGTGTCTTGAAGAAGTCGGCATAGTTGCTGACAGTGCCACATTCAGGACTAAGGTGAATGTGCCGGAGGACTTCGTTCTGTGGAACTACAAGACTATCGATGAACGTCACCTGTTCGACGGCATTCAGCTTTATCTGTGCCTTATGTATCCATTGCAGTTTCTTTTCCTGCTCTATGCTTGGTTGCTTGTTCTTGTTCAGCGTCTCGATAGCATCGTTCAGCAGCAGCTCTGCTGTCTCAAAGTCGTAGGCGGCCAGAGCCTCCTCCACCTTAGCGAAAGGCAGTTGGGGCTCTGGTTCCTTCTTTATCTTTGTCTTTCTCCGCTGGGCCTGAACATCGGTCAAAGCCAACAGCAAAAGCATTGCCAACAGGAATTTCTTCATGTCTGTTTACTTATTCTTTATATACTCGTCCATAGCAGCAGCGGCGCGTCGGCCGTCGCCCATAGCCAGGATTACGGTAGCACCACCGCGAACAATGTCACCGCCGGCGAAAATGGTCGGGATGTTGGTTTGCATGCCCTCGTTCACCACGATGGTATTCTTGCGTCCCAGTTCCAGGCCCTCGATGCTGGTGGGCACAATGGGGTTGGGGCTTACGCCAACAGCCACGATGGCCTGGTCGATTCCTATGGTCACCGTAGCTCCAGGAATGGGTTGAGGACTGCGTCGGCCGCTGGCATCGGGCTCGCCCAGTTCCATCTTCTGCAGCACTACTTCAGTCACATTACCTTTCTCGTCGGCATGATACTCGATGGGGTTGTGCAAGGTCAGGAATTCGATACCTTCTTCCTTGGCGTGCTTCACCTCTTCCAGTCGGGCAGGCATTTCGGCCTCGCTGCGACGATAGGCGATAAACACGCGTTCGGCACCCAGGCGCTTAGCCGTACGGCAACTGTCCATAGCAGTGTTGCCGCCACCGACCACCATAACGCTCTTGGCCTTCTTGATGGGCGTATCGTATGCGGGATTCGAAGCATCCATCAGGTTCACGCGAGTCAGATATTCGTTTGACGACATCACTCCGTTGGAGTTCTCGCCTGGAATGTTCATGAAGTTGGGCAGACCAGCACCAGAGCCGACGAAGATGCCTTCGAAACCCTGCTCCTCCAGTTCTTTGACAGAGATGGTCTTGCCTATGATGCAATCCTTGACGAACTTGACGCCTATCTTCTCCAGATTCTGAATCTCGACGTCCACAATCTTGTTGGGCAGACGGAATTCAGGTATGCCATACTTTAGCACACCGCCGATTTCGTGCAGAGCCTCGAAGACAGTAACCTCGTAACCCAGCTTGGCCATATCGCCGGCAAAGCTCAGTCCGCTGGGACCACTGCCAACGACTGCAATCTTCTTGCCATTCTTCTCTGCCACCTCGGGCAGAGCTATGTTGCCGCTCTCGCGTTCGTAGTCGGCAGCGAAGCGCTCCAGGTTGCCGATAGCAACGGCAGGCTCCTTCATCTTCAAGTGTATGCACTGTGCCTCGCACTGTTTTTCCTGCGGACAAACACGACCGCATACGGCGGGCAGGGACGATGTGCTCTTCAGGACTCGAGCTGCGTCGAGGAAGTGGCCGCGTTCGATGTTCTTGATGAACGAAGGGATGTTGATGTTGACCGGACAACCCTGCATGCAGGTGGGGTTGGCACAGTCGAGACAGCGCTTGGCCTCGCGTTGGGCCTGCTCTACGGTTAGGCCTTGGTTTACCTCCTCAGTGCGAGTGGTGGCACGATATACTGGGTCGAGCTCAGGCATCTGGCAGCGTTCTATCTGCGTGCGTTCCTTTGCCTTCATGCTCTTACGCAGTTCTTCGCGCCAGGGTGCGTTGCGGTCAGTCAGTTCGGAGAGGGGAGCGGCTTCTGTGGTGGCGATGGAATCGTCACATACAGAACAGCCTTTGGTTTCTTCCTTTTGTGGGGCGGCCGGCTGTCCCAGATGTGCCTGATAGGCCTCCATTGCTGCCAACTCTTCGGCCTTGAAGGCACCTGCACGGCGCAACATCTCGTCGAAATCCACCTGATGTCCATCGAACTCAGGACCATCGACACAGACAAAGCGCGTCTTGCCTCCCACGGTGATGCGGCAGGCGCCACACATGCCTGTGCCATCGACCATGATGGTGTTAAGGCTGACATCCGTGGGAATCTCGTATTTCTTGGTCAGCAGGCAGCAGAACTTCATCATGATGGCAGGACCGATGGCGAACACCTTGTCCACCTTCTCGCGCTGGATGACCTGCTCGATGCCGACGGTCACAACGCCCTTCTGGCCATACGAACCGTCGTCCGTCATGATGATGACTTCGTCGCTCGACTTGCGGACCTCGTCTTCCAATATAATCAAGTCTTTCGAACGTCCGGCTAGAACGCTGACAACGCGGTTGCCTGCGGCCTTCAGGGCCTGGATGATGGGCAACATGGGAGCAACGCCCACACCACCTCCGGCGCAAACCACGGTGCCGAAGTTCTCGATGTGTGTGGCACGGCCCAGGGGACCCACCACATCCGTGATGTAATCACCCTCGGCGAGGGCGCAGAGCTTCGACGTGGAGGCTCCCACCGTCTGGATGACCAGCGTAATGGTGCCTTCAACGGGGTCGCTGCCTGCAATGGTCAGGGGTATGCGCTCTCCGTTCTCGCCCACACGGACAATGACGAAGTGTCCTGCCTTGCGTGCTTTGGCAATGAGCGGGGCCTCGACCACCAACTTGAATACCTTCTCGCTGAACTGTTCTTTCTTGACAATCTTGTTCATAATGTTTATCTTTTTACCTTATTTGTTGGGAGTTCTACTTTATCATGTCACATCCCATGTAGGGCTGCAGGGCCTTGGGTATGCGGATGCCTTCGGGCGTCTGGTTGTTCTCGAGCAGTGCGGCCACGATGCGGGGCAGGGCAAGGGCAGAGCCGTTGAGCGTGTGAGCCAGTTCCGTCTTCTTGTCGGCTTGTCGGCGTATGCGGCACTTCAGGCGGTTGGCCTGATAGGTGTCGAAGTTCGATACCGACGAAACCTCCAGCCAACGCTTCTGAGCCTCGGAAAATACCTCAAAGTCGTAGCAGATAGCCGATGTGAACGACTGGTCGCCGCCACACAGGCGCAGGATGCGGTAGGGGAGTTCGAGCTGCTTCAGCAGGCCTTCCACGTGTTCCAGCATTTCCTTGTGGCTCTCCTTCGAGTGCTCAGGGGTGTCGATTCTGACGATTTCCACCTTCGAGAACTCGTGCAGGCGGTTCAGTCCGCGTACGTCCTTGCCGTAGCTGCCTGCTTCGCGACGGAAGCACTGGGTATAGGCACAATTCTTGATGGGCAGTTCCTGCTCAGGGATAATCACGTCGCGATAGATGTTCGTAACGGGCACCTCGGCCGTAGGTATGAGGTAGAGGTCGTCCACCTCGCAATGGTACATCTGGCCCTCCTTGTCGGGCAACTGGCCGGTACCGTAGCCGCTGGCCTGGTTCACGACGGTGGGAGGCATAATCTCCTCATAGCCAGCCGCACGTGCCTCGTCGAGGAAGAAGTTGATTAATGCGCGTTGCAGACGGGCACCCATGCCGCGATAGACGGGAAAGCCGGCACCCGTAATCTTCACACCCAGGTCGAAATCGATGAGGTCGTATTTCTTGGCCAGCTCCCAGTGGGGCAATTTTGCCTCGGGCACTTCGGGGTTCGTTGTCCAGTTGCCAACGGTATCGACGCCCTCCTGGCATTCCTTCAGGTTCGACTTCACCACCCAGTTGCATTCGGCACATGTGCCTTCGGGCACTTCGTCGTAGGGTATGTTTGGTATCTGGCAAAGCAGGGTGGTGAGCTTCTTCTCGGCCTCCTCCTTCTGTTGCTCCAGTTCCTGTCCCTTCTGCTTGAGGGCAGCCACGCGAGCCTTCACTTCCTCGGCTTCCTCGCGTTTGCCCTGCTTCATCAGGCCACCAATCTCAGCCGCAAGCTTCTTGGCCTCGCTCAGGTTTTGGTCAAGCATCGTCTGAGCCTGACGGCGGGTCTTGTCCACCTCAATAACTTCCTCGATGGCCTCACGGGCACCCGTGAAGCACTTCTTCTCCAGACCGCGAATCACACGCTCCGTCTCTTCTGTAATCAATCGTAATGTCAGCATATACTATTGTTCTTTATACCTTAATTTATTAAATATTGTGCAAAGGTAATAAAAAATGATGAAATAAGGGCACGAAAAGCGTACAAATTGTTATTGCGACCTATCATTTACCTCTGTTTCCCGTATCAAGGGACTTCGTTTCATGTATTGCAGAGGCCGGTTTCATGTGTCGCATGAGTCAGAAGTTCGTGAGGCTCCGCTTGACGCACAATTGTCCGTCAAGCGAAAGCATAGTATCGTATGAGCTCCAACGACGCGTCGCTTCGCTTGACGGACAATTGTGCGTCAAGAAGAGGCACGCCAGCTTCGTGCCCATTTCCTATGCCAACGACGGCTTTTGAATACGAGGTCTGAGGACATGCCTCACTGGACAGCGCATCGCCGTAAAGGGCACAGAAATCGATTTTGAGCGCGTCGGGGGTAGTTGTCCGACACTGTCCGAACACCCCCCTTCACGACGTTTTTAACATAGTTTAAGGACGAAAAATCGTGATTCGTATTTCGTGTTTCGTAATTATTTCGTATCTTTGCATCGGTTTTTAAGGAATATACATTATTAATATTATATAAACATGCAAGACGCAGAAGACAGAATCATTAAAGTTGACATCGAGCATGAAATGCGGAAAAGCTACATCGACTACTCCATGTCGGTTATCGTAGCTCGTGCTTTGCCCGATGTACGCGACGGCTTCAAGCCCGTTCACCGTCGCATCCTGTATGGAATGAAGGGGCTGAACAATGTCCACAACCAACCGTACAAGAAGTCGGCACGTATCGTCGGTGAGGTGCTGGGTAAGTATCATCCACACGGCGACTCCAGTGTTTACGGAGCCCTGGTGCGTATGGCACAGGAGTGGAACATGCGCTACACGCTGGTCGACGGTCAGGGTAACTTCGGCTCCATCGACGGCGACAGCGCTGCCGCCATGCGATACACCGAAAGCCGACTGACGCTGATGGGCGAGGCCATGATGGACGAACTGGACAAGGAGACGGTGGACATGGTGAACAACTTCGACGATACGCTGAAGGAGCCCACCGTGATGCCAACCAAGATACCCAACCTGCTGGTGAATGGCGCTACAGGTATTGCCGTAGGTATGGCCACGAACATTCCCACCCACAACCTCACCGAGGTGCTGAACGCTTCGATTGCCTTCATCGACAATCCGGAACTGACGAGCATGGACCTGATGGAATGGGTGAAAGGTCCCGACTTCCCCACAGGTGCCTACATCATGGGCGTACAGGGCATCAAGGATGCCTATGAGACAGGCCGCGGACGCATCATCATGCGTGCCAAAGGCGAAATAGAGAGTGGCGAGACGCATGACTCCATCGTCTTCACGGAGATACCTTACGGCGTGAACCGTGC
This sequence comes from uncultured Bacteroidales bacterium, assembly GCA_902783655.1. GTDB lineage: Bacteria > Bacteroidota > Bacteroidia > Bacteroidales > Bacteroidaceae > Physcousia. The sequence goes on from CACZRZ010000058.1 coordinate 9,386, forward strand.
CGAGATGATTAAGTACATCGCCCAACTGGCTAACGAAAAGAAGCTGGAAGGCATCTCGAACGTCAACGACGAATCCGACCGTGAGGGCATGCGCATCGTGGTCGATGTGAAGCGCGACGCCAATGCCCAGGTGGTGATGAACAAGCTGTTCAAGATGACGCCCCTGCAGACTTCGTTCTCTGTCAATGCCATCGCCCTCGTGAAGGGCAGGCCCAAACTCCTGACCCTGCGCGACTGCATCGCCAACTTCGTAGAGCATCGCCACGATGTGGTTATCCGCCGCACCAAGTATGACCTGCGCAAAGCCGAAGAGCGTGCCCACATCCTGGAAGGCTTGATCATTGCTTCGGACAACATTGACGAGGTGGTACACATCATCAAGGCCAGCAAGACGCCCGAGGAGGCCCGACAGAACTTGATGGTTCGCTTCGACCTCGACGAGATTCAAGCCAAGGCCATCGTCGATATGCGTCTGGCTCAGCTGACTGGCCTGCAGCAGGAGAAGCTGCACGGCGAGTACGACGAGTTGCAGGAGAAAATCAAGTACTACAACCAGATCCTGAACGACGACAATCTGTGCCGCCAGGTGATGAAGGACGAGCTCATCGAGGTTCGCGACAAGTTCGGCGACGAACGCCGTACGGAGATTAAGCCTGCGGCCAGCGAGTTCAACGCCGAAGACTTCTATGCCGACGACGAGGTGGTCATCACCCTCTCGCACATGGGCTACATCAAACGCACGCCGCTGGCCGAATTCCGTGCCCAGTCGCGTGGTGGAGTAGGGTACAAGGGTTCGAGCACCCGCGACAACGACTTCATAGAGTACATCCATCCTGCCACGATGCACAACACGATGCTCTTCTTCACCCAGAAGGGACGCTGCTATTGGCTGCGCGTTTACGAACTGCCCGAAGGCACTCGTGCCCAGAAGGGACGCGCCATACAGAACATGCTCAACATCGAGCCGGACGACAAGGTGAATGCTTGCCTTTGCATCCGCAAACTCGCCGACCCGGAGTTCTGTGCCAACCACTTCGTTATCTTCTGCACCAAGAAAGGTATCATCAAGAAGACTTGCCTGACGGACTACAGCCGTCCGCGCATGATGGGCGTTCGTGCCATCAACATCAACGACGACGACCGTGTGGTAAGCGTTCAGCTGACCAACGGCAAGGACGAAATCGTGATTGCCAATCGCAACGGACGTGCCATCCGCTTCAACGAGGACCAGGTGCGCACGATGGGCCGTGTGGCTACTGGCGTGCAGAGCATGACGCTGGACGGTGGCGACGACGAGGTAGTAGGAATGGTTGCCGTGAACGACCCGCAGAACGATACCATCGTGGTCATCAGCGAGAACGGTTACGGCAAGCGTAGCGCCCTGACCGACGAGGAGGGCAACGACATCTATCGCAAGACATCGCGACGTGCCAAGGGTGTGAAGACCATCGACATCACGGAGAAGACGGGTAAGCTCGTGACCATCCGCGTAGTGAACGACGATGACGACCTGATGATTATCAACAAGTCTGGTGTCACCATCCGCATGCATGCTGCCGACATTCGTCAGACAGGCCGCGTGGCTCAGGGCGTCAAGCTCATCGACATCGCCAAGCGCAACGACGTAATCAGCAATGTCTGTGTCGTTGACCGCGAGGAAGAGGCTGAGACCGAACCAATGGCTGACCCTGAAATTCCCGGCATTGAATAAACTATTTAACCACAAATTTGTCAAATTGTAAATAGAAAATTCTCTAAAGATTAACCTTTTAATACAACAACACAATGAAGAAGATTTTCCTTTCAATGCTGATGCTGGTGGCTGCCAGTGCAGCATTTGCACAAACCCCCGAGGAGAAAGCCGCACTGAAGGCTGCTCAGAAGGAGGCTAAGGCGCAGTTGACCCAGGGCATTAAACTGCGCGACGAGGTGACGGCCCTTTACCAAGCTAACCAGGCCGAGGAGGCAAAGGGAGAGAAAAAGAACCAAGGCGTCATTGACAAGAACGTCGTTCTGATTAAGGAGAAGTCGCTGCAGGCCAACGAGCTGCTGATGAAGGCACTTGCAAGCGGACATGTGGCTCCCAAGCAGTTGTTCGATGCCAACAAGGCTCTTGACGACGTGAGCACTCAGTTGCTGAACCCCGAGCTTAACCTTGCCGCACAGAAACAGACGTTCGACACGCTGACTTTTGCCAAGTCGGTTGACGGCGTGTGCGAGGGCTGCTATGGACAGCTGGAATACGCCAACCCCAAGGACGAAATGCAGAAGGTGCCTCTGGCTCAGGCAAAGGTGAAGATGCCAAAGCTCATGACCTACTACGCCTACCTTTGTATCTTCTACACAGAGACCAAGAATCTCGACGGGGCAATAGCTGCCTATAACAAGTATGCCAACTTTGCCAAGAAGTACCCCAAGGTGGCCAACGAAGAGGCTGTAGTTAATCCTCAGTATCCTGTCAGCCAGTTTGCCTTCAACCTCTATTATACGGCTTACACGATGAAGCGCTACGACATCTGCGAGAAGTTCTACGATCAGGCTCTGCAGTTCCCAGACGAGGGTAGCCACAACTTCGTAATGAGTAGCCGTCCGCAGATTTATCTGCAGCAGGGCGACACCGCCAACTGGGTGAAAGCGCTGGAGGCAATGATTGACGCCGACCCCACATCCCAGAATGCAGAAGTGGCCACACAGAACCTGCTGGCTTACTTTGCCAAGAAGGGTAGCCAGCAAATGAGCGACTTTGCCGACAGAATGCTGGCGAAGGATGCCAACAACAAGATGGCCAACTATGGTAAGGGCCACAGTTTGTTCGCACAGGAGAAGTACAACGAGGCCCTGCCTTTCTTCAAGAAGGCTGTCGAGGCTGACCCCGAATTCGTGGATGGCTACAACATGTGCGGCATGGCTCTCTATCGTCAGGCTGCCGAAAACTACTACAAGGAGATTGATGGCAAGAAGTTCAAGACCACAGCTGAGCTGAACAAGGCTGAGGAGAAACTGGTAAAGAGTCTTTACCGTGAGGCAGCAAGCTATTTCGAGGCTTGCCGCGAGAAGGCTGCCGATAAGCCCGACCTGTGGGCAGGTCCCTTGCAGACCATCTACAAGAACCTGGGTCAGAAGGACAAAGCCGCTGAACTGGACGTTTACACGAAATAAACACGTAATACTAATGGCCACTCCAGGCGAAGTGTCCTGGAGTGGCTCACTTTTTCTTATGAAGCGCATCTTATACCTTATTATATTACTTGCTTTCGCATCTGGCATCTGTGCGGCAGACACCAAACCAGTGAAGGTGAAGACCTTGCTGAGCGAGGCCAAAGCCGCTATCAAGAACAATCGCAACCAGGCAAACGCAGAAAAGAACCTTATGGACAATGTGGCTCGTGAGGATGTCACCAAGTCACAACGTGCAGAAATGTACTTCATGGCTCAGGAGTTGGAGCGTAGCATGAATGCCGCCGAGAACCTGAAGTTCTACCTGAAGCAGCCGTACGACACCATAAAGTTCTTTTCTACGATACTCAAGATGCACGAGTATCTGCTCATCTGCGACAGCATTGAGACGGAGCCCGACGACTTGGGACAAGTAAAATACAGGTATCATAACAGAGGGCGCGAGATCATGACCACCTATCGCCCAAATCTGCTCAACGGCGGCAAGTTCCTGCTGAAGCGGAACAAGTATGCCGAGGCATTTCCATACTTCGACATGTATATCCGTACGGCTCGGAGCGATTTCTTTCTCGATGTCTTCGAATTCCGCAACGACACCCTCTTGCCTCATGTGGCATACTGGGCAACAGTGTCGGCATATAATGCCAATCAGGCCAAGGAGGCGCTTCGTTACATCGACGATGCCATCTCGGGTGCCGACTCCACCTTGCGTGTCTCGCTGCAGGAGTACAAGGTCCGCTGCTACGAATCGCTTAAAGACAGCGACAATTGGGTGAAGAACTTGCTCGAGGGTGTGCGCCTCTATCCTGCCCACGACTACTTCTTCCTCCACTTGATGGATTACTATTCCGAAGGCAAACACTACGATACGGCTATCGCCCTGTGCGACTCGATGCTGCATCGCGTGGGCGACAGGGCCATATATTGGTATGGGCAAAGCCAGATGTACGTGGGCAAGGAACAGTACGATTCGTGCATCGTTGTGTCCAACGAGGCACTTCGGCTCGACAGCCAGATGGTGGATGCATATTATAATAAAGGTATATCCTACCTGAACAAGGCGGTTGCTTTTGCCGCTACTGCATGTAATGACATCCGCGACCCGAAATGCAGAGAGGACAGACAAACCCTGTTGGAACTCTATCGTAATGCCAAAGAACCAATGGAGCAAGTGCGCAAACTGATGCCAGACGACAGCAAGCGATGGGCACAGCCCCTATACCGTATCTATTTGAATCTGAATATGGGTGATGAATTTGCCGAAATGGAAAAGATATTGAATGCGAAGTAGCTGGTATATCGCTGTAGCGGCTCTCCTGAGCCTGTTCGTCGCCTGTAAGGGCCATGTGGTACAGGAACGGAGGGATGAGGTAGATTCGCTCAACGCGCGAGCCTACAGTTTCCGCTATGTGAATATCGATTCCGTTTCAGCTCTGGCTCATCGGGCACTATACCTTTCCAACGACTATAACGACGGCTTTTGCGAGTCGTGGCTGAATCTGGCCTTCGTCGAATATCAGCAGATGAACTTCGACCGTGCCGACAGCATTCTCCTTCTCGTTCGTTCGCGTAAGCCTAACACCTTACTTCGACTGTGCGGCAACGTTATGCAAATGAAAACGTGTCAGCGCACAGGACATGGCGACCGCTTCTTCCAGGCAAAGAGTCGTGCTGAAGAACGCATGGTCCAGCTGGCCAAGCAGGAGGAACAGATGTCACCCCACGATGTGGCACTTTGGGTGTATGCACAGACGGAGTTCCACATCATTGCCTCTACCTATTACTTCTATCAAGAACAAGACGCCCAGGCTCGTGCCGAACTGGATGCCGTTCCGCCGTGCCTACGCTTGCATGTCGATACGGCTCAATGGGTATATTACAACTACATGCTTGGTCCTGGCGGATTGGTCGAGGGGCGCGATGCCCAGGACATTACCCTGCAGGAGTTCGATTACCTGTTTCGTGCCTACATCTCCAGCCGCAGGGATTCACTTCGATACTTCGAGGCCAACAGTCTGCAGGCCTTTGCCACGATGTTCCTGACCAACGACTCCCTGTTGCTGGTTCAGCGTCCCGATGCCTATAACCTGCTGCGCTTCCAGCATGCCGACTGGCAAGCCGAGCAGGGACTGCCATTGGCATTTGCCCGCCATGCATTGTCGCTGTTTAAGGATTACAACGACCTCTTCCAGACGGCATGTACCTACCGCACATTGGGCGAGATATACTTCCAGCAGGAACATTATGAGGAGGCACTTGAAAGCTATATGCAGGCCCTGCATTGCGTTAATCTTCATCACCTGCGCTACTATGGCGACATCTCGCCTGACACGTTGAGGGCCTTCGACCCTGACGATGTGGGACGAAGTGTGGAGAAGGAATGGATAGACGACCCTCGGATCTCAACGGTGCCCGAATGGATTGCCGGCATTCGACAGCAACTGAGCCTCGTGTTCAGTGCAATGGACATGAAGCAGGCTTCCGACTACAATCGAAATTCCTACCTCGACCTTCTTCTCGCCTCTAATCAGGACCTTGAGCTCGAGAACCGTACGATGGAACTGAAGCGTGAGACGCGCTCCTTGTATGTTCGCATCTTGTGGTGCATGATGGCCTTATTGCTTGTCTGGCTTTTGGCTTGGTTGATAAGACGGCGCATGAAACATCGTTTCGCAATGGAACTGAGCGAACTGAACGAAGGCCGATGGACACCAGAAGTAGAATTCCGCAACTGGGCAGCAGAGCACCTCACGCATCTCGAAGATAATCGTGAGGAGGCTGAAGAGCAATTGCTCATAGCTCATCGTGGTGTCACTGAAAACAAACGCAAGAATGCCGAGAATCGTGCCAAGGTGTCGCTGGTGCATGGTATCGTGCCTTTCCTCGACCGCATTGGGGGCGAGGTGGTGCGCATAAAACGAGATGGTGCAATCAGCGCTGAGCGTCGTGAGTATATTGTGGAACTGGTCGATGAGATTGAGCGTTACAATGCTGTGCTCACCGAGTGGATAAAGATGGAACAGGGACAGCTGAACCTGCGCATCACTACATTCCCACTCGACAAACTCTTCCGCATCGTGGAGGAGGGACATTACGCCTTCGACCAAAAACAGATACAACTCAGTGTCGGTGAAGTGTCGGCTCTGGTAAAGGCTGACGAAAGCCTGACATTGTTTATGATAAACACTTTGGCCGACAATGCCCGCAAATTCACACCTGCCGGAGGACGTGTCACATTGTCTGCCGAGGAAGCTGACGAATATGTGGAGATACAGGTCTGCGACACAGGCTGCGGACTTTCGCCGGAGGATGTCGACACCATCACGAACAGTAAGGTGTACGACGCAGCAGAAATCGGACAAAACCGTGAGGGAAAGGGCTTTGGATTTGGATTGATGAACTGTCGAGGAATTATAGAGAAGTATAAGAAGACTTCGTCGCTCTTCTCCTGCTGTGCCTTTGGTGTGCGCAGCCAGGTGGGGCAGGGGAGTACGTTCTACTTCCGCTTGCCTCGTGTCATGCGGCTCATTTTGTTCCTCTTGTGCTGGCCTATGTTCGGTCATGCCGACGACGTGACCATGTTCTACGATTCCCTCTATCAGGCCAATCTCACTGGACGCTACTCCGATGCCTTGCAATATGCTGGTCACGTGATTGACCTGTTGAATCAGGAACACCCAAAAGAACCGCCCATGACACTACTTGATGCAGAACCTTCCCACGAGAGTGCTGAGATGTTGTGGGCAAAGTCGGGCGAAGAGGCCGATTACGAACTTATAGTCGGACTGCGCAATGAGGTGGCGCTGGCTGCTCTGTCGCTTCACGATTTTCCGCTTTATCATTACAACAACCGCGCCTGCATTCGACTGCACAAATATATCCATCAGGATGCCACCCTGCCTACCTACTTCCACGAAATGGAGCGTGCCCATCGTCGCAGCAACATCCTTCTTTCGCTCTCCATACTCTTGACTTTAGTATTATCCTACTTTGCCTATAGACTATTGGTTAGCAGTGAGATAGTCAAGAAACGTGGAATCATTGCACTAAAGGTGTATTTGTCCAATCTTTATATTCTGGTGAAGCGAAAGTCGTCAGTCGATGGGCTACAGTTCGCTTTCTCTCATCACTACCCTGATGCCAAAAGTTTGGCTGAGAAATATCGCCAAAGCATTGTTTCCGATTATGTGGAACCCATGCGTCAAGTGAATGATGACATCAGCCGCTTATCGGACGAACAGGCGCGGCTGGACTTCGAACAGAACCGCCTTCATGTCCAGAACCTGATTCTCGACAACTGTCTTTCGACCATCAAGCACGAGTCGATGTACTATCCCTCACGTATTCGGCTGCTGGTTGAGAAAATGCAGGAGCAGGACATCCAGCCTTTGTCTGAGCTTGTACAATACTACCGTCACATCTATACGTTGCTTTGTCAGCAAGCTGACGAGCAGGTCAGCCAGCCAGGTTATAAGCGTCAGAGTGTGTCTGTAAACAAGATGCTTACCGACTCCTTAGTCGTGGCTCGCCGACTCGCGCGTCGCAGCCCCACGACTCATGAGCCACAGCTCGATGACTCACGAGTCACCGATGTCTGTGTCCTGGCCGATGAGATTCTGCTTGCCCAGTTGCTCGAATCGCTGATGACGGAGATGCTGAGTCACGAAGGAGCCCGCCTGTCACTCTCGGCTATGGAAGATGGCGATTTTGTGCGATTTACCCTTCGGGACGAAGCGAACACAATGCCTGACGACTACCTTTCCAACCTGTTCTTCCCCGATGTTCACCACATCCCTTGTCTGGTGGCTAAGCAGATACTTCGTGAGCACGATACTTATGCCAATCATCCCGGCTGCCGACTTGTGGCTCAACAGGCTTCGGAAGGCAAGGGATATGAAATATATTTCACCTTATTAAAATCGTAATTCGTAACTCCTAACTCGTAACTATAAAAATGGAAACCTTCAAAGTAATCATTGTAGAAGACGTTAAGCTCGAGCTGAAGGGCACCGAGCAGATATTCCGTACGGAGATTCCCGAGGCAGAAGTCATCGGTACGGCACAGAACGAGAGTGAGGTATGGAAACTGTTCCGTGTGGCAGAACCCGACCTTTTGCTTTTGGACTTAGGCCTGGGGGGCAGCACAACCATCGGCGTGGAGATATGCCGACAGGTGCGCACTCGCTATCCTCAGTGTCATGTGCTCATCTTCACGGGCGAGATATTGAACGAACGCCTGTGGGTGGAGGTTCTGAAGGCAGGGGCCGACGGCATCATCCTGAAGACGGGCGAACTCTTGACTCGCGACGATGTGATGCTCGTCATGAAGGGTCGCCAGCTCGTGTTCAACCAACCCATCCTGGAGAAGATTGTCGACCGCTTCAAGAAGTCGGTGATGGCCGAAACACTGAAGCGTGATGCTGCCATCAGCTACGACATCGACGAGTACGACGAACGTTTTCTGCGTCATCTGGCCTTGGGTTACACGAAGGAGATGATTGCCCAGCTTCGTGGGATGCCTTTCGGAACGAAGAGTCTGGAGAAACGTCAGGCGGAACTCATCAATCGCCTTTTCCCAGAGGGAGAACGTGTCGGGGTCAATGCCACCCGTCTCGCCGTTCGTGCCTTGCAACTGCATATCCTCGACATCGATAACCTGGAGCCCGATGAAGAATAAGACAAATAATAGCGGAGACAAAGACCTGAGCGAATCCTTGAACCCCAGCCAATGGGAGGCCGTGCAGTGCTGTGATGCTCCCTCGCTGGTGATTGCCGGAGCGGGTTCGGGCAAGACACGTGTGCTCACCTACAAGATAGCCTACCTGATGCAGCAGGGAATGGAACCGTGGAGCATACTGGCCCTGACCTTCACCAACAAGGCAGCGCGGGAGATGCGCGAGCGTATTGGTCAACTGGTGGGTGAGCATGAGGCCAGTCTCCTGTGGATGGGCACGTTCCACAGCATTTTCTATCGCATCCTTCGCTACGAGAGCGAACACATCGGTTTCTCGTCACACTTCACCATCTACGACGACCGCGACTCGCAGAATCTCGTGAAGAACATCATACAGGAGATGGGGCTCGACGAGAA
>CACZRZ010000059.1 GCA_902783655.1 uncultured Bacteroidales bacterium
AGGCTGCACTTCAGCGCATCGTTGACGCGCGAATCCATTTTCAGCTCGCCCAGATAGTCCCCCTGCATTGTCCTTAGGGTTGCTTCGCGGGATGGGGCTTTTTCATCGTCGCTGCATGCCACCAGTGCGATGGCAGCCAGCAGAATAAAAAGATACTTTTTCATCGTTACTATATATTATAAATATGTATCGCGCGCGTAGAAGCTATGCTTTCAAGGGATTCCATCCCTGGGCCTTGAGCTCGAACTCCTGACCGTCGCGGGTGATGAGGGCGCGGCCGAGTTTCTCCTCGGTGACGTAGCCGATGACCTTCACGTCCTCCAGTTGGCTGACGCGTTCGTTGTCGGTCAGGGGCACGGTGAAGAGTAGTTCGTAGTCCTCGCCACCGTTCAGGGCGCAGGTGGTGACGTTCATGTTTAGTTCCTCGGCCATGACGGCGGTCTGGTAGTCGAGGGGGATGCGTTCTTCGTAGATGCGGCATCCCGTGTGGCTCTGCGTGCAGATGTGCATGAGTTCGCTGCTGAGTCCGTCGCTGACGTCCATCATCGCGGTGGGGCGTATGCCGGCCTGGCGCAGGCGTTCGACGATGTCCCTGCGGGCCTCGGGGCGCAACTGGCGCTCGAGCAGGTATTCGCGTCCGCTCCATTCGGGTTGGAACTGTACCTGGTCGCGCTGGTCACCGGCCTCCTTCAGTTGCTGGTAATAGACCAGCTTCTCGCGCTCCAGGAGCTGCAGACCCATGTAGGCTGCTCCCAGGTTGCCCGAGACGCAGATGAGGTCGTTGGGGCGTGCCCCGCTGCGCAGAACCACCTCGTCGGCCGGGGCCTCGCCGATGGCCGTGATGCTGATGGCCAGTCCGGTGAGGCTGCTGGTGGTGTCGCCGCCCACGAGGTCTACGTGGTGCTGCTCGCAGGCCAAGCGTATGCCGGAATAGAGCGTCTCGATGTCCTCGACGGTGAAGCGCTTCGAAAGGGCCAGACTGACGGTGACCTGACGGGGAGTGCCCATCATGGCATAGACGTCGCTCAGATTCACCATCACCGACTTGTAGCCTAAGTGCATCAAAGGGGTATACTGGAGGTCGAAGTGGACGCCCTCCATGAGGAGGTCGGTGGTGACGAGTATGCGATTGGGACCACCGTAGTCGAGCACGGCGCAGTCGTCGCCTACGCCCTTCACGGTACTCTTGTTCTCTGCCTTGATGTCTTCGGTGAGTCGCCGTATCAGGCCAAACTCACCCAATTCGGATATTTCCAATTGCTAATTATGAATTATGAATTGTGAATTATGAATTATGAATTGCATTTGCCTACGAGCGTCTAATCATTTCCTTCATGATTTCTGCCATCTTGGGCTGCACCTTGTCGGCGGCTTTTTGTACCTCCTCGTGGCTGACCTCAACAGGATTGTCGAAACCGCCCAGGTCGGTGATGACCGATACGCCAAACACTTTGATGCCGCAGTGGTGGGCAACGATGACCTCGGGCACGGTGCTCATGCCAACGGCATCGGCACCCAGACGGGCGAACATGCGGTATTCGGCAGGCGTCTCGAAGGTCGGGCCCTGAGTGCCAAGATAAACACCATGCTGCACCTTGATGCCCTTTTCCTCTGCAATCTTGTCGGCAAGGGCTATCAGTTCATGGTCGTAGGCTTCGTGCATATCGGGGAAGCGGGGCCCGGTGGGGAAGTTGGGACCGCGTAGTGGATTTTCGGGGAAGAAGTTAATGTGGTCGGTGATAATCATGATGTCGCCCACACTGAAGTTGGGATTGGTGCCGCCACTGGCATTGCTGACGTAGAGGGTGCGGATTCCCAATTCGTACATCACGCGTACAGGGAATGTCACCTCCCTCATCGGGTAACCTTCGTAGAAGTGGAAGCGACCCTGCATGGCCACCACGTCTTTGCCGCCCAAACGGCCCAGGATGAACTGACCAGAGTGACCCTCGACAGTAGACTGTGGGAAGTTGGGAATCTCTGCGTAGGGGATGGTCTGAGTGATTTCTATTTCATCGACTAATCGTCCGAGACCCGTACCGAGAATGATGGCCGTTGTCGGGTTAGAGGTTATTCTCTCCTTTAGCCAGGATGCTGTTTCTTGAATTTTTGAGTACATAGCCTGTGATTTTATCGTTAAAGTTTTCTTTTTCGTTTCGCATGATTTCAACTTCGGTAGGCAGAACGTACATCGACTGCCTAACCTCGTCGCTCAGTCCGGAGGTCAGGAGCAGGCGAGGGGCGTCCTTCTCAGTGGTGATAATCATTCGTGGTTTTGGCAACCGTTCGAAAGCCTGATTGATGCGGCTGACGTCGGTCTGCGTGTAGTAGTGGTGGTCGGCGAAGGACAGCGCTGTGATGCTCTTCGTATGGAGGCTCAGGTCGAGTTTCATCTGTTCGGGCATGGCAATGCCGGTAAGCAACAGGACGGACTCGTCCTGAGTGATGCTCGACAGCGAACGCTCCTCATTGCCGTAGAGCAGTCGTAACTGGCCATAGCGGAAAGTGCTGAAGTAGAGCCGCTGGTAGGGCATCAGGTTGAGGGCTTTCTGTACCACACGGAATCCCATCGGCTTGATGTCATGGGGACATTTTGTGACAATGACGATGTTGGCACGATGTTTGGCTTCCTTGGGTTCGCGCAACCGGCCAGCTGGTAACAGGCAGTCGTCGGTGATCATGCGGTGATAGTCGACGAGCAGAATGTTGATGCCCGGATGCACATAGCGGTGCTGGTAGGCATCGTCGAGAAGGATGACGTCGACATCGCGAGTGGCCTCGTCGGTGCAGAGGCGTTGTATCCCACGCTGGCGGTTGTGGTCCACAGCCACGTATGCATCGGGAAACTTCTGCTTCATCTGCCACGGCTCGTCGCCTATCTCCTCCACCGTGCTCTCCATTGTGGCCAGTATGTAGCCACGCGTCTTGCGCTTGTAGCCTCGGCTAAGGACTGCCACACGATACGAATGACTCAACAGACGCAACAGATATTCTGTGTGCGGGGTTTTGCCTGTGCCACCTACGGTGATGTTACCGATGTTGATGATGGGAATGTTATAGCTGTGTGACTTCAGTATGTGCAGGTCGAACAGGGCGTTGCGTATTGCAACCCCGATGCCGTAGAGCCAACTCAACGGCAACAGCCACCTGTCTATTCGTACTAAATCACCTTCCATAACTTCTCACCTCTTACTTTTCTATTACTTAATATTCAGATCGAAGGGTATGCGCGCCTGAATGCGGTCTTGCGTGCCGATGGTGCGAATCAGCGAGAACGTGGTATAGTACTCGCCCAGCATGTTGCGCATTTCGGCTTCCATGTAGCCTGACTTCTTGTCGCTGAGCAGCGTCTGGTACCAAGGTTCGGGCTCGGGATAGTTCACACGGTTATATTTTTCCACTTTGGCTAACTTGGCAGCAACCTTGATGGCGGCTTCCAAATCGCCTAACTGGTCCACCAGACCCAGTTCCTTGGCCTGCTCGCCTGTCCACACACGGCCCTCGGCAATGGCTTTCACATCCTCAATCTTCATCTTGCGGCCCATGGCAACACGGCCGGTGAAGGTTTCGTAGCCACGTTCAATCATACCCTGCATCAGCTGGCCTTCCTCGGCATTCATCGGGCGGGACATAGTGCCCATGTCGCTCAAGGCATTGGTCTTCACCACGTCGAACTTAATGCCTACTTTCTGGGTTATCAGCTCACTGGCATCGGGGAACATTCCGAAGATGCCTATGCTGCCGGTCAGGGTGGTGGGCTCGGCGATAATCTTATTGGCACCACTCGAAATGTAGTAGCCACCTGATGCTGCCATACCTCCCATCGACACGACAACTGGCTTCTCTGCCTTCAGCAGTTCAACTTCGCGCCAGATCTGTTCGCTGGCGTATGCAGAGCCGCCACCAGAGTTCACACGCAACACGACAGCCTTTACGTCCTTGTCCTCGCGCAGGGCACGCAGGTCGTCGATGACCTTTTCGCCCACAATCTGGGGACCGCTGCCGCCCAGGGGAGACATGCTGCCGCTGGTCTGTACGATGTCGCCCACAGCATAGTACACAGCTACCTTGTCATCCTGCTCCTTGTAGCCAGGAATTTCGGCGTTGGCCATCTCCTTGGGCGAGATGAAACGCAGACTTTCATCCTCGTCCACGTCCATCTTGGCTTTCAGATAAGCCTTGACACCGTCGAGGTAGGTCAGGGTGTCCACCAAGCGATTCTCTACCATATATTGTGCAGGGTGCAGGGCAACGTACTCGTCGGCCAGTGCGTTCAGTTTCTCGCTATCGATTTTGCGCGAGGCTTTTACGTCTTTCAGCATGTTGTTCCAAATACCACTTAGGAACGACGTCACCTGCTCGCGGTTGGCGTCACTCATTTCGGAGTTGATGAATGGCTCAACGGCACTCTTGAAAGTACCCACCTTGAAAACCTGCATCTTCACACCCAGCTTGGCCATGGCGTCCTTGAAGAACATAGGCTCTGAGGCCAGACCGTGCCAGTCGACCATACCCTCGGGATTCAACATGATTTTGTCAGCAACGGAACAAATATAGTAACCTGACTGACTGTATGTGTCACTGTACGAAACGATGAACTTGCCGCTCTTCTTGAAGTCAACCAACGTCTGACGCAATTCCGCTATCGTGGCGGGAGTGCCAGACAACGTGGCATTTTCCAGATAGATGCCCTTCACATGCTCGTTGTCCTTGGCTTTCTGAATGGCCTCGGCCAAGGTCTGCAGACCAGCTACGGTTTCTTCGTTGCCGCTCATCAGCGACGAGAATGGGTCGTCTTGTGTCTGCTCCTCCAGGGTGCCACCCAGGTTGATGCGCAGGATTGTATTGTCCTTTACCGAGGCTGTCATGCCGTCCGATGCCATCATGCCTGCCATAGACACCAATGCGATGATGGTGGTTATGACAGTGAACAAAATCAAAGCCAGCAAACTGGCCAATGTGTACTTGATGAATGATTTCATAGTTTTTTGTGTTAAACGTATTATTTTATATTTATATTATTGTTCGCGCATACAAGCATACAAAGTTACTACACAAGCCTGATTTAAGCAACAAAACAAAGAAAAAAGAAAAAAAATTGAAAAAAGTTGCAAAAATATTTGGTCAGTCCAAAAATAGTCCGTACCTTTGCATCCGCAAATGAGAGGGAGACCCCTTCGGAGATTGCAAGGAAGAGTTCTTTGAGAGATTTACATAGACAAGAAAGTAGTACAAGAAATGAGAATCGAACCGTCGATTCTATTGTTATAGTAGATTCCAAGAAGGTCAGGAATACGTATCACATTGGCATCTTGTTTTCACGGAAAAAAGAAGAAAAATAGGATATTACAATGAAGAGTTTGATCCTGGCTCAGGATGAACGCTAGCTACAGGCTTAACACATGCAAGTC